>JBFISZ010000106.1:0-9597 GCA_041608315.1 Acidimicrobiia bacterium | reverse complement strand
TTCACGCGGAGTCTGCGTCGGGTGACATCTCAGGTCGGTGACATCGTGGAAGCCGCCCGGGCGATCGCCTCGGCTTCCTTCATCCTCGACGCCGAGGCCATCAGCCTCCGGCCCGACGGCACTCCCGAGCCGTTCCAGGTGACGATGCAGCGATTCGGGCGCCACGCCGAGACGGCCCGACACCTCGACCTCTTCGTATTCGATGCGCTGCGCCTCGACGAGGACCTCATCGACATGGCACTGCGCCAGCGCGTCTCCCGCATCGAGTCGGCCGTTCCGGAGCGACTGGTGATTCCCCGAATCCTCACATCGGATCCCGTGGCGGCCGAGGAGTTCGCCGCGGCGACGCTGCGCCAGGGTCACGAGGGGGTGATGGTCAAAGACGCCGATTCTCTCTACACGGCGGGCCGCAGGGGATCGGCGTGGCTCAAGGTGAAACCGGCCCACACCCTCGATCTCGTCGTACTCGCCGTGGAGTGGGGTTCGGGGCGCCGCCAGGGCCGGTTGTCCAATATCCATCTCGGGGCCCGCGCCGGAGAGCAGTTCGTGATGCTGGGAAAGACCTTCAAAGGAATGACCGACGAGATGCTCGCCTGGCAGACGGAGCGATTCCTCGAGTTGGAGACCCACCGGGAGGGCCATGTGGTCTACGTTCGGCCCGAGCAGGTGGTGGAAATCGCCTTCGACGGGGTGCAGCGCTCCAGCCGATACCCTGGAGGCGTGGCACTGCGGTTCGCCCGCGTCAAGGGCTATCGCGACGACAAGCGACCCGGGGAGATCGACACTCTCGAGACGGTTCGCTCCTACCTGGCGAGCTAGGCGCCGCCCGTCAAACCGACGCGCGATAATCCGGTATGTCTGAACCGATTCTGAGGGCCACGATGTCGTCAGGCACTGCATGGGACGACCCCTCTGAGGACGTGCTGTTCGAACTCCTGAGTGACATTGAGGCGGGCCGCGAATCATTCATCATTGTCAAGCGGCTTGGAATGGAAGAAACCTACGCGCAAGCTCTGCGGCTCGAAGACGGCAGTTTCTTGATGGAGTACCGAGCGGGCTCGGCGGAGCACCACTTTGCTGCAACTTCAATGGACAAACGTAGGATCCATGCTGCGATAACCGGTTGGGCCTATGAATTGGAAGGCTGGTCTGTTCTACTCGAGTGGCAATCAGTGGATCTCTGAAGGGCCGGGGGCTCTGACAAACCCCTGCCATCGTCACGCAACCTGCCGAGCCCGAGAGAGCTAGGCATCGCCTGTCCCGGGCCCGACCACTTCGACCTCGATGTTGAGGTCCCTCTGTAGTTCGCTCACCAACTCCAGCATCGCATCCTGGGAGAGCGTCGCATCGATCGCGCCTCGCGGAGCACCGAGCAGTAACCGATCCCCGCCGACCTCCCTCACGAACTGTGCGATCGTCTCGTGGAGATCCCCGATTCGTATCTGCACATTGAACTGCACGTCGGTTGCGCCGAGCTGGGCGGCATTGGAGCGAGCGAGCGCCAATTCGCGCCAGGCCAGCTCGGCCCGGATCGCCCGCTGCTCGCCCTGGTGGAGCGGCTCGTACGACTGGGGCGACACCACGACCAGCAGATACAGCGGCGCGCCCGTCGCCGCAGCTTGCGTCAGCGCCGCCCGGCGCGTGAAGTGGCTACCGGGGCCTCCGCGGACTGCGCATACGATGCCGCTCATCGGTGCGCCGGCGGATCGTCGAGGGCAATGTCGGAACCTTCGGTGGCGACCGCCTCGCCCTGCTCGGCATCGCTCTCCATGAACTCGAGGGCGGCGAGGTGGTTGTTCACCTCGAGCGTGAGCTCTTCGAGGACGTGCTCGGAGATCAGGCCGCGCCGGGCCGCGTCTTGCAGGGCCCGCCTTTCGGCACGCAAAGCATCAAGGCGAGCCGTCAGGTACATGTCTGTTTCCAGCTCCGGGTGGCTCTGGTGGTGGTGGCGCAGCGCCGCCCGATTCACATCGATCTCGCCTTCATAGTGCTTGTTCATCGCGGCCCACAGATCGCGGAACAGGACACCTTCGTCGTAGAGCCGCTCCAATTCGCGCTTGGCGGCCCGGTTGGCGTAGAGCCGCGCCTGGCGGCGCTGCTGCTCTTGGGCGGCGTCGGAACGCTCGGCAAGCCCCATCCGCCGGATGAGTCGCTCGATGGTTAGTCCCTGGACGAGGAGTGTGAAGAGGACGACACCGAAGGTCATCAGCTGCAGCCGCGCTATGAGACCGGCATCGAGCACGTTCGAATAGGCCACGAGGCTGAGCGCCAATCCGACCGAGATCGCCCCCCGCAGTCCTCCCCAGTACATGACGTGCTTGTATCGCGTCGGGATCCGCCGCTCGGGCTGGAACCAGCCGTGAACCGTTCCCAGCCCGTAGACGACCAGCAACCGCGCCAAGAGGATGGCGGCCACGGCAACGCCTACCGCGAACCATTCAGCCGGCAGCTCCGTGATGTCGATCTCCAACCCGAGCAACAGGAACACCATCGAGTTGACGACGAAGGAGAGGAACTCCCAGAAGTTCTGCAACGTGAGCCGGGTGGTCGGCGACGTGTTGCGCAGGCCGATGTTGCCGACCATCAGCCCGGCCGCGACGACGGCCAGGATCCCGCTGAGGTGAGTATCGGGGTACCCGATCAAGACGCCGAACTCTTCCGCCAACAGGTAGGAGCCGAAGGCCAGTGCCACCGTGACGGCCGTCTCGACCAGGTGATCGTCGAGGTTGCGGAGAATCAGTGCCGACACGACGTAGCCCATGATGACGCCCACGGCGAGGCCCCCGAAGCTGATCAGGATGAACTCGCCGACGGCACCCCCGAGTGTAAAGGCGGCGCCGGGGGCGGCCGCGCCGAGAGCCAGCGTGAAGATGACAAAAGACACGCCGTCGTTGAATAGGCTCTCGCCTTCAACCAGGATGGTCAGGCGCTTGCTCACGCCGATCGAGCGGAAGAACGCAATCACCGCAACCGGGTCGGTGGCCGAGATGAGAGCGCCGAACGCCAGTGCCGGGGCCCACGGCACACCACCAACGAACTGATGCACCAGAGTTCCGACTACGAGTGACCCCAACAACGTCCCGGCGACGGCGAAGAGGACGATCGCCGGCAGATCCGCGCGGAACCTACGCCATGAGATGTGCAACGTGCCTTCGAAGAGAAGCGGCGGCACCAGCACGGCCAGGATGAGCTCGGCGCTGACATCGACCTCGAGAAACCCCTCCGGCAGGAACGCCAGGCCGAGGCCGACAACAACCAGAGCCACTGTGAACGGGAATCGCACTACCCGGGCGACCACCGCGACCAGCGCGGCCACACCCAGCAGCAGGATGATCGTGACTTCTGATTCGAGTAGACCGCTGTCGCCGGCTGCGGCGGCGAGCAATGGGAATGCGCTCAACGACACGGCCGGAGTGTACGCGACACCCGTGCGGTCCTATAGGACCGGCAGTCCGAGACTCCGGGAGATCACGAGCCGAAGTATCTCTGAGGTTCCCTCACCGATCTCGAGGATCTTGGCGTCGCGATAGAAACGCGCCGCCGGCCCATCTTCCATGAACCCGTAGCCACCGAGAACCTGGGTGAGCACCCGGGTCGCCGATACAGCACCCTCGGAGGCGAACAGTTTGGCGCGGGCCGCCGCTTGCTTGATCGGCTGGCCGGCGTCCTTGAGGGCCGCTGCCTTGTAGGTCAGGAGCCGGGCCGCTTCGAGAGCGACATCCAGGTCAGCCAACTGGAATGCCAGGCCCTGATTGGCCGCGATCGGCCGCCCGAACGCTTCCCGCTCGAGGGAATACTCGACGCTGAGATCGAGACAAGCCTGGATCAGGCCGACGCTGAGGGCCCCCACGGCAATCCTGCCGTCATCGAGCGTCGCCAGGAACTGGTGGAAGCCGCGCCCCCGCTCCCCAAGCAGGTTCTCGGCGGGCACCCGGCAGTCCTCGAAGACGAGTCCATGCGTGTCCGAAGCGTGCCAACCGAGTTTGTCGTACGCCGGCTCCACGATCAGCCCGGGGGTACCCGCCGGAACGATGATCGCGCTGATCTCGTCGTCACCCGTCACCGCAGTGACGGTGATGACCGAGGTGATATCGGTCCCCGAGTTGGTGATGAAAGCCTTGGACCCGTTGATGACCCACTCGTCGCCGTCCAGAACCGCTCGCGTGCGGGTGGCGCCGGCGGCGTCAGATCCTCCGCCCGGCTCCGTCAGCCCGAATGCGGCCAGCGTCCTTCCGGCGAGCAAATTGGGTAGCCACCTCGCCTTCTGCTCGGCTGTCCCGAAAGCGGCGATGGGGTTGATGCCGAGCCCCACGGCCGCTTCGAGCGTGATGCCCATCGACTGGTCGGCGCGGCCGATCTCCTCGATGGCGATACAGAGGCTGAGAAAGTCACCGCCCCCGCCCCCGTATTCCTCCTCGAAGACGATGCCGAGCAGCCCGAGCTCACCCATCTTGTGAACTACGTCGACCGGGAAATGGTGGGTTCTATCCCACTCGGCCGCGTACGGAATGATCTCCTTTTCGGCGAATTCGCGGACCATGGCCCTGAGGGCCTGGTGCTCGGGAGTCAACTGAAAGGCCATCTGCCGGATTCGCCTCCGCGTCGGTCCCAACGTTAGTTGCCGAGCCGTAACGCCACGGCGCATACCCCTGGGCACCCGAAGGACGTTTTGGGGGCACTCCCCCATATGAGGCGAGGCCGCCGCAGCGCACAGTGGACTCGACCGACCATCCAACCCGAAAGATTCTCATGGCACTCCGGCAATACCGCACCGCGGCGACGATGGCCGCGGCGACACCGAGCTCACGCAACCGCTACGCCGACTTCCTTCGGGCGGCGGCCATATCGGCCGTGGTAATGGGGCACTGGCTGATGGCGGCAGTGTGGCTCGATGATTCCGGATTCCACGCCGGCAACATCCTGAGCTCGGTGCCGGCAACCCAGTGGCTCACCTGGGGCTTCCAGGTGATGCCGGTCTTCTTCCTCGTCGGGGGCTTCTCCAACGCCGTCGGCTGGAGCCGTCATCGCGGTGGCTACGCCGGCTGGCTGCGGAACCGGCTGGTCCGGCTCGTCATGCCGACGGTGCCGTTGATCGCCCTCTGGAGCATCCTCGGGCTGGGGGCACCTCAATTCGGGCTCGATCCCGAACTCGCCCGTCTCGGCTCACAGGTGGCGCTGGTACCGCTGTGGTTTCTCGCCGTTTACGTGCTGATGGTTGCCGCCACTCCGGCGAGCATGTCGCTCTGGAGCAGATATCGCGGCCGGGCCGTTCTCGCACTGACGGGCGCCGCGGTGGCTACCGACATCGCCCGCACGCTGACGACGGTCTCGGTCGGCTTCGTCAACTACCTGTTCGTCTGGGCCGCGGTCTATCTATTGGGGCACGCCTGGCACGAGGGTTCCTTCGCCGATGCTCGGCGTCCTCGGCAACTGGCCGCCGCGGCCGGTGCCGCTCTCGTGGCGATGACGGTGACCGGCCCCTATCACATCTCCATGGTGGGCGTTCCGGGGGTCGAATTCGGCAACACTGCCCCGCCGACGGCGGCGTTGCTGGCTCTCGGATTCACCCAGATCGGCGTTGCGCTCTCGCTGGAGAGGCCGATGCGGCGCTTCCTGGAGCGGCGCCGGCCCTGGATCATCACCGTGCTGGTAAACGGCTCGATCATGACGCTCTACGTGTGGCACATGACCGTCATGGCGCTGGCCATCGGGGCGATGCTGTGGACGGCGCCGGTGCTGTTGAGCCCGGATCCCGGCGGGACCGCATGGTGGCTCAGCCGCCCGCTGTGGATCGGGACACTCGGTCTCGCCACCTTGCCGTTTCTGGCCCTTTTCCGCCGGTTCGAGACCGGCGGGCGCACGAGGTCCATGCAACGCGGTTCGCGGGTGGCGGCTCTGGCCGCGACGTTGGGCGTCGGTGTCAGCTTCTTCTCCGTCGCCACCAAGGGCCTCACCATGGCTCATCCTCTGTGGGCGGTGGCCGCCACCGTGCCCTTGTTCGCCGCCGCTCTGTGGCTGCGCTCGGGGCCGCGTGCCGCCGGCGACCGGGAACTTCAGCGCCGCTAGCGTGTCCATCTCATGGGGCGAATGATTTCACGGAAGGCTTTTCATGCGGTGGCGCAATCTCGAACGTAGCCAAAACGTAGAGGATCGGCGCGGCGCGAGGACCGGGGCAGTCGCCGGCGGCGTGGGCGGGCTCGGCATCATCGGGATCCTGCTGGCTCTGTTCCTGGGCGGAGGAGGTGGGGGTGGGCTCAGTGAGGCCCTCCAGGGCCTCGGAGCCGGGAGCGCTCCGGCGCAGCCTCAGGAGCAGCCGCCCGAGTACGAGGGGCTCGACCAGGTCGAGGAATTCGTCAGCGCCATCCTTGGAAGCACCGAGGTCGTCTGGACCGAGGTCTTCAGTGCCTCCGGTCGCACCTACCACCCGGCGAAGCTCGTGCTCTTCACGGGTTCGACGCGTTCCGGCTGTGGTGGTGCCAATACCCAGGTGGGACCCCACTACTGCCCGCTGGACAAGACCATCTACATCGATCGCGACTTCTATGCGGAACTACAGCGTCGCTTCGGCGCGTCGGGAGGTGACTTCGCCGAGGCGTACGTCATGGCCCACGAGGTCGCCCACCACGTCCAGAACGAGCTGGGCATCATGGATCAGGTGCGCTCCGCCCAGCAGAGCGATCCCGAACAGGCCAACGACTACTCGGTGGCACTCGAGCTGCAGGCCGACTGCCTGGCCGGCGTTTGGGCCAACTCGATATTCCAGCGTGGCGATGTGCTCGAACGCGGCGATATCGAAGAGGCAGTCAACGCAGCGGCGGCCGTCGGCGACGATCGCATCCAGGAGGCCACCACCGGGCAGATCAACCCGGAGCGCTGGACCCACGGGTCCTCGCAGCAACGGGTCGACTGGTTCAACGCCGGGTACTCATCCGGCAGCCCGAACGAGTGCGACACGTTCAATTCGTAATACGTACTACGTAATACGTATTACGTACCTTGTGGCTAGCTGAACGCGTTGATCCCGGTTATCGCCTGGCCCAGGATCAGGGTGTGGATCTCGTTGGTACCTTCATAGGTGATCACGGACTCGAGGTTGTTCATGTGGCGGATCACCGGGTACTCCAGGGTGATGCCGTTGGCGCCGAGAACCCCGCGGGCCTCCCGGGCCACGTTGAGGGCCATGCGAACGTTGTCGAACTTGCCGAAGCTGATGTGGGCTGAGTCGAGGGTGCCGGCATCCTTCTTGCGCCCCAGATGCAGCGCTACGAGGAGGCCCCGGTTGACGGCCACCATCATCTCGACGAGTTTGCGCTGCGTCAGCTGGTAGCCGGCGATCGGGCCGCCAAACTGCTCGCGCGATTTGGCGTAGTCGAGAGCGGCTTCGTAGCAGGCCCGGGCAGCTCCCACGGCACCCCACAGGATGCCGTAGCGAGCTTCGCTGAGACATGACAGAGGTCCCTTGAGACCGGCAACCCCAGGCAGGATCGCATCGGCCGGGAGCCGGACATCTTCCATGATCAACTCAGAGGTCACCGAGGCCCGTAGCGAGAGCTTGTGGTGGATGTCCTGGGTGGAGAACCCGGGAGTGGCGGTGGGAACCACGAAACCGCGGATGCCGTCTGCGGTCTGCGCCCACACCACCGCCACGTCGGCGATGCTGCCGTTGGTGATCCACATCTTGGTCCCGTTGAGAACCCAGTCGTCACCGTCCTGGCGGGCATTGGTGCGCATGCTCCCCGGATCGCTGCCCGAGTCGGGCTCAGTGAGGCCGAAACACCCGATGATGTCGCCGGCCGCCATCCCGGGAAGCCACTGCTGCTTCTGCTCTTCGGAGCCGTACGCCCATATCGGGAACATGGCCAACGAACCCTGCACCGACACGAAGCTGCGAGTGCCGCTATCGCCCGCCTCGAGCTCGAGGCAGGCCAGGCCGTAATCGACGGCCGACATCCCGGCGCAGCCATAACCGTCGAGGTGCATCCCGAGCATGCCGAGCGACCCCATTTCCTTGGCCAGGTCCTTGGGGATGTACCCCTCCTCGAACCACTCGGCCACGTTGGGCAGAATCCGGTCGCCGACGAATTGGCGGACGGTGTCCCGCAGCAGTCGCTCGTCCGGCGACAGCTCGTCGTCGATGTCGAGGAAATCGCGGGGATCGGTGTTTCCGGCGCCGATGGGGTTCTTGCTCATGTTCTTCCCTTTGCTGATTGCCCCATCAGTTTGCTCGATCCGGCCCGACAGGTCGAGCTAGTTATCCGCACCGACATGTCCACTAGCGTGGCCTCATGATCGACAAGCTGCCCCTGGCCAACCTGCCGACACCGCTCGAGGCCGCCGATCGGCTCAGTCGAAGCTGGGAAGGCCCCCGCATCTGGGTCAAGCGGGACGATCTCACCGGATTCGGCCTCTCGGGTAACAAGGTGCGCAAGCTCGAGTACCACGCCGCGGCGGCACGAGCCGCCGGAGCCACGACACTGATAACGGCAGGAGCCGCCCAGTCGAACCATTGCCGGGCGACGGCGCTGGCTGCGGCCCAGCTCGGGCTGAGTTGCCACCTTTTCCTGCGGACACCCGACGGGCGGCCGCTGGCGGAGTCGACGGGGAACAACCTGCTCCACCATCTCTCCGGGGCCTCGCTCCACTACATCACGCCGGACCAATATGCGCAGCGCGACCGGCTCATGGAAGAGCTTGCCGGCGAGCTTCAGCCGGCCGCCACGGCGTGGGTCATCCCCGAGGGGGCGTCGGACTACCTCGGCATGCTCGGATTCGCCGAAGCGGGTCGGGAGCTGGCGAACCAGATCGAGGGCTGGCGCAAGCCACCGGCAGTTTGGCATGCCTCGTCTTCGGGGGGCACGACGGCGGGATTGGTGATGGCAGCCGCCCAGACCCGGCATTCCTTCGTGGTCATGGGCACGTCGGTGGGAGATACGGTCGAGGAGTTGAACGAGCGTTTGGCCGCGATATGGGCCGAGACGAGCCGCCACCGGTCGCTGCCGAAGAACCTGCGCCCCCCAATTCTCACCGACGCCTACATCGGGGGCGGCTATGGCGTGGTCAGCGATGCGGAGCTCAGCTGTCAACTCGAGGCGACGCGTCTCACCGGGCTGCTCTTCGACCCGGTCTACACCGGCAAGGCGATTTACGCACTGCGTGAGGAGATTCGACGCGGCGGCCTCGACGATTTCGACGATGTCGTCTTCTGGCACACCGGCGGAGGGTTCGGGGTGTTCGCCCACGACTTCTCGGCATTGATCGGCCGCAGCGTTGGAGAGCGCTAGTCGAACAGCCTGCCCTGCGCTTCGGGGCGGCGGAAGCGTTTGATCCCGTTCCAGGGGAGGTGGTCCATGAACACCCAGCTGCGGCGGTGGATCGTAGATGGGCCCATCGCGGCCAGCGCCGCCTTGTGGTGGGGTCCGGGATAGCCCTTGTTCGCCGCGAAGTTGTAGCCGGGGTAGTCCGGAGCCAGATCGCGCATGATCCGGTCGCGTGTCACCTTGGCGAGGATCGATGCGGCCGAGATGCTCAGGCTGGTGGCGTCACCGCCCACGATGAGCCTGGTGTTGCCGCCGCCGACGAAATCCCAGTTGCCGTCGA
>JBFISZ010000105.1:0-9689 GCA_041608315.1 Acidimicrobiia bacterium | reverse complement strand
GCCGGCTTGAGGTGTCCGCCGCAGTCGCAGTCGGGAGGCTCCCCCGTCGCGGCGAACCGAGCGAAGTGTGGGCCCGGGTCGGTGCGCTCCCCGCAGCTCTGGCATTCGATCAGCGCGTTGGTGCCGTGCACCTCGACGAGCCGATCCGGGGAGGTGCCGGCGGTCCGGTGGAGTCCGTCGACGTTCTGCGTCACCACCATTTCGACCCTGCCGGCGCGCTCCAGCGCCACGATGGCGGCGTGCACGTCGTTCGGCTGCGCCGCGCCGAACGCAGTCGCGTCCTCGCTCTTCTGCTGCCAGTAGTCCTTGCGGGCTTGCGCAGATGCCATGAAGTCCTGGTAATAGACCGGACGGCGGGTCTGCCACACCCCTTGCGGGCCCCGGTAATCGGGGATTCCCGACGCCGTCGAGATGCCGGCCCCGGTGAAGACGAGGATCCGCCGGTGATCCGCCAGTAGCGTGGCGAGCGCTTCGATCACGTCGCGGCCGAGCGAGGCAGCCGGTGGCCGCTGATGTCCTGCAGGGCGTCGTAAGCGGCGTACTTGTAGGCCTCGGAGCGGGTCGGAACGTTGAAGGTGCTGTGGATGAAGCGCTCCACCTTGTCGCCGGCGTGGATGGCGGCCTGCCCGATGTGTACCAGTTCGGCCGCTTCCTCGCCGACGATGTGGACACCGAGGAGGGCGTGGTCCTTCTTGTCCACCACCAGCTTCACCATGCCGACGCCGGGCCCGGCGATGCGGGCGCGCGGATTGCGCTCGAACATGAAGCGGCCGACGGCGTAGTCGATGCCGGCGGCGGCCGCGGCGGCCTCGGTGGGGCCCACCATGCCGACCTCGGGGATCGAGTAGACACCGAAGACCGGCAACGGGTCGAGCCGTTCGACGACACCGAGACCGAACGCGTGCGAGGCGGCGACTCGTCCCTGCTCGGCCGACACCGAGGCGAGAGCGGGCGGGCCGGCTACGTCGCCGGCGGCGTAGATGCCGGGGACGGACGACTGGAAGTGCTCGTCGACGACGATGTTGTTGCGCTCATTGGTCTCGACACCGGCCGCTTCGAGGCCGAGGCCCTCCGTGTTGCCGGTGCGGCCGGCGGCGAACAACACCTTGTCGGGCTTCAACACCTCGCCGCTGGGGAGCGCCACTTCGAGGCCGGCTGCGGTGCGCTCGATCGTGGTGCCCGGAGAATCGAAGATGAAGCGGGCGCCATCCGCCTCCAGTGCGGCTCGTAGCGTCGCGCTGATCTCCTCGTCTGCAAACGGGATGAGGCGCGACCCGGCGTCGACCAACGTGACGTGAACGCCGAGGGCGGTGCTGATCGAGGCGTACTCGACACCGACCGGCCCGCCGCCGATGACGACGAGCGAGTCTGGGATCGAGTCCAGCGCCAGAATCGAGTCGGAGTCGTCGACCGCAGGATCGTCGAACGGCACGGTCGGCGGGCGGAACGGGCGCGACCCGGTGGCGATCAGCACGTTGTCCGCCTGCAGTACCCGGCTGCTCCCGTCGGCGGCGGTGACGGCCACCTGCCCGTCCGGGGTCAGCGCGCCGGTCCCGCGTACCAGATCGATTCCGTGGCGTTCGATGTTCTCCACCACCGCGGCTGCAACCAGGTCCATCACTTCGGCGGCACGTCTGCGCAGGAGCTCCAACATGAGTTTGGGCTCGATCTCGACCCCGACGCCGTAGAACTCGCGTCGGTGATAGCCGGACAGATATGTGGCGGCCTCGCGCAGGGTCTTGGTCGGGATCCCACCGCGCGAGACCACGGTGCCCCCGGGGCGCTCCTCCCGCTCGACTATGGCTACCCGCTTGTCGAAGTAGGCGGCCATCGCCGCGGCCTTCTCGCCCGCCGGACCCGAGCCGATCACAACCATGTCGTATTTGCTCATGCGCGCTCCTCTCGGTGCAGAATCTATCCGATGTCGTCGGCTCCGGGGGCGGGAAACACGGTGCCTGGCCCCCGGCGGAACGAACTCGGCCGGAGTACCCTCGGTACATGAATGTGGTTGTCCACGCGGGCGCCGGCTGCGACGCGACTACGGGTTCCCGAGCGGGGGCTGCGTGACGTTGAAAGGTAACGACGAGCCGAAGCGGCTGTTCGAGCCGGATGAGCGCCATGAGGGCGCGGCGTCCGTGGCGGCCGCCGCCCTGGAGTCCCGGGTGGGCCTCGATCCGGGCCCGGGGGATTGGCTCGAGCTGACCGGGGGCCTCGTCGTCGGCTACGAGGGAGTCGCCCTGGACGACTCGGCACCACCCGGCGGGGCGCCGGCGATGCTGTTGCTCTCGATGCTCTCCCACCTGGTCGGTTCGGTGCCGGGTCGGGAGCCACCGCGAGATGGCTTCGTGATGGGGATCAACTACGGGTTCGACCGGGTGCGCTTTGGCGAGCCGGTAGCCGTCGGGTCACGCGTGCGTGCGAGATCTGTGGTGCGGGATGTCACCCGGCGAGGCTCCGCGGTGCACATGACGTCGGACGTGACGGTGCAGGTCGACGGGCGCGATGAGCCGGCGCTGCAGGCGCAGTGGATCGTCCGCGCGGAGTACTCGGACTGACTCACAGCGGAGCCGCGACCGTTGCACAACGGGGGCTTGGGGGCCAGAATGCCGTATGGACCGGAGCCAGATCGAAGCCGCCATCGCGGCCCAGGAGCAGCTGCGGGCCACGGTAGGCGACGAAATCGCCAGGGAGAAGTTGGGGCGCAGGGCGGTGACGATGGCGCCGATGAGATCGGCCAGGATGTCCTGGGCGTGGTCCAGCTCCCCACCGGCCAGGTAGCCGGTATACCGGGAGATGTCGGCGATCAAGAAGCAAGTGGGCTGCGCCGCCGCCGGCATCGGTCCTCCAATCGGCTGAGAGCGCGGGCAACTATGCGCACCGCCTCGCACGCGCGCACCGGCCGGTGCCGGCGCATCCGCTCTCTAGCGGGTGAAGTGCTTCGGGAAGCAGAAGTCCGGGACGGTCCAGCTGCAGCGTTTGAGCGCGGCGTCGATGCCGGAGATCACCGGCGTGAACGGGGTCACTTCGATCACCGCTGCCTGGCTGAACTTCTTCGAGTTGTCGTACCACTCCGACCAGTGATAGTCGGCGGCGAAGGAGACGGCCCATAGACCCGGCGGCACGCTCAGCGTGTAGACCCCGTTCGAGTCGGTACCCTCGTTGTCGAACCCCACCCCGGTTGTCGCGTCTGACACCGAGACGCTGCCGAGAAGCTCAGGATCCCCGGTTCTCTTGTCGGTCAGCCGGCCGGTGATCGTCGCCCATCCGAGCGAAGCATCTATCCCGGCCACGTCGCCATCCACCACGACCGGTGTCGCCGCAGCCTCGTCGAACACGTCGTCGTACCACTCGAACATGAACGAGTCGGCGAAGAAAGAGATCACGTACTCCCCGGCAGGAACACAAGCCGTGTAGGTAGAGCCCGGGAGGACGGTTCCTTCCCCATCGGCGAATGTGCCGTCGGTAGACCTGATGCCCACGCTGGTGACCTCGGTCAACGGCAGTCCGTTGATGTCTGAGGTCACGGTGCCCGAAAGCATGAAGGTCCCGTCGGCACAGGCGACCGACGACGCCGGCGTCGCCACCCCCAACGTCGCCACCAGCAGCACCGCGACGAAGAGCCATCGCGGTGAACGCTTCGTATTCATACAATCCACTCCCCACTCGATTGCTCCCCAGCATATCTCACCACGGCCACAGAAAGTAGCTGTTAGTCGTGCTCTCCGTCGCCGTCGCGCTCGGCTGCTTCCGCGGTGAGGGTGACGACACGTTGCGGGAAGGGGATTTCGATTCCGGCATCGGCGAGGGCGCGATGGGTCGCCTTCATGACCCGGTCCCGGATCAGCCACTTCTCGGCGCTGGCAGCCTCGTGCCAGAAACGGAGAGAGAAATTGATGCTCGAGTCGCCGTACTCGTACGCGAAGGCTTGGGGCGGCGGGTCGGCGGCGACGCCCTCGACGCCTTCCAGCGTCTCGGTCAGGAGGCGGCCTGCCCGCTCGAGGGAGCTGGAGTACCCCACCCCAACGGTGAGCGAGGTGCGGCGCAGTCGCGCATAAGTCGCCATCCGGCTCCGGCGACGTCCCGGGGGTAGGGGCGAGCGCCGGACGCTTTTCACCTCTACGATGTTGAGGCGCTTTGGGGCAGATTCGAGAGGGGGTTGGCTGATTGGGGGATCGTGAGCGGCCGGCTTAGCACAGCTTGGTGTTGGGTCACCGTCTGGTGGCGCCGAACAGTCGCCTGGCTCCGCGAGGAGTACCTCGCGATCCTGATAGTCCTCGTGGGTTGACGGGGAGATCGATGCGCGTGAGCTTCGGAGGAGGCTGGCGGCCGAAGCGGCGACTTGATTCCCCGGTTCGCATCGGGGAAGGAATGTAGGGTCCCGCAATGACTGAAGGGGCGCGCCGGGTTATTCGGGTCTACCTGACACTGACGCTGCTCTCGACGCTGGCCGCCTCCTTCATATGGGGCATCAACACCCTCTTCCTGCTCGACGCCGGGCTGAGCAACGCCGGGGCGTTCACGGTGAATGCGTTCTTCACCGCCGGGCAGGTCGCGTTCGAGATCCCGACCGGCGTTGTGGCCGACACCCGCGGGCGGCGAACGTCATACCTTCTCGGGGCGGCCACGTTGTTCTTGTCGACGCTCGTGTACGTCTGGATGTGGCAAATCGAGGCTGCGCTTTGGGGCTGGGCGCTGGCGTCGATCCTCATCGGTCTTGGTTTCACGTTCTTCAGCGGTGCGGTCGAGGCGTGGCTCGTCGATGCGCTCGGCGCCAACGACTATGAGGGTGATCTGGAGTCGATATTTGCCCGGGGCCAGGTCGTTGCCGGAGTCTCGATGCTGGTCGGATCGGTGACGGGCGGCGCAGTCGCCCAATTCACCAACCTCGGAGTTCCCTACCTGTTGCGCGCCGCGTTGCTCGCCGCCGTCTTCGGGGTTGCCTATCGCGCCATGCGGGACGAGGGATTCACGCCGCATCGCGGTGGCGGGCCCCTCGATGAGATTCGCACGGTCATCGGTGCCTCGCTCGATCACGGGTGGCGGAATCCGCCCGTGCGGTGGCTCATGCTCGCCGCCCCGTTCACCATGGGCGCCGGCATCTTCGCGTTCTACGCGATGCAGCCCTACCTGCTCGAGCTCTACGGCGACGAGACGGCGTTCGGCATTGCGGGGTTGGCGGCGGCCATTGTCGCCGGGGCCCAGGTGGTCGGCGGCATTCTCGTTCCGCGCATTCGCCGGCTCTTCAAACGCAGGACAGACGCGTTGCTCGTGGGGGCTGCGCTCAGCGTCGCCGTTCTGGCCGGCCTCGGATTGACTTCGAGCTTCTGGGTCGCGCTCACGCTGATTTCCGTGTGGGCGCTGACCTTTGCGGCGACCGGGCCCCTCCGCCAGGCGTACGTGAACGGAGTCATCCCTTCCGAGCAGCGGGCCACGGTGCTGTCGTTCGACGCGCTGATGAGCTCTGCCGGGGGTGTCGTTTCCCAGCCGGCACTGGGGCGGGCGGCCGACGTGTGGAGCTTCTCGGCTTCCTACGGCATCAGCGCGCTGGTCACGGCTGCTGCATTGCCGTTCTATGCGCTGGCGAAACGCCAGCGGGCCGTGTCGGATCCGATCGAGCAGCCGTAACCGCCTGCTCGGCCGTCTGGCGGCTCAGCCGTCTCGCGGCTCGGTGAACTCAGCTCTCCACTCCGGGGCTGCGAACGGCTCGGCGAAGTACTGGGTCTCTCTCCAGACCAAGCGGTCCCGATATTCCAAGATCTGAACCCAGTGGTATACCTTGCCATCGGGCCACCGCCCGCTGCCTTCGAGAGTCACCAAGTCGCCGGTGTCCGCGACCTGAATGATCGGTGTCGACGCGAACGGCATGATCGACGGCGCCGTCGACACACTGGCCTTCTGGGAGCCGCCCCGCACCGTTTCGACTTCACGTACCTCGCCGAAACGGCTCGCGTAATCAGCATGGGCCGCCGCCCACGAGTCGTGGCCGACGAAGCGCTCGCCGGACTGCGGGTAGTAGCACTCGTAGTCCGGATGCCGGAGTTCTCCGAGTGTCGCGATGTCCAAGCTGGCGGTGGCCTCTTGGTATCGTCGAACTCGTTCGCTCATTCTCGAATCCTTCACACGGCCGGCTGGATCGCTAAGTCTATTGCCGGCCGCGAACGACGTGCCCGACATGCGAATGGAGGCCGCGGACAGGAGTATGCGTCGGGCGGCCATCAGGTTGCGACCGCTGCGGATCGCGACGTGGCGATCCGAGAGGGGTTCCCGGTGCTCGAGCGGCACCTGCGTCGCCGAACGTGCTTCCGTCCTCCGCCTTCTCAGACTGCCTCACGGGTACAACAGAAATCGACGCGCCGGCGCTTCCAACTACCCTTCAGGGCAACGTCGGCGTCGCGTAGGAGTGCCCGATGGTGGAGCAGATGGTTGATCACCGCCGCGGCCCGGACCGCAGGGTGAAGCGCTTCTCGTTTCGTTTTCCGGATCGGCGCCTCGGGTTCGTACGACGCCGGATTCGGGGCCGTCCGGTGGGCGCCGCTTACAACCGGATGCTGGCCGGCTATCGGAACAAGCCGCAGGTCCTGGCCCTGGTGCTTGTGGCCGTAGCGATTCTCAACATCGCCGACCTCGTCGTGACATTGCGATCCGTTGAACTGGGCGCGGTGGAATTGAATCCGATCATGGCGGCGCTGATCGACACAGATCCGCTGTTGGCCTCGCTGTTCAAGGTGACGATCGGGCTGGGTGTCGTGGCCGCGATGTGGGCGATGCGCCGCTACCGCCGGGTGCTCGAGGCGTCCCTGCTGCTGCTGGGTGGCTTCACCGTGGTAGTCGGCTACAGCCTCGCCATGCTGATGGCCATCGGCTGATTCAGCCTGATTGCTCAATTCGGACGTCTGATATTCGCCGCGCACCTCCGACCCGAGCGCTTCGTAGTCGTCCCGGGGAATTGGTACTCGATCGGCGCGCGGTACCGTCACGGTGGCCATGCGATTGCGACACTCGTCCTCCCGGTCGGTCTCCAGCTCCCATACACTCAGAGGGATGCGCCGCCTCCTCACCATATCGACGCTGCTCGCCGTCGTTGCTGCCGCGACCGTTGCCGCGGCACCTGCCGGCGCCGCGGCTGTGCCGCGGTGTGCGGGCGTCCCGGCGACGATCGTGGGTACGCCCCATGCCGATCACCTCGTCGGCACGTTGGCGAGAGACGTCATCGTCGCCAAGGGCGGAGCCGATGTCATCGATGGGCGCGGGGGCAACGACCTGATCTGCGCCGGTGGCGGACGGGATGTCGTGCTGGGCGGCTCGGGAGCCGACGAGATCTACGGTGGGCGCGGCCCCGACCTGCTCCGCGGAGGCTCCGGCCAGGACATCCTCAGCGGCGGGAGCGGAGCCGACACGCTGCTCGGCGAGGGCGGCGCCGACATCCTGCGCGGCAGCGGCGGCGCCGACACGTTGATCGGCAATGGCGGAAGCGACACGGCGCATGGCGGGCCGGGCGGCGACTGGTGCCGGACCAGTGAGACCTCAGCATCGTGTCGAACCTCGACGCCCACCGGCGCCGCAGTGGCCGTCGTGGCCGCGGCCCGGCTCGACCGAACCTTCGAGCACATCGGCTTCGAGTGGAAGATGAGCGGCGATGCCGACCACGACTCGTGGCTCTTCCTCGAGTACCGGGTCGCCGGCACATCTCACTGGCGCCCGGCGGCGCCGTCGATGCGCGCCTATCCGGAGGCCGTGGTCAACGGCGCTCCACTGGGACTCGACCATCACGCCGCTTCGGCGATGTTCCTCGAGCCGGGGACCCGCTACGAGCTGCGCGCCACCGTCACCGACCCCGATGGCGGGGTGGCAACCACGCGCCGGGTCGTGCGAACCCGCCGCCACTACGACGCATCCGGGGGAACCGTCCGCCACGTCGTGCCCGGCAGTGGGGGAGGCGCGGGCACGGCGGGCGACCCGTACCGGGGCCTGCAGGCCGCAGCCAACGCAGCGAGTCCCGGCGACATCTTCGAAGTCGGCGCCGGGACTTACGCTCCGTTCACGATCGCCACGAGTGGCACGCCGCAGCTGCCGATCGTCTTCCGCGGCCCCGCCGGAGGCGGGGCGACGATCGACGGCGCCGGCACCGATCGCGGCATCGTCACCCTCGGCAGGTTCGATGCGACCACCTCGTGGATAGTGGTCGAGGGCTTCACCATCGAGGACGGCCATTGGGGTGTCGACGCCCAGAACACCCGCAGTATCTGGCTCCTCGACAACGTGATCACCGACGTCGACGACGGGGTGACCAACCGCCGCGGCAACGGCTGGGAGCGCAACCAGACGGTGTGCGACAACACGATCCGGGGGCGCACTCCGTGGCCGGGGCAGGGCATCCCGAGCGAGCGCGGCATCGACCTGCGCGGTTGGGGCAACGTGGTGTGTCACAACGACGTGGCCGACTTCGGCGACTGTGTTTCGGTGCAGCCGTTCACCGGCCCCTCGTACGGGAACGACGTGTACGGCAACTATGCCCACCGCTGTGTCGATGACGGCATCGAGGTCGACTACAACCAGCGCAACGTGCGGGTCTACGACAACCGGGTGTTCAACGCCCGCATGGGGGTCAGCATCCAGCCGGCTGCCGGGGGCCCGGCGTACATCTTCCGCAACGAGATTTACAACACCGAGTCGAAGCCGATCAAGATGCACAACCAGCCGAGCGGCTTCTTCATCGTCAACAACACGGGAGCCCAGAACGGCAACGCGTTCACGGGCCAGGCCGGGTGGCAGAACGCAGTGCTGCGCAACAACGTCTTCCTGGGAACCCGCTACGCCTTTGAGTTCACCTCGACATCACCGGGCGGTTTCCGTGATCTGGATTACGGCGGTTGGGGGACGACGCGGGCGATCGATCCGGGTGGTCCGTGGTTCAAGTGGGACAACGTGCGCTATGACCGGATCGGGGATCTTCCGGCCGGGGTCGAACCGCATGGAGTGGCGCTGACCTTTGCGGCGCTGGTGGACGCGGCGTTGCCGGCGGCGTGGAACGTTGAGGTGGATCCCGGTACGAGGGATCTGCGGCTGGCGCCTGGCTCGCCTGCGATCAACCGCGGGGTGTGGGTACCCAACCTGGGTGACCGGGCCGAGGTGAATGGCCGGGTCGACATGGGAGCCCACGAGCGGGGTGCGGCGGCGCCGGTGTACGGGCCGCGGGACTGACGGGCAAAGCGACTCCGCACTCTCCAGGATATCTTCTTACAAAGTATCTTGACAAATAGCTTTTTCTCAAGCAATATCCCTCGCATTATTCACTCAGCCCTCCTCGGAGGGGAAGGAGCAAGTCAGTCGCAATGACTGCAGGTCGCAATGGAGCGCTGACGGTTATCGCCGTCATGTTCGTTTTGTATGTAACCGGAGTGTTCGGCACGCTCGGAATCGTCAGGGGATTCAGCCCGATGGAGGGCCTGGTCTCTCTGATGGCTCTGCTGCCGCTCGTCTTCATTGGTGGTCTGATCTGGTTCGGCATCGAGGTCATCTCGTCGCTGCGCCGCATCGAGGCGGCCGTCCGCGACGAGGACTCGATCGAGCCGGAGTTCTCCCGTCGCGCGTAGCCGGAGGCACGGCCGCCCGGTCCGCTCCCGCCCAGCCACAGCCAAGGCCTGATCCCCACAGGCCGAGCGCACTGCGACGGAGAGGCGCCTCACCCG
>JBFISZ010000104.1:0-9707 GCA_041608315.1 Acidimicrobiia bacterium | reverse complement strand
GGTGTTGCCGCCGCCGACGAAATCCCAGTTGCCGTCGACGAGTACGTGGTCCGGGATCGCTCCCAGCTCCTCGAGGGCGCGGCGGGTGGCGAGGCGCTGCGCCGCCGCCATCCCCAGCTCGTCGCATTCGGTGTGGGAGGCGTGACCGACCGCCCACGCCTCAACCCAGTCGGCCACCCGATCAAAGAGCGCCTCTCGCTCCGGCTCGGTGAGCATCTTGGAGTCGCGGACCTTGTAGATGCGGCGGGCCTTCGGAACCACGGCGGCCCCGACCGATATGGGGCCGGCCCATGCCCCGCGGCCGACTTCGTCGACCCCCACGACGACGGTATCGGCGTCAGCCCACAGCTCCCGTTCGACGAGGAGCCCCGGAGCCTGCCGCTTGATGGCCTTGCGCAGCCTGGGGACGGTGGTGGTCACATGGGGAATCTAGCCTCGGTCTGGTGCCGAGCCTGCTCAATTGGTGCTCAGATCACGCGGGAACCGGGCGTACAACGAGATCCGCCCGGGCTGCCGGGCCAGCACCCGGTTCCACAGCGTCTCGGGCGTCGCATCCAAAACGTCGCCGGGCACCGCGTCGCAAATGATCCAGGATTGGATCGACAGCTCGGCCAGCAGCTGGGTCGGTTCCCAGCCGGAGTAGCCGGCAAAGATACGTGCCGTGTTCATGCCGCCCCAATGGTCCGGACCGAACGCCACATCGATCAATGCGATGTCGCCGACGACCGGAGAGAAGTCATCGGTGGGAACAGACGGTCCCGCCCCGATACCGATGGCCACATCGGTCATCACCGGCCCACCGACGAAGATCACCTCGGGCGGGGCCACCGTGTCGGCCCACATCGGTAGGTAGTGCTCGACCGGCTCCTGCGACGGGCGGTTGAGAACGAGCCCCATGCTGCCGTCCTCGTTGTCCTCGACGACGAGTACCACCGTCCGGGCGAAATTGGGGTCGCCCATCAATGGGTTGGCGACAAGTAGTTTCCCGGCCAGTGACTCCGCCATGGGCCCATCGTAGGTATCGATGCGGCAGGTTTGGTACGTATGGCTAGCTCTGGTCGTTTTGTGGCGGCTCCTTCTTGGCCGCGCGCCCCGGCCGCCCCGGCGCAGGGTTGCGCGGCGGGAAACGGGACGGATCGCGCTCGGCAAACAACTTGGTATCGACCAACTCGTGGCGATGGAAGTAGGTCGAAACGAACGCCTGGACGGTCGCCGCCGCCGGCAAGGCCATCAACGTCCCGGCCGGCCCCAGCAGCGTTCCGCCCACGATCGCCGACCCAAAAGCAACGGCGGGATGCAGCGACATCGTCCGAGCCGTGATGCGAGGGCCGATTACATAGTTCTCGACCTGCTGATAGGCGATGATGAAGCCGGTCACCCAGATTGCTTTCTTCGGATCCTCGAGCAGGGCGATCAGCACCGGGAGAACGCCTCCCAGATAGGTCCCGAAAACCGGGACGAACTGGGACAAGACGCCCACCCAGATCGCCAGCGGTGCGGCAAACGGCACATCGAAGAGCGTCAAGAACAGCCATGTGATGAAGGCGGCCACGGCGGCGAGCAAGGCCCGCGAATAGAAGTATCCACCGGTCTTCTCGATGGCGATCTCGATGATGCGCAGCACCTCTTCCTGGCGCTCCCGGTCGAGGACGGACAGCAGTGTTCGGCGCAGCTTGGGAGCATCGGCCGTGAGGTAGAAAGTGAACAGGAGCACGGTCAACCCCTGGAATATCGTCCCAAGAAGCGCCGAGCCGACACCAAAGGCGTTGCCGGCCAGATCCGTTGCGAGCGACTGCAGTGAGTTATCTGCCGAGTTGATGGCCGTGTTGAGGGCTTCGCCCGAGAAGTCGATGCCGAAGTTCGCCAGGAATTCCGAGAGCTGATCGAGGTAGCCGGGGGCCCGGTCGATCAGCCTGCGAATCTGCTCGACCACCAGTGGCACCATCGACGCGATGAACACCGCCCCCACCACGAACACGAGAAAGAAGATGAGCGCCGTCGCCAAACCGCGACGCCACCCGCGGTTCGCCAGAAACGCCACCGCCGGCTCGAGAGCAATGGCCAGGAACACCGATATCAGCAGGAGAACCAGGAACCCGCGCAAAGCCTTGAGCAAGTTGAACCCGATGTAGCCGAGGACTATGAGCACCACGACGTCGCGGACCAACCGGCCCATCCACGGCGGCATCCCGTCTCCGGCATCGCGCAGGAGTCGAAAACGCCGCGGGGGTGCCGGGGCGGCCGGACCAGGTGATTCCACGCCGCCCAGCGTACCGATGCGGTCCCAGCTTTCGAAGGACCATCATCTGGCGATTACACTCCGTCCATGAAAGTCGAGGCGGCTCGCGAGTTGCCCAAAGCGGTTCTTCACGATCATCTCGACGGTGGTTTGCGCGTCGCAACGCTGATTGAGCTGGCCGGCGCCGCCGGCTATTCGAGTCTGCCCTCTTCCGACCCCGATGAGCTCGCAACAGCGATGTATCAAGGAGGCTCGGGCTCCCTGGTTGCCTACCTCGAGTCGTTCGCTCACACGGTCGCGGTCATGCAGACGTCGGCGGCAATAGAGCGAGTCGCCTACGAAGCCGGGATCGATCATCATCGCGACGGTGTGGTATACGCCGAGCTCCGCTTTGGGCCGAGTCTGCTCACCGCAAGGGGAATGACTCGCGAGGAGGCCATCGAGGCGGCGTTGCTCGGCCTCCGCCGGGCTGCGGCCGAGACGGGCCTCGAGTTCGGTCTCCTGGTGAGCGCGATACGTCAGGACCACGATTCCGATGAGGTCGCCGTTGCCGCCGTCCGCTATGTCGGCGAAGGCGTTGTCGGCTTCGATTTGGCCGGTCACGAAATCGGGTTCCCGCCGGACGATCACCTGCCGGCGCTGCGCCGGGCCCGCGAGCACGGCCTGGGCATCTCACTCCACGCCGGCGAAGCCGCCGGAACCGACTCGATCGGCGCCGCCCTCGGCAGAGGCGGTGCCCAGCGGCTGGGTCACGGCGTGCGGATACTCGACGACTGCAAGGTCGAGGACGGTGAGATCACGGCCCTCGGATCGCTGGCGACACGGGTGCGCGATCAGCGCATCCCACTCGAGGTCTGCATCACCTCGAACATCCATACGGGGCTCGCCCCGGACGCGGCTTCGCATCCGTTTGGCATGCTGCACCGCGCCGGATTCAACGTCTCGATCAACACGGACAACCGGCTGATGAGCCGGGTGTCGATGTCGAGCGAGGTTGCCCTGGCGGCCGCCACCCACAACCTGACGGCACCGGACCTCGCCACCATCACGATCCAGGCCCTTCACGCCGGCTTTGGCGATTGGCAGCGCCGTCAGCACCTGATCGATGCCGTCGTGGTGCCGGCGTACGCGGCGATCACCTGAGGCGGTCTTTGATCCAGCGTGAGATGAAGCCGAGGACCTCGGTGGACTCCGGCTCGTTGTGCATCTCGTGGCGCAGCCCGGGGAACACCCGGCGCTCGACGGACGCCAGGCCGGCCAGTATCGCCGAAGCTCGGGGCGGCACCAGCTCGTCTTCGGCGCCGTGAATCACCAGGATCGGGGTCTTGATGCGGGCGATGGCTTCGCGCGCCCTATCCATCGACGCGAAGAGCAACCGGCCGAACCGGGTGGTCACTTTGAGGTACACCAACGGGTCGTTCACATACGCTTCGCCGACTTCGGGATCGCGCGACAGGTGCGCCTTCTCGACCGCGCTGGCCATTGCCAGCTTCGGCGCGAACCGACCGAGCACATTGGCCGCCAGCCGCAACGGAGCCGGTACTGCGGCGATCAGGGCCGGCGCCGAGAGCACCATCAGGTCCGGCTGGGGATGCGCCGACTGGGCGTAGAGGACGGACACCAACCCGCCCATCGAGTGTCCATACACGACGAGGGGGCTCCCCTCGGTACGGACGGCCCTGATCATGTCGGCGACGTCGTCCACGAACAGGGTGAAGTCCTCGATGTCGAGGATCCCCGTGCCGGACTCGCCGTGCGCCCGCTGGTCGAAACCGAACACCTCGAAGCCTTCGTCAACCAGGAACTCGGCCACGTGGTGCCAGCGGCCGGTGTGCTCGGAGACCCCGTGAACCAGCAGCACCGTCGCGATCGGATCCTCGTTGGGCCACGCTCGAGTGAACAGCACGGTGCCGTCGGTCATGGTGTGTTTGCCTGTCGTCTTCACCCGGTCTCCTTCGATCCTGTACGGTGGCCGCGGTCCGGCTCGGCATCCCTGCCGGCGAGGGCGGCCCCCACAATCCCGGCATTGTTGCGCAACTCGGCGACCAGCACCGGGGTTGCTACGTCGAGATCCCCCGAGAACTGGCTGAACCGTTTCGAGATACCGCCCCCGAATAGGAACAAATCCGGTGTGAGGACCCGCTCGAGGTAGCGAAGATACTCGCCGACCCGGCGCGCCCAGACGGTCAGATCCATGTGGTCTCGCTCGACATTGCGAGCGGCTGCGTACCGTTCCGCCGCCATTCCATGGAACTCGAGGTGACCCAGTTCGGTGTTCGGGATCAGCTCGCCCTTGTAGAACACGGCACTCCCGATACCGGTGCCGAACGTCAACATGACGATCAGCCCAGCTTCACCGGCGCCGGCGCCGTATACCATCTCGGCGATCCCGGCGGCGTCCGCATCGTTGAGAACCCGCGCCGGGCAGCCGGTTGCCGACTTCAGGAGCTGGGCGGCGTTGGTTCCGATCCAAGCGTCATCGATGTTGGCCGCCGTGGACACCACACCCTCGCGCACCACTGCGGGGACGGTCACCCCGATGGGGCCGCTCCAGGAGAAGTGGCGGACGACTCCTTCGACCGCATGCGCCACGGCCTCCGGCGTCGACGGTTGCGGCGTCGGGATTCGATACCGCTCCGTCGTCAGGTTGCCGGTAGCCGGATCGACGAGGGCACCCTTGATCCCGGAGCCGCCGATGTCGACGCCGAAGAGTGCCCGGCCGGCAGTCATCTCTTCACAAACGGCGGCTTGACGATGGTCGCCGGGGTCCAGGTACCGCGCATCGACACTTCGAGGTCGGCACCTGCGGCGACCGGAGGCGACATGTAGCCCATGGCGATCCCGTGACCGAGCACCGGGCTGAAGTTGCCCGACGAGATCGAGCCGACGGATGCTCCGGCCCGCAGCTCGTAGCCGGGTCGCGGCGGACGGCGCCCTTCCACGGTGAGCCCGATCAGTTGCTTGCTCAAGTCGCCCGCCCGCTGCCCGGCCAGCGCCGCTCGGCCGACGAACTCGTGGTCCCAATCGACAACCCATTCGAGGCCGGCCTCCAACGGCGAGGTGGTCTCGTCGAGATCCTGGCCCCACAGTGGGTACCCCATCTCCAGCCGCAATAGGTCACGGGCCCCGAGCCCGCAGGGAACCGCACCGGCCGCGACGAAGGCATCCCACAGGGCGGCACCATCCGATTCGGCTACACAGATCTCGCCGCCGCTCTCGCCGGTGTAGCCGGTGCCGGCGGCAACGAACCAGTCTGTGCCCCAGCTGCCGCTGGCCACGCGGAAACGGCCCGGAGCACGACCCAACACGGACTCGATCATGGCCGGAGCCTCGGGCCCCTGCACGGCCAGCAGGACCGTGTGTTCCCGCAGCGGACGCAGCAGCGTTCCGGGCGCAGCGTGCTGCGCGTAGCGGTCCATCGTCTCAGAGAAGTTGACGCCGTTGGGCATCACCCAGAAGCGATCGGTGTCTACCCACCAGATGATGATGTCGTCCTCGACGCCGCCATCCTCCGTCAAGGCCATCGTGTACTGCGCCCGGCCCGGCTCGACCTTCCCGATGTCGTTGCAGAGCATATGCCGCAGCAGCCCGAGCCCGTCCGGCCCGGAGACCTCGAAGCGGCCCAGGTGGGTCACGTCGAAGATCCCGGCGCCGGAGCGCACTGCGGTGTGCTCGGCGATGACACCCTCGTATTGGAGCGGCATGTCCCAACCAGCGAAGTCCGTGAAGCGCGCTCCCTGCGCCTCGTGATTGGCTCTGATCGGCGTTGTCGGCATCGCTTCCTCGTTCGGCGAGCAACTCTGACGCTTCTGACGCGAGCCTAACGGCGGGGCAGCTTTCCGGTCAGCCGGCGACTTGGTGATCGTCGTCGAGGCCCAGGTCGACGAGTTGAGGAGGTCCCGGGATTCGGCTCGGCGCGGTCAATTCCGAGTCGTCGATCGCGTCCACGAGGCCATACTTCACGAGCAGGCTCATGTAATCCCGCTGATAGAAGATCTTGCAGCTGATGTCCGGATAGAGCTCGCGCAGCCGGCGGATCTTGCGGTTCTTCTTCGTGACCAGCTTCTGGTTCATCGTCGTGATCTCGATGAACTGGTCCTCATCCGGCAGATAGAAGTCCGGTCTGAAGAACTTGACGGGGAGGCCATGCTCGTCCCACTCGACGGCGAACTCGCGCGGCTCGTACTCCCACGGCACCTCGTAGAAGTCCAAGAGCCGGGCGAACTGCCGCTCGCTGTCGTGAGCGAAGACGACGCGATCGGCGGGACCTTCGAATTCGAGTAGCTCGCTCAGTTGGCTGTCGCCTCCGCTCGACGGGCAGTATCGAGGTGGATCACTTCCGGCTCGAGGACGTGCAGCTCTCCCACCAATTCCTCTTCGACCGGGCCGACGGCGATCCCGAAGACGCCCTGGCCGCGCTTGAACACGTCGACAACCTCGTCGGGGCTGTGGGCCGCGTAGATCGTGGCACCGTCCGAGAGCAGCGTGACATCGCGCAGTGGGTTGTTGCTTTGGAGTTGCTCGCGCAGGATCTCGACGGCGGTACGGATTCGCTTGAGGCTCATGCCGGCGTCGAGAAGTCGTTTGACAACCTTGAGCTGGACGAGATCGCTGAAGCTGTAGAGGCGCTGCGACCCGGACCCGGCAGCCGACTGCACCGACGGCTTGATGAGCCCGGTGCGCGCCCAGTAGTCCAGCTGGCGATAGGTGATGTCGACCAGACCGCACACCTGAGGAGCGCGATAACCCGCAACCACGTCTCCCGGCTTCTCGCTCTTCTCGCTCACAACCCCTCCGATTCGTACCTAGCTTACACCTACGTAATTCCGGCCGTCGAACTACCAGCATGGAAGTAAAGGTGGCGCGAGAGAACTTGTCAACAACCCTGTGGATAACCGGCTGATTCTGGGCGATCTGCCGGTCGAGAGCGCGGGTCTAGCTGGTTGACAATATGTCTACTACACTGGACATACTGTCAAACAGGATGGAAGAGTGATCACGACAGGTTCGAGCACGTCAGATTCACCGGCCGTTGTGATCGAGGCTCGGAGCCTCACCAAATCGTACGGTGACGTCCGGGCCCTGCAGGAGCTGAGCTTCTCGGTCCGGGCCGGACAGGTGGTCGGCCTGCTCGGGCCCAACGGCGCCGGGAAGACAACGGCGATAAAGATGATGACCACGCTGACGAGTATCGACAAAGGATCCGCCGCCATCAACGGGTTCGACGTCTCCGCCCGGCCCGACGAGGTGCGCCAGCTGATCGGTCTGGCAGGCCAGTCGGCTGCGGTAGACGAGAAACTCACCGCTCGCGAGAACCTGGAGCTCTTCGGCCGGTTGTACAAGATCCCGCGCGGCGAGCGAAGGCGGCGAGTTGCCGGCCTCATCGACCAGTTCGACATGGGCCAATTCGCCGACCGTACTGCAGGGACCTACTCGGGGGGTGAGCGCCGCCGGCTGGATGTCGTAGCAGCTCTGATAGCCGATCCTCCGGCTCTGTTCCTCGACGAGCCGACCACGGGCCTCGACCCGCGCAGTCGAGCCGAACTGTGGAACGCCATATCCATGCTCGCCGCCCAGGGAACGGCGATCGTGCTCACGACCCAGTACCTCGAAGAGGCCGACCGTCTCGCCGGCGACATTCTCATCATCGACCACGGGCGGGTCGTCGCCTCCGGAACCCCCGAAACCCTGAAACGGCAATTGCGGCGCGACGTGCTGGAGGTGCACGTCGCCGCCGACGAGGACGTCGCCGCGGCCTTGGCAATAGTCGGTCCCGTCGTGGGCGTCACGACAGACACCCCATCCCGACGAATCGGCATTCCCGTCGGAGATGGAGCGGCCCGCTCGCTCGATCTGCTCCGGGCGCTCCAGGACGGTGGAATCGCCATTGCCGACTTCCAGCTGCGGCGCCCGACGCTCGATGACGTGTTTCTCGTGCTCACCGGTTCAGCCACGATCGAGACCGAGGAGGCCCCCTCGTGACCGCCACTACCCGCGCAATCAGCAGGATCCGACAGGAGCTCGTGATCGACCCGAGCGCCGGGCTGCGGCTGCGGCGGGCGATCCAGGACACCGGCTCCGTGCTGTGGCGCGACGTGATCCGCACGACCCGCCAGCCCGAGATGCTGGCATTCGCGGTCGTGATGGGCGTGTTCTTCCTCGTCCTGTTCAATTATGTCTTCGGCGGGTCGATCGGCGCCGGCGCGCGCATCGACTACCTGGCGTTTCTCGTACCGGGGGTGTTCGTCATCACGGCGCTGCAGGGCGCCCAGCAGACGAGCCTGGGCCTTGCCGCCGATCTGGCGGAAGGCGTGACCGACCGTTTCCGCTCGCTCCCGATGAGCCAGCTGGCGGTGATAGCGGGACGCACCATTGCCGATGCGATGCGCAACGTTGCCGGCCTGATTCTCGTGGCCCTGCTGGCCTTGCTGATGGGGTATCGATTCGCCTCGCTCGGCGGAGCCCTGGCAGCAATCGCCCTGGCGACCGCGGTGGGGTACGGCTTCTCGTGGCTCGGCGCCGCCATCGCCGCCAAGATCAGGCAGCCCGACATGGTCGGCATGCTCTCGATGTTTTGGTTGTTCCCGCTGATGCTCGCCAGCACCGCGTTCTCGCCCGCCGAGACGATGCCCGGTTGGTTGCAGCCGTTCGTGAAGTATCAGCCGATCTCGGCGGCATCGGACGCGGTGCGGGCGCTCGCCAACGGCACGGCCGCCGGCGCCGACGTCTCACTCACGGCCGGGTGGGTGGCACTACTCCTCATCGTCTTCGTGCCACTGTCACTGCGGCTGTACCGGAAGGTCGACTGATGGCCGTGAAGCATGTGGAAGATGCACGGTCATCCGAGGATCGGATCATCGCGGCCGCACTGACACTGATCAACGAGCGGGGCCTCGGCGGCGTCACCATGTCGGGAATCGCCGACTCCGCCGGCGTCGCCCGCCAGACCCTCTACAACCACTATCCCGACGTCGACAGCATCGTCGCCGCGGCAATCAGCCGCCACAACCGCGACGCCATCGAGTTGCTCGACTCGTCGCTGGCCGTTGCCGGCTCGAGCGAGGAGGAACTCGAACAACTCGTCCGTCACGTTGTGGCAGTTGGGGCGCATGCCGGGCACATCCTCGATGTCCAGTACGGCCTCGCCGCGGGCACCCGAGCCACCCTCAGCGCCTACGGCGAGAAGGTGTACGGCCACATCCACGAGATCCTCACCGCAGGCGTCGCCTCGGGATCGTTCCGACCCGATCTGGTGCCGGCTTGGGATGCCGTCCTCGTCCAGCAACTCCTCAGCGGGATCTCACAGCTGGCCGGCCGGTTCCCCGACGACGCCGCCGCGATTGCCGCGACCGGTATCCGTACCGTTCTTGCCGCCGTCGTTCCTCGTTGAAAGAGTAGGCGTATCAAATGGACGAAATCGGGCGATTTCAGATGCGTAGTGGCCTGCGGAGGGTGCGGTCGGTTGGGG
>JBFISZ010000103.1:0-9727 GCA_041608315.1 Acidimicrobiia bacterium | reverse complement strand
CGCAGTAATCGCCTACCCCACGTCATTTGGAGACGGTTGGGTGGCGTTCGTCGGCGATGCGGTGGCCGAGCTCGGGTTGCCCGGAGCGCGCTCTCCCTACCGGAACACGGCGCCGGCACCGGAGGCGGCGACGACGCTGGCCGCACGGCTTGCCGACTACTGGCAGGGCGGCCCCCTGCCGGTCGCCCCCGACGGCATTTTGCGAGCGGCGGGCACCACCGCGTTGACCGAGACCATATGTCGGCGCGTGACGGCGATACCGGCCGGCGAGACCATGACCTACGCCGCGGTGGCAGCCGCGGTGGGCCGCCCCGGAGCCGCCCGCGCCGTTGGCGCCGCAATGGCAGCCAATCGATTCGCCCCGATGATCCCTTGCCATCGTGTAGTGGGCTCCGACGGCTCGCTGCGGGGATATGCCGGCGGCGTCGAGATGAAGCGCTACCTGATCGCGCTGGAGGCAGGATCCGCCAATGGCTGATCAGCAGCTCGTGATCGTCACCGGCATGTCGGGGGCCGGCCGCTCCGTCACGGCGAACGTTCTCGAAGACAACGAGTTCTTCGTGATCGACAATCTTCCGTTGCGGCTCATCCCGAGCGTCGCCGAAGAGGTCGGGTTTTTCGAAGGCCGCCGCCGCAAGCTGGCCATCGCCGTGGACACCCGTGGGGAAATCAACCTGGCAGACCTGAACGCGGCGACGGCAGATCTGGCGCGGCGTGGGATCCGGGCGACGATTCTGTTTCTCGACGCGGATGATCGGACTCTGGCGCGCCGGTTCGCGGAGACCCGTCGTACCCACCCGGTCCGATCGGGCGACTTGGCGGAGAAGATCGCGATCGAGCGCAGCAGCTTCGAAGAAATCCGGGGTGCGGCCGACATCATCATCGACACGACGGACCTGAACGTCCACGAGTTGCGGGTCCGCGTCGAAGCGGCGTTCACCGACAACGAGCCGCGGCGGATGCGGGTCGACGTTGTCAGCTTTGGCTTCAAGAAGGGTTTGCCGAGGGTGGCGGACCTCCTCTTCGACGTGCGTTTTCTCCCCAATCCCCACTGGTTGCCGGAGCTGCGGCCGCAGACCGGTCTCGATCAGGACGTTCGCGAATACGTGCTCGGCCAGCCTGACGCCGACGTCTTCATCGACAGAGTCTGGGAGATGCTCGAGTTCCTGGTGCCGCGATACTTCGCCGAAGGCAAGGCCTATCTGACCATCGCCATCGGATGCACCGGTGGCCAGCACCGTTCGGTGGCGATAGCCGAAGAATTCGGGGCGCGCCTCGCCGGGCTCGATGTTGAGGCCGCGGTGCGCCATCGCGATATCCCGGATCCCGAGTGACGCCGCCTGGTCCGCGCTCATCAGGGTTCGAAGCCGGTGTTTCGCTCGAGCCCGATCCCTTGCTGGAGGCGCTGGACGCGCCGCGATCGGGCCCCGCCGTCGTCGCCGTCGGTGGGGGTCATGGTCTCGCCCAGGCGTTGGCAGCCGTCGGCCGCTATGCCGGCAGCATCCATGCCGTCGTCACGGTCGCCGACGACGGAGGATCCAGCGGGCGGCTGGCGCCGGAGCTCGGCATATTGCCGCCCGGCGACATTCGGCAATGCTTGCTCGCGCTGACGCCGGATGATTCGCCGTGGAAGCGTCTCTTCGACTATCGCTTCACCGAGTCCGACGTTGCCGGGCACTCTCTGGGGAACCTGCTGATCGCCGCGCTGGCGGCGATCGAAGGGTCGTTTGAAGAAGGGCTGCGGCAGGCGGAACGGATGTTGCGCCCCATCGGGTCCGTTGTCCCCGCCGCCGGGCAGCGCCTCCTGCTCGAGGCGGTCGTCGACGGTAGCCCGATTGCCGGACAGGTGGCGATCGCCCAATCGCGCGGACAGATCACGGAGCTCGCAGTGCACCCCGCCGCGGTCGAGGCGAGCCCGCGAGCCATCGAGGCGTTGCTCGAGGCCGATCAGGTCCTTCTCGGGCCGGGCAGTCTCTACACATCGATCATGGCCGTGCTGGTCGTGCCGGGAATAGTCGAAGCGATCAACGAGTCGCGCGCCAAAGTCGTGTACGTCTGCAATCTGATGACTCAGGACGGTGAGACGCTGGGCATGGACGGTGCCGACCACCTCGACGCTCTCATCAGCTTGACCGGGATGCGGCCACCCAATGCTATCGTCGCCAATACGACGGCCATAGCCACCGAGCCTCCGCTGGCGGCGGTACTCGCCGACGAAGACACGATTGCCACCTACGGTGTCGATGTGATCGGGGCGGATCTCGTAGACCCGACGGCGATATGGCCCCGCCACGACGCGGCCCGCCTGGGCGGGGTGCTGGCCCGGTTGGCTTAACACTCAGAAAGCAAAGAGGTAATGATGAAGGTAGCGATCAATGGTTTTGGTCGAATTGGGAGGAACTTCTTCAGGGCGGCGAAGAAGTCGAATGCTCCAGTCGACATCGTCGCCGTCAACGATCTGACAGATGCGACGACGCTCGCCTATCTGCTCAAGCACGATTCGGTGCATGGCCGCTTCGGTGGCCAGGTCGAAATCGTCGACGGCGATCTGGTCGTCGACGGCGACCGCTTCAAGGTGTTCTCGGAACGTGATCCCGAGAACCTGCCGTGGGGCGAGCTCGACGTCGACGTCGTCATCGAGTCGACCGGTTTCTTCACCAAGCGCGACCTGGCCGCCAAACATGTCGCAGCCGGAGCCGGCCACGTCCTGATCAGCGCGCCATGTGGTGATGCCGACATCTCGGTGGTTCTCGGCGTCAACGACGACAAGCTGGACCCAGCCGTCCACAAGGTCATTTCGAACGCGTCCTGCACCACCAACTGCATTGCTCCCATGGCCAAGGTGCTTCACGACTCCTTCGGCGTCACCCAGGGCATGTTCACCACCGTTCATGCCTACACCAATGATCAGAAGATCCTCGATCTGCCGCACAAGGACCCGCGTCGCGGGCGGGCGGCGGCGGCCAACATCATTCCCACCTCGACCGGCGCCGGCGCCGCCGTGGGGGTCGTGCTTCCGGATCTGAACGGCAAGCTCCAGGCCAAGGCCTTGCGAGTTCCGGTTCCCGACGGATCGATCACCGACCTCGTCGCGACCGTTGAGCAAGAGGTGACGGCGGCGGAGGTCAATGCCGCTTTCAAGGCGGCCGCCGAGGGCCAGCTCAAGGGGATTCTCCGCTACACGGAAGAGCCCATCGTCTCGACCGACATCGTGGGTGACCCCCATAGCTGCATCTTCGACGCCGGGATAACGGTGGCGGGAGGCAACATGGTGAAGGTCTTCGGCTGGTACGACAACGAGTGGGGATACTCGAGTCGTCTCGTCGATCTCGTACAGCGCCTCGGCTGAGTTGGATCTACCCTCACTGGACACGCTGGACGTCGCCGGCAAGACGGTTCTGCTCCGAGCCGACCTCAACGTCCCGCTGGATGAGACCGGTGGCGTCGCCGACGACTTCCGAATCCGGGCGAGTCTCCCGACTATCGACGAGTTGCGCGCTCGCGGGGCTCGCGTCGTCGTGTGCTCCCACCTGGGGAGGCCGCGGGGCCAACCCGACCCGGATCTGAGGATGGACGCCGTTGCGGCCCGCCTCGGCGAGCTGGGCGGTTTCGCCACGACCAAGGTCGATAGCGTGGTCGGGCCGGATGTCGCGGCTGCGATTGCGACATCGGGCGATTCGGTCGTCGTCTTGGAGAACGTTCGCTTCGAAGCCGGCGAGACGTCCAATGATCCCGATCTGAGCCGGGCGCTGGCAGACCTGGCGGACATATTCGTGCTCGACGCGTTCGGCAGCGCCCATCGGGCCCACTCGTCGACCGCGGGAGTGGCGGCCTTGCTGCCGGCCGCGGCCGGCCGGCTGCTGGAGGACGAAGTCCGCGCTCTCGGCCGCTTGCTGGAGTCGCCTGAGAAACCGTTTGTTGTGGTGCTCGGTGGGGCGAAGGTGTCGGACAAACTGGCCGTGATGAAGCACCTCCTGCCGCGAGTCGATCTGATGCTGGTCGGTGGTGGGATGTGTTTCACGCTGCTCCGGGCGGGGGGGTTCGAGATCGGCACCTCGCTTCTGGATGAACCCATGCTGGGCGAGGTTGAGAAACTGCTGGAGTCGGGCGATGGCGGCAAGATCGTGTTGCCTCTCGACATAGTGGCCGCCGACGGGTTTGCGGCAGACGCCGAGCATGAGACGGTGCAGGCAACCGCCATCCCCGCCGGCGCGATCGGGCTCGACATCGGCCCGGAATCGGTCAACCGCTTTGGCGGCGTCATCGTCTCCGGCCGGTCGGTCTTCTGGAACGGGCCCATGGGGGTATTCGAATGGGAGGCCTTCCGCAACGGCACCGCCGGGGTGGCCGCGGCGGTGGCGGACTGCACCGGGTTCACCGTGGTGGGCGGTGGTGACAGCGTGGCCGCGCTGCGGATGCTGGGACGCGATGATCAGGTGAGCCACGTCTCGAGCGGAGGAGGCGCCGGTCTGGAGATGCTCGAGGGCAAGGAACTCCCGGGAATCGCGGCGCTGCGGCGGCCCGGCCCGCCGGCCTGACGGGAGAGGCGATTGACTAGAGAGGCAGGAGAGCAATGCGAAGAGACCTGATCGCCGGTAACTGGAAGATGCACGCCACGCATCTGGAGACGATCCAAATGGTGCAGAAGCTCTCGTACCGGCTGAGCGATTCCGACCACGACAGGGTCGACGTGGTCCTGTGCCCGCCGTTCACGGCGCTCCGCTCGGCACAGACCGTGATCGAAACGGACCACCTGCGAATCAAGCTCGGGGCGCAGAATTGCCACTGGGCAGAGTCCGGTGCCTACACGGGAGAGATCTCTCCCACAATGCTCGCCAAGCTGTCTGTGGCCTATGTGGTTGTCGGCCATTCGGAACGGCGGCACATCTTCGGCGAGGTCGACGCCGACATCAACCGCAAGGTCAAGGCGGTCTTCGCCGCGGGCATGACGCCCATACTCGCCGTCGGAGAGACCGAACAGGAGCGGGCCGAGGCGATCACCGAGGAACGGGTCCGCGGCCAGTTTGTGGCCGGCACTATGGGACTGACGCAAGATCAGGTCAGCTCATTGGTCGTTGCCTATGAACCAGTATGGGCTATTGGCACGGGAAGGACGGCGACGCCCGAAGACGCCCAAGCGGTGGGGGAGTTTCTACGGGAATTGGCCGCCGCTGGCTTTGGCAACGCCGCCGATCACATGCGGATTCTCTATGGGGGATCGGTGAACCCGGGGAATGTGGCCGCCATCATGGCCAAACGCGACATCGATGGAGCCCTTGTCGGGGGAGCCAGCTTGGACCCGGACACCTTCGCATCCGTCATCAGATACTGGGTGTAAATCTCCTGCTCGACCGGCTACTATGCCCCAAGGTTAGGTAAGGGAAAAGGGGCGGCAAGAACATGGGCTGGGAGCCCTTTCACGTCATTATGGAATTCGAGGTCGGCCGCCGGATCGGCTGGGAATTTGATCCAGGGGCCTTCCGGGATCATCTCGACGCGGTTTGTGACGAGCTAGAGGCCCGCGAGGACACGGTCGAGTTCCGGATCGGTTGCGATCTCATCACCGAGCGCGTCGAGCTCGACATGGTGGTGATCGCCAAGAGTCCCCAGGATGCCCTGGAGCGAGCGCGGCGCGACCTCGGCGCGGCGATTCGCCAGGCCGGCGCCAAACACGAGGGCCTGCTGGAGTGGACCGACGAAGCCAAAGTGCGTCCTCACGCCAATGCCTGGTCTGGGCTGCGCACTCCGCAATGGACTCGGCGCCGGCTCGAGCTGAAGGTTTAGTCGGCGGGGTGCGGTCCTTGGTGCCGCCGGCCCCCGGGAGGTCGGGCCGGCTGTAGTGTTACCCGGAGCACCGCGACGGAGGCATATGCGGAGGTTTGTGGCCATCATCGCCGTGGGCATGCTCACGACGACGGCTTGTTCTGACGGCGGACCCGCCCCCAACGCGGAAGACTCGTCGGCGGCTGCTTCCGCCACCACGGCCGCAGCGCCCAATTCGACATCGGCGCCACCAACCAGCGTCGCGACGTCGTCCTCCGTTGCGACCGCGATCCGTGGGCCCACCGTCACCTATGATCCGGACACGCCGCGGTTCGGCGGCGAGGTCGTCATCGGAAGCGCGGAGGAGCCGCGGACACTCAACCCGTTCGTCCCCGGTGGCCAGGACCGCATCGTCGGCGTGATCGGCCAGGCTCATCTGAGCGGCGCCTTCGACATCGATCCGGTTTCGCTCGAATTGACTCCCGAGCTGGTGAGTCGAATCCCCACGGTCAGCAATGGGGATGTGGTCGTCAACGACGATGGCTCCATGGACGTCACGTGGGAGCTCCGCGCTGAGGCGCGCTGGTCGGACGGCACTCCCGTGAGCGGTTCCGATCTCGAATTCACGCTCGATTACCAGGAGGCCGCGGCCGGGTGCTCCGAGCTGGGCGTGGCCGCGCCGGCGCTGCCCCGGCCGGAAAGCATCACCGTGGGCGACAAGAGCCTGAGCGCGAGATTCGCGGTGGCTACCTTGCAGTATGAGCTGCTGTTCCGCTGGGTCGTCCCGCGCCACGAAGTCGCCGAATCGGACTACTGCCTGGATTGGAACACGAACATGTGGCCGGCGGCCGGCCCCTTCGTGTTCGACGAGTGGGATCGCGACGGGCCCGAGCGCGCCCTCCGGTTCACCCGGAACGAGAACTACTGGCACACCGATGCTGCGGGGGAGCAGTTGCCATATCTGGACGCGGTCGAGTTCAGGTTTGTCGCCGGTACCGACGAGCTCGTCACCGCCTTCTCGAATCGGCGCTTCGATGTCGTCAGCCCGCAGGCGTCTGCCGGGGAGATCCCGGTGGAGCGCTGGTCCGAAAGCGGTGCCGACGTCCAGATCGTCGCCGGGCTCATCTGGGAGCACATCAATTTCCAGTTCGGACCGGACAACCGCAACCCGGGCTCCTTGAATCGCTTCCTCGATTTCCGGCGCGCCATCGCCCACGGTCTCGACCGACGGGCATTACTGGATGACGCGGGCTACCCGCGAACCGAAGTCCTGAACGGGCTCCTCTCCCGATTCTCCACCACCGCAAGCAGCCAACCCTGGATGTTCTACGAGCATGACCCGGATGAGGCGCGCCGCCTGCTTGCCGCGGCGTGCGAGCAGGCGGGCCGCGATTGCGAGGCCGAGCCGCCGCGGATGATCTACTCGACGACGGCCAACACGGATTTCCGGCCGGCGATCGCCGAGCAACTCGCAGCGCAACTCGATGCGATCGGGATTGAGGTCGTCCTCGAGCTGGAGGATTCCCAGCTCTTCTTCGGCGACACCGTCGGCGGCGGCACGTGGGATGCGGGCAACTGGGCCTGGGCGGGCATCTCCGGCTCCACCGGGATCGTGGACTTCTTCGATCGGTTCGATCCGGCCGAGCCGCGTACCGACTCGAAGAACTACTACAACTGGGGCACTCCGGGCTCGATCGTCGAAGGTGACGAGGCCGTTCTGCAATTCGAGCTGCTGCTCGATCGGATGCGGGCGTCCACCGACGCCCCGGAGATTGTCGCTTTGGGCCGGCAGGCCGAGGAGTTGCTCGCCAACCAGGTTGTGGTCATCCCGCTGAGTGCCCATCCGGTGATCGGTGCTGCCTGGGCTGACGAGATCCAGGGATATCAGATGAACCCGTCGGCGGCAGGTCATACGTGGAACATCGAGCACTGGTATCGCATCGGGGACTGACGGGCGTCCTCGCTCGGGTCAGTATCCGGTGTCCATGACGTTGATACCGGACAAGCTCTCGTCCTCGTCGAGCGCCTCCAGCGTCACCCATAGTCTCGGGTAGTCGCGCCGCGACACGCCCACCCATAGCTCGAGGTCACCGGCCGAGGTGAATGTGCCGGCCGACACGTGCACCGCGTCTCTGGTGAGCCACAGCTCGTAGACCGATCCGGGTGGGGCATCCGGAAGACCTGTGACATTGAGGAGAAGACGGGTGCCGCCCTCCACGTTCCATCCCTTGACCGACGCCGTGGCCCCGGGAGCGGCATCGGTGCCGGGCATGGCGACCTCCCAGTCGGGTTGGGGCGGTCGCTGGATGATGACGACTCCGACGGCGATGACGATGGCGGCTGCGGCGGCGGCAAGCCCGGCCCAGCGCGCTACCCGACGGGGCCGTGAAACGCCGACAAGCGGAGGCACCCCGCTGATCGAGGCGACGACATGGTCGGCGATGTGCGGCGCCGGTTCCGCCCATATCGCCGGGTCCGCCAGGGTGCGGCGGGTTGTGTCGAGGGCAGTCTGTTCGGCGCGACATGACGCACACGATTGGAGGTGGCGCAGCTCCTCGTCACCGGCGTCGCCGGCGAGGTACAGCGTGCGGGCGCGATCACACCTCATGCGGTTGCCTCGTCGAGATGGGCCAGCATTGCGGCCAGACGCTGGTGGGCGCGGTGTGACCGCGACTTGACGGTGCCGAGAGCCACCCCGAGTTTGCGGGCGGTTTCCTCTTGAGTGAGGCCCAGGAAGTAAGTCGTCTTGATCACCTCGCGTTGATCTGGAGGCATCTCGTCGATCGCCCGCCGGATCTGCCACGCTTCCCACGTTTGCTCGAAGGTCTCGGGAAGGGCCGCCATGTCGGTGTCGAAAGCCTCACGGCTCTGATGGCGCCGCTCGCGCCGGTGGACGTCGACTGCGGCCCGCCGCGCGATGGCGTAGAGCCACGGTCCCGGGTCGCGTTCCGCGTCGAAGCGACTCGATGCCCGCCAGGCCTGGAGGAAGGTCGCTTGAACCGCCTCCTCGGCGAGGCCGCGATCGCGCAAGGCCGAAAACGTCACGGTGAACACCGCCTTGGCATATCGCTCATAGATCTCACGCACGGCCTCCGGATCGCCGGCGGCGAATTGACGCAGCGTTCTGCTACTCACCGGCCGAGTGCTCTTCGGCATCTACCTTCCAAACCGTCCCTGATGCCACCCGGAGCGGGTGGACCCTCCGATAACAGTACGAGCTTCCGGCCCGTTTGGTTCCGGTCGGCCGTGGCGGCCGATGGTCGCGCTACTTGATGGCTTCGCCGGTGGGGGTGATGACGTACCAGACGTCGTTGAGCCCTTGGCCGTTGGCGTCGCCGGGGGCGCCGTCTCGGGCGAAGTAGTACAGCGGCCAGGAGTTGTAGGTGGCCTGAACCGTTCCGTCGTCGCGGGCGGCGGTGCCGATCAGGGTGGCGTCGATTCCAGCGCCCGCTTCGACCGGATCGGTGAGCGGGGGCCAAGCGGCGGCGCAGTCTCCGTTGCAGACGCTCGGGCCGGAGTTGTCGGGAGTGAACAGGTAGAGGGTGTAGCCGTCGCCGTCGACGAGGATCTCGCCGATATCCGACGCCGCCACCGTGAGCGATGCAGATGTCTCCGCCGGCACCGGTGCCGAGGTAGTGGCGGTTGTTGAGGTCGCGGGCGCCGCCGTTGTGGTCGCGGCGTCGGTCCCACCGCAGGCCGCGGCGCCAAGCGCAAGGATGCTGCCGAGAATCACCAGTCGTTGGATCATGGTCGCCTCCGGGTTCAGTGCTTGCTTCTTGGGTCCAGTACGGAACCCTTGCTGAATCGGTTCCCAACGCGATCGTGATACCGGATACGTGATACCCAACACGTCCCTTACACTCCATGCCATGGCACAACTCATCTTGCTGCGGCACGGGCAGAGCACGTGGAATCTCGAGAACCTCTTCACCGGGTGGACCGACGTCCCGCTCACCGAACGGGG
>JBFISZ010000102.1:0-9847 GCA_041608315.1 Acidimicrobiia bacterium | reverse complement strand
GACGTCGCCCGGTACCGCATCTTCGGGGCGCTGGTCGGCTCCGCCATGCTGGGACTGGCCGGTGCCACCTACGCCTTGACCGAGGGCAGGATCAGTCCAACCACATTCGGATTCCCCCAGGTCGACGTCGTCGTGCTCGTGATGCTGGCCTTCGGCGGCATCGGCACGCTCCTGGGACCCATCCTGGGCGCGGTCACATTCACGATTGTCGACGAGGTCCTGATCGAATTCGGTCAACTGCGGTTGGTGATCTATGGAGCCCTCATCCTGCTGCTCTTCCTCTTTTTGCAGCGAGGCGTGATCCCCACGGCTCGCGACTTCATCATCAAGCGGCGGCTGTCGCAGGTATCCGCGGCTCCCGACTAGCCCTCCGGCTCGAGCTAACTCCTCAACGACGGGGAGAGATCGCCCGCGCAGCCGCCCCCTAGCGCAGCTTGAAACGCTGGATCTTGCCTGTGGCGGTGCGGGGGAAGTCGTCGACGTACTCGACCACGTGCGGGTATTGGTAGCGCTGCAGCGCCGCCCGGCACCAGTCCTGCAGCTCTGTGGTGAGGGCATCACTTCCCTCATGTCCCGCGGCCAGGATCAAGAACGCCTTGATCCGGGAGCGGTTGTCGATCTCGACCGCCACCACGGCGGCCTCGCTCACCGCGTCGTGCTCAACCAGCCGGTTCTCGATCTCGATCGGGCTCACCCAGAGCCCCCCGATCTTCATCATGTCGTCGACCCGGCCCAGATACGTGAAGTAGCCGTCTTCGCTCATGCTGTAGCGGTCGCCGGTGAGGAACCAGCCGTCGCGGATCTTCTCCGCGGTTCGCTCCGGCTGGTTCCAGTAGTAGCTGAGGGCGGTGGAGCCCTTCACCCACATCTCGCCCGCTTCACCGGGCGGGCACAGCTCCCCCTCCTCGTCGCGGATCAGCAATTCGTAGCCGTCGACCTGGGTGCCCGACGTCCCCGGCTTGCAGGCTCCCGCTCGGTTGGAGCAATAGATGTGCAGCATCTCGGTCGAGCCGATCCCGTCGAGGATCTCGATACCCGTGCGGTCGTGGAACCGGCGCCAGATCTCCGGCTGCAACGCCTCCGCCGCCGAGATCCCGTGGCGCACCGTCGACCAGTCGATGTCATCGAATCCGGGTTCCCCCAGCATGGCGTTGTAGAGCGCCGGGACCGAGAACAGGAGCGATGGCCGATGCGTACGAATCCGCTCGAGCAGGCGATCCGGGGTAGGGCGGCCGGTCAGATAGACCGCGGTGGCGCCGGCCCACATTGGGAAGCTGAGGCCGTTGCCGAGCCCATAGGCATGGAACATCTTGGTGCTGGAAAAGGTGACATCGTTCTCGTTGATCCCGAGCACCGGAATCGCGTAGAGCTGGTTGATGCCGGCAACACCCTCGTGGCGGTGGACGACCGCCTTGGGGGCGCCGGTAGAGCCCGACGAGTACAACCAGAACGCGGTGTCCTCCGGGCGTACATCGACCGGCGTCACCTCCCCGGCATCCGAGGCCATCCATTCGTCGAGCGATTCGGCTCCATCGGGCGGGGCGCCATTCGCAACGATGAGCCTCACCCGGGGACGGGCGGCGACCTGGGGACCGACGACATCGAGGAAGCCGTGGTCGACGATTGCCGCCACGGCCGCCGAATCATCGAGGTAGTAGCCGAAATCCTCGGGCCGTGCCAGGAAGTTGACCGGCACCGGGACGGCCCCGATTCGCATCGCCCCGAGGAATGCTGCCGGGAAGGCCGGCGTGTCGTCGAGCACCATGAGGATCCGATCGTCCCGCCCGATCCCGGCTTGGGTGAGGCGCGCCGCGACATCACATACGGCTCCGTACAGCTGCGCGGCCGGCCACGGCGTGTCGGTCGCCGTGATGAGCACCGTGTCGGCGCCGCGCCCGGCCTCCATCCACCCGTCGATCAGGGTGCTGGTATTGGGACCGACCTGCATTGTGACCTCCGTGGCGTGCGTGCCGGTGAGCCTAACCAGTGTGGCGGGGGCGGACCATTGGCCCATTGCGCTCGGTACCACCCGGCGGTTGTCGCTGACCGACCGGTCAGTCTATGATCGGCCGGGTGATCGATTTCCAGACCAACCCCGACCGCTACAAGCACTGGCGCTTGCGTATCGACGGCCGCATCGCCCATCTCGACATGGACGTCGACCCCGAGGGCGGGCTGCACAGCGGCTATGAGCTGAAGCTGAACTCGTACGACCTCGGTGTCGATATCGAGCTGGCGGATGCCGTCTCGCGACTCCGATTCGAGCACCCCGAGGTCGGCGCCGTCGTCATCGGGTCCCTCAAGGAACGGGTCTTCTGTGCCGGCGCCAACATCGGAATGCTGGCCGCGGCCCCGCACCCGCTCAAGGTCAACTTCTGCAAGTTCACCAACGAGACGCGGAGCTCGATCGAGGACGCCACCGCCAATTCCGGCCAACGCTATCTGACCGCGATCAACGGTACTGCCGCCGGTGGCGGATATGAGCTGGCACTGGCCACCGACCACATCATGCTCGTCGACGACGGCAGCGCCACCGTGGCCCTTCCCGAGGTGCCTCTGCTCGGCGTGCTGCCGGGCACCGGCGGACTCACGAGGCTGGTCGACAAACGCTTCGTCCGGCGCGATCGGGCCGACGTGTTCTGCACGGTCGAGGAGGGGATGAAGGGAACCAGGGCGCTGGAATGGAACCTGGTCGACGAGTTGGTCCCGATGTCGAGCTTTGCCGAGAAGGTCGCCGAGCGGGCCACGCAGATCGCCGCTACCAGCGATCGGCCGGGCGACGCCGCCGGGGTGGAGCTCACCCCCCTCGACCGCACCATCACCGATGACCGCCTCGTCTATTCGAGCGTCACCCTCGAGATCGATCGGGCCACCGGGGTTGTGGCCATCACCGTGCAGGGCCCCGACGCCGCGGTCCCGCAGGACGCCGCCGCCGCAACCGAGTCGGGAGCCGATTTCTGGCCGTTGCGGCTGGCCCGAGAGCTGGATGACGCCTTCCTGCACCTGCGTATCAACGAGCTGGAGCTGGGGACGTTCACACTTCACTCCCGCGGATCGATCGAAGCGGTCGCCGCGTATGATCGGTTCCTCCACGACAACGCGTCGGATTGGTTCATTCGGGAAGTGATCCTGCTGTGGAAACGGGTCCTCAAACGAATCGATCTGACGTCGCGGACCGTGCTGGCGCTCGTCGAACCGGGCAGTTGCTTCGGGGGTTTTCTGGCCGAGCTCGTTCTTGCCGCCGACCGGTCATACATGTTCGAGGGCGCCCGCGACGACGATGACCAGACCGCGACGATGCTGCTGACCGATGCCAGCACCGGCCCGTTCCCCATGTCCAACGGGCTGACCCGGCTGGCAACTCGCTTCTGGGGTGACGATGCCGCTCGCGAGCGAGCCGAAGCAACAGTCGGCTCCGTACTCTCTGCAGGGGAGACCTTCGAGGCCGGGCTGGTCACGGAAATCTACGACGACATCGATTGGGAGGACGAGCTGCGCATCATCATCGAGGAACGGGCCTCGTTCAGCCCTGACAGCCTCACGGCGATGGAAGCCAACCTCCGCTTCCCGGGGCCCGAGACCCTCGAGACCAAGATCTTCGGCCGTTTGACCGCCTGGCAGAACTGGGTATTCCAGCGGCCCAACGCCTCCGGCGAAGCCGGTGCCCTGCGGCGCTACGGCACCGGCCTTCGCCCCGAATACGACCACAGGAGAGTCTGATGACATCGCAGGCAGTTGACTACGACGCCCTGATCCCGAACAACGTTGGGCTCGCCCAGGATCCCAAGCTGCAGCGGGCCCTCGAAGCCTGGCACCCCGGATACATCGACTGGTGGATGTCGATGGGCCCGGACGGTTTCCAGACGGCCGAGGTATACCTGCGTACCGCGATCAGCGTCGAACGGGGTGGCTGGGCAAAGTTCGACTACGTCAAGATGCCCGAGTACCGGTGGGGAATCCTGCTGGCACCGCCCGAGGAGGACCGCACCATCCCCTGCGGCGAACACGTCGGGGAACCGGCCTGGCAAGAAGTGCCGGGGCCCTACCGGGCAATGCTGCGCCGCCTGATCGTGATCCAGGGGGACACCGAGCCGGCTTCAGTCGAGCAGCAGCGCTATCTCGGCTCGGTGGCGCCGTCCCTGTACGACATGCGCAACCTGTTCCAGGTCAACGTCGAGGAGGGCCGCCACCTGTGGGCGATGGTGTATCTGCTGCAGAAGTACTTCGGCCGGGACGGGCGCGAGGAGGCTCACGAATTGCTGGCTCGCCAGTCGGGCAGCGAGGAGAAGCCACGAATGCTGGGGGCCTTCAACGAAGAGACCCCCGACTGGTTGTCGTTCTTCATGTTCACCTACTTCACCGATCGCGACGGCAAGATGCAGCTCGAAGCGCTCGCCCAGTCCGGGTTCGATCCGCTGAGCCGCACCTGCCGTTTCATGCTCGCCGAGGAGGCCCATCACATGTTCGTGGGCTACACCGGGGTCCGCCGGATCGTGCAGCGCACATGTGAGGCGATGGCCGACGCCGGCATCGAAGATCCGCACGACGTGGAGGCAGTTCGCAAGCTCGGAGTAATCGACCTGCCGGCGATCCAGCGCAAGACCAACCTGCACTACTCGCTCACCCTCGACCTCTTCGGGTCGGAAGAGTCGACCAACGCCGCCAACTTCTTCAATGCCGGAATCAAGGGGCGCTATCACGAAGACCAGCTGGACGACGATCATCGGCTCGTCAACGACACCTACCCGGTGATGAAGCTCGTTGACGGCCGGCTGCGACCGGTCGAGGTGCCGGCACTCAACGGCCTCAACGCCCGCCTCCGTGACGACTTCATGGACGACTGCCAGGGTGGGGTGACCAGGTGGAATCGGGTCATCGCCGGTGCCGGCATCGACTTCGAGATCCGGCTTCCCCACGTGGCATTCAACCGGGAGATCGGCGAATTTGCCGACATAGCCGTCACCCCGGAAGGCGAGGTCGTCGCGGCCGACGAATGGCAGCGGCGCCGGGACGAGTGGCTGCCGACCTCCGACGACAAGGCATACATCGAGGATCTCATGCAGCCGGAGTTTCGCCCCGGCGAGTTCGCCTCCTGGATCGCTCCCCCATCGAAGGGGATTCAAAACATGCCGCCGGAGTTTCTCTACGTGCGCCTGCCGTGAGCGCGGTAGTGTCGCTGTGACCGCCGGGGCCGCCGGGGCCGCCGACGTGGCGGCGCAGCGGCGCTCAGAGATCCTACGGGCCGCCTACCGGGTTATGGCGCGCGCCGGAGCTCAGCGCACCCCGCTGGCCAAGGTCGCCGAAGAGGCCGGTGTCTCCAAAGCTCTTCTGCTCTATCACTTCGAGAGCAAGGACGCCCTCATCATGGCGGCGTTCGAGTGGGCGCTCCAGGCGACCGCCACCCGCATTCGCGAGCAGCTCGACGAGCGGAGCGACCCAACCGCAGCGATCGACGTGGTTATCGACGCAGTGTGGATCGGCCCCGACGCCAACCGGGACTTCTTCCGCTTCTACCTCGATGGGATCGACCTCCTCACGCATTCCCCGTTGTCCGAAGTAGGTGCCATCAGCCGCCCCATCATCAACGGGCTATACCGCGAAGTGATCGCGGCAGCTGCCGAGGCCGGCGGACTGGCGGTCGCTGATCCGGAGGTCGCCGCCAGCACGATGCGCGCCATCATCGAGGGGTTCTTCCTGCAGTGGCTCCAAACCGACGACTGGAGGACCAACCACAGCGCCTACCGGGAACAGTGCAGGTCGGCGGTGCAGGCCCTGCTCGCGTAGCGGTTCCCCGGCCCAGAGCCCCATCCGGGCCGATGGCGGCCACGGCGAGCAGCCGCGGATCCGAATTCAGGAAACATCTTCCTCAAGGCCGCCGAACTGGGGCCGATACGCAAGTGACAGACCTGAGGTTGGTACGCGTGCTCGATACTCCATTCCCGAATACTGAGGCCGCACGGCTTCAAGAGTTGCTGGATCTCGAGATCCTCGACACGCTGCCGGAACAGGCGTACGACGACATGACCTTCCTGGCGTCGACGATCTGTGAGGCGCCGATAGCGCTGGTCAGCCTGGTGGACCACGATCGCCAGTGGTTCAAGTCTCGCATCGGTCTCGACGTCACGGAGACCCCCCGTGACGTGGCTTTCTGCGCTCACGCCATCCTCGACCCGGCAGACATTCTCGTTGTGCCCGACGCCACCACGGATCGCCGTTTTGCGGACAACCCGCTCGTCACCGAGGACCCGGCGATTCGTTTCTACGCCGGGGCTCCGTTGGTGACGTCACGCGGAAACGCTCTCGGAACCCTCTGCGTGATCGATACCGAGCCGCGGCGACTCAGCGATGCGCAGGCCGAGTCGCTGCGGGCGCTCTCCCGCCAGGTCGTCGCCCAGCTCGAGCTCCGCCGCACCGTCGCCGACCTCCGGAAGACGGCCAAGGAGCAGCGGGTGTACGAGAAGCAGTTGGAGGTATACCAGCGGCGGCTGGAAGAGAACCTCGCCACCATCCGGCACCTGAGCCTCACCGACTCACTCACCGGGCTGTACAACCGCCGAGCTTTGATGGACCGTCTCGACGAGGAATGCTCGCTGCTGGCCCGCTACAACACCGAAGTGGCGTTCGCGCTCATCGACATCGACCACTTCAAGCAGTACAACGACACCCACGGTCACCCCGCCGGCGACGCCGCGCTCGAGACGGTGGCGCGACTGATCGAAAGCGAGAGCCGGACCACCGACCTGGTCGCCCGCTACGGCGGAGATGAGTTCGCGGTCATCTTCCGCAACACCGGGCTCGAAGGTGCCCGGCGCCTGGCGGAGAGGATCCGCGCCACGATCGAACACCATGGATGGCCCTACGAAGACGTGACGGTCAGCGTCGGGATCGCCGCGGGCAGCCTGGCGACACCGTCTCCGAGCCACCTCATCGATGCCGCCGACCGGGCTCTCTATCGTGCCAAGGAGATCGGGCGCAACCAGGTGGCGCTAACCGTCAACGTTTAGGCCGCCGCCCGCTCCGCCCCGCTTGCGGTATCTCTGAACCAAGGCAACGAGCCCGATGACGAGGAGACCCCCGCCGACAAACCATCCCCAGTCGTATGCCAGGCCGGTTGCGTCGCTGCGCCCGAGGTAGCGCTCGCTCTCGTCGGCGCGCAGCGGGAAACGATCTCCGACCGAATGCTCGAGCTGGGCCAGCAGGACCCGTTCGGCGTTCTGGTCACGATTCGGCCCGGACGCGGCGATGGTGAAGCCGGTCATACCTTCTCCATACAACGCGTATCGCACCGCGCGGCTCTGCCGGCGGGTGGCCCCAACCACAACGCCCTCCAGAGTGGCATGCGGGCGCCGATCATCCCGCGCGATGTCTGCCATGGCGCCGGCGAGGCCGGCGCGGAGGGTGTCGCCGCTGCGATACTCGACGGCGATGATCGAGACGGTGTCCTGGTCGTCGGCAAAGACCTTGACCCACCCGATCGGCAGCTCTTCACCCTCGGGAGCCACAACGCCCTCGGCGCTGAAGTCGACGCTCTCCGAAACGACGAGGTCCAGCCCGGGCACGCCCGAATCGTCGACAATCGAATCCGCCAAACCGGCCTGGGCGAGCCCGGCGCCGAGCCCTCCCCCGACGAGAACCAGCGCCAACCCGACCCCAACGATGAGCGGACTTCTCATAGCGAGGCACCCTACTCAGCCTGAAATGCCCGTTGATATCACGTTCTCGCCGTAGAGATGCGGCCCCTTCCCGAGGTGAACGATCTGGTTTTAAGTCCCCCGGTTCATCCAGATAGTGTCCGGGACGGTGCCGGCCCCCAGCGGGCTCCAACTGATCTTGGCCACAGGCTGCAGCCAATCGCCGGGATCCGCCGAGCCATAGGTGACCGTCGAGAACCCGTGGAGGGACGTGCGCCTCGTGGTTGCCTTCCTCCTCTTCAAAACCCGTTCTGAACCTACACGCCGGCGCACCGCCGATGCCGGCTCGGTCGTAGCAACTAGCTGCCGGCTCGGACCAGAAAGAGCTCCGGGCCGCCTAGCTCGGTCCAGCCGGACACCAACACCGCGTCGGTGCCGTACACGCCAAGAAAGGGCTCAAACAGGGGATCGGCCGGCGGCACCGCGGCCCAAGTGTCACCGTCCTGTGAGATCAGCAACGAGTACTTCTCCGGAGCCGGGGCCGCCTGGAAAGCCCGCTGCCAGGCTTGCTCGAGCCGTCGCCGATCAAACTCAACGAGTACCTCACCGGTCTCCGGGTCCAGGATCGCCAGCGGGTCGCCCTGCACGATGTCTTCCCCGAAGACCTCGACGACCGTCTCCCCATCGGCGGCCACCACCTGGAACCGCCCATTGCGGAGCGCCCGCAACGTCAGGTCTCCCACCTCGATCACGGCTTCGGCGGAGCCGCCCGCGTCCTCCCAGCCGATCGCAACGATGCCGCCCGGCGAGGAGGAGAACTCCCCAATCCCGCGGCGTGGCGTCGAGCGGCGTTCCCAGTTCACGCCATCGCGCGTAGCCCATATCCCGGGCGCGCCCGTCTCCAAGTCGGTTCCCGCCACATACAACCCGTCGTTCAGGGCCGCCAATGCCTCGAGCGAGGCGGCCGGGCTCGGCCGCGTCCAGCCGTCGCCCGAGCGCAGCCAGACCACTCCGCCAAACTCGGTTTGCGTCAGAACCGCCTCCACAACACCCGTTGTCGCATACGAGACGTATTCGAAGGCGAGCGGCGGCGCCGAGTCGAAGGCGACGATCCAGTCGATCCCGTCCCGGCTGGTCCACAGCATCGGTCGTGGCCTACTCACCGGACCGTGGCTGCCGGCGAGGGCGAACCCTGACTCGGTAACGGCGACGGTCTCGACGCTGGTGGAGACGTTGAACGGGCGACCGGGCGGATCGATTTCGTCGACAGGCAGTTCCGACCGGATCCACGGACCGCGTTCGAAGGTCGTGAAGACAATCGCCGTGGTGCCGCCTCCCGGCAAGCTCTCGCTGCCGACTAGAACCAGGATCTGCGAAGTCGCCGCCACATGTCGCAGGTGATCGCCGGGAGCGATGACGGGCACCGGGATCTCCTCCCAATCCAGCCCGTCGGCCGATCGCATCAGCCCCGGCGAGCCCTGGCTGCTGGTCAGCAGGTAGAAGTCGGTCCCGTCATGGGCCATCGACAGCAGCGATTCAGGGCTTCGGGGCAGCGCCACCGGCAGCCACTCGGCATTCTCGGCGGTAAGCGCTTCCCGCGGTTCCGCCGCCGGTCCGAGGTCGGAACCGTCGCAACCGGCGAGAAGAATCGCGGCGCCGACCACTGTCAGCAGCACACGGGCTGCACGCGTCCAACCCAAGGCGACGGCCGGCTCGCTCATCGACGTGTCCCCTTCATGTGAGCCCGAGGCTAGTGAGGCGGCTCTACAGCGAGCCGGTCACACACGTTGACCTGGGCTACTCGCGCCGCAGCGCCAGCGCCACGGCTTCGGTCCGGCTGTGGACGCCGAGCTTGGAGAGGATGTGCTGGATGTGGTTGCGCACGGTCGCCGGCGACAGGAAGAGCCGCTCGGCGATGGAGGCGCCGTCGAGGCCCTCCGACAGCAGCCGGAGCACATCACGCTCGCGGGGTGTCAAGACCTCGAGTCGTTTGTCGCCGTTGTCGGCGATCGGATCGCGACCCCCGAGGCGTTCGACAACGACCCGTTCCAATTCCGGAGGAAGCGAGACCTCACGGATCAGGTGCACGAGGCGGCATTGCTCCCGCAGCTCGAGAGGCGGCACGATGGTCGAAGCACTGAGCCACAGGGTCTTGCCGGCGGCAGAGCGACCCAGCACCTGCTGGGTTTCGATCACCTGCTCGGGCGCGCCGGGCT
>JBFISZ010000101.1:0-9859 GCA_041608315.1 Acidimicrobiia bacterium | reverse complement strand
CCTTGCCGTCGCGCAGCACCCCGACCTGTGGTGTGGTCAGCACGGCGAGACGGTCCAGGGTGGCCTTGGCCCGCAGCTCCTGAGTGATTCCGATGGCCGCGTTGGTGACGAGAACGATGCCGAACAGCGCATCACGTGGTTCGCGGACGGCAGCCAGGATCACGATCAACAGGACGCCGAGCAAGATGTTGAATCGGGTCACGACATTGGCCCGGATGATCTCGGCGGTGCTCCGGCTGTGCTCGAGCTCAACCCGGTTGATCTCGCCGCGGGCCGCGCGCTCTTTCACCTGCGCGGTGGATAGGCCCGCCTCAGCGTTGGAATGCAGCACCTCGGTAGCCATGGTCCGACATTACCGGCGTTGCCCGGTAGGTAAACCGATCGGGCGGCTTTCCTAGAGGGCCGGGGTGAATTACACTGATGTAAGCAATCGAGCCGCACGCGTTGGGTGACTCGTTGCGGTGGCGACTCGAAGGGGCATACAGATGGCGTTACTGATTCAACAAACTCCCGTTGTCACGGGGGACGTGACCGCCGCAGTCGTCGACAGCTACGCCGCCCGCCGCGAACGCGTCCAACGGATCCCGCTCGCCGACCTCGTCGCCGGGTCCGTCGGCGCCGACCTGTCCTCGATCACCGCCGTGGTGGCAGTTGACATGCGAGTGGTCGAGATCGTTGCCGAGGACTTCGACGACCTCGAGCGGCTCGCTCCCGCGACGTGGACCCTCGCCGGGCGCGGCTGGGACCTCGTCGTGCTGGTGCCCTGTAACCGGGTGGGCGACGCCCACGCCGCGCTGCGGGCGGCCCCGTGCCTGCTGCAACCGTGGTGGCTCGATGATCACGGCGGCTGGTTCGGGGCGCTCGAGACTCCTTAGGGTCGCCCGCCTCGAGTGCGCGGGCCGTGGCTGATCGCAATACCTTCTAGGCTTACGGGATGCCGGCACCCCTATATACCCAAACGGTTATCGCCTGTATCTGGGACTTCGACCGCACGCTGATCCCCGACAACATGCAGAGCCCCATCTTCGACGAGTACGACGTCGACCCGGCTGTGTTCTGGGATGAGGTTGAAGGCCTGGTCGAATTCCACGAGGCTCGCGGTGAGATCGTCGCCGCCGACAAGGCCTATTTGCTCCATACCCTCTCCTATGTCGAGGCCGGTATCTTCGACGGTCTCACCAACGAGAAGCTGAAGAAGCTCGGCGCGGCGATCACACCGTGTCCCGGGATTCCCGAGTTCTTCGCCGCCACCAAGCATCGCGTCGCCACGATCCCCGAATTCGTCCGCGAGGGCATCACCGTCGAGCACTACGTCGTCTCCACGGGGATTCGACCGCTCATCGAGGGCAGCTCGATCGCACCGCACATCGACGGCATCTGGGCCAACGCCTTCATCGAGTCTTCCGCCGGGCCCGGCTACCGCGACCGGCTGCCGGTCGGGGACAAGGGGAGCGCGATCAAGTACCTGAGCTACAGCATCGACAACACATCGAAGACACGGGCGATCTTCGAGATCAACAAAGGCGTCAATGTCAATCCCCAGGTCGACGTGAATGCCCGGATGGCGGAGTCGCAGCGCAGAGTGCCGCTGCGCAACATGGTCTACATCGCCGACGGCCCCTCGGATGTGCCCGTATTCTCGATCCTCAACCAAGCCGGTGGCAAGACGCTCGGTGTCTATGTGCAGGAGCCGCGCTCGAATCACCGCCAGGTCAAGCAGCTCCAGGAGCAGGGGCGCATCCAGGGAATGGCGGAGGCGGATTATCGGGAGGGCCGGGGTGCCTACCTCTGGCTCATGGACTCGATCGAGCAGATCGGCTACGAGATCGTCGAGAATCGCCGCCAGGCCTTCGCCGCCATCCCCAATCCACCGGGCCATACTTGAGCAGAAACTAGGTACTAAGTACCAAGTACTAAGTACTTAGTACTTAGTACTTAGTACTTCTTTCTACCGATTCCCCTCGCTCGCTTTTGCCGTTTAGCCTGGTCAGACCTAGTTCGGAGGCATTCGTTGATCAATCGTGTGGGTGTTGTTGGCGGCGGCCAGATGGGGGGCGGGATCGCCGAGGTCTGCGCCAAGGCGGGTCTCGACGTCGTCGTCACCGAGATCGATGCCGACCTGGCGGCGGCGGCGCGGGGGCGGGTCGAGAAGTCGCTCGGCAGGGCGGTCGAGCGGGGCAAGCTCTCGGAGGAGGACCGGGACGCCACCCTCGGCCGGCTGGAGTTCGGGGCCGACTTGGGAGCACTCCACGATCGCGACCTGGTTGTCGAAGCCGTTGTCGAGAACGAAGATCTCAAGAAGACCCTGTTCGCCCGGATCGACGAGGTCGTGGAGGCGGCCGACGCCATCCTGGCTTCGAATACGTCCTCGATTCCGATCACCCGGATCGCGCAAGCAACCTCACGGCCCGAGTCGGTCGTCGGTCTGCACTTCTTCAACCCGGCGACGGTGATGCGGTTGGTCGAGGTGGTGCGTAGCGTCGTCACCGCAGAAGCCGTCGTCGAACGCGCCGCCGCCTTTGCGGCCGACCAACTGGGCAAGGTCGTGGTGCACGCCAAGGACCGGGCGGGGTTCGTCGTCAACAAGCTGCTCGTGCCCTACATCATCGATGCCATCGTCATGTACGAAGAAGGGTTCGCCTCCAAGGAGGACATCGATGCCGGGATGGTCAACGGCGCGGCGCACCCGATGGGGCCGCTGACCCTGGCGGACCTGATCGGGAACGACACCATGCTGTTTGTCGCCGAGTCGCTGTTCGAGGAGTTCCGCGAGGCGCGGTACGCTCCGCCACCTTTGCTCAAGCGGATGGTCGAAGCAGGTCTGCTCGGCCGCAAGACCGGCCGCGGCTTCTACGACTACTCGGACTAGGAGCTCACTCGCGCGGCGCCGTTGCTCTCGAGGACCCGGCTCAGCTGGTCCTTCTTCACCAGGCCGGACTGGCGCCACCGCGGCGAGATGGTGTCCGCCGGCCGCTTGTCCGCCTTGCCCTTGCGTTGGGCTTTTTTCGAAACGGTCTTGTTCGACGTGCCGAGCAGCACGAATGTGGGGGTCGACCGCACGCCGAAGGCCTGGGCGGCGCCGGGAACCTTGGTCACATCGACCTTGACGATGTGAGCACTCTCGCCGTACTCGCCGGCGAGCTCGTTGACTATGCCGTCCATCACCCGGCACTGATTGCAGTTGACCTGCATCAGGTCGAGGAGCACCGGCTTGCCGGACTCGAGCATCGGCTGCAGATCGTCGAGCGACTCCAGCTTCGATGGCTTTGTTTTCCGGTTGAAGATTCCCATGCCGTTGTCCAACCGCGAGGTCGCCGGGTTTATGCCCGCGGCTAGATGAGTATCAGGGCGATGGTCCCGAAGCCGACGCAGTAGATGCCGAACGGAGCCAGCCCGGCGCGTTCGATCAGACGGAGGAGCAGTGCGATGGCGGCGTAGCCCGCAAGAGCGGCGACCGCCATGCCGACCCAGGTTGCGGAGGTGACGCCGCCACCGTCGTTGGCGAGGTCGATGAACTCGAGGAGGCCGGCGCCGGCGATGGCGGGGATGCCGAGGAGAAAGGAGAAGCGAGCCGCCTCGGCTCGATCGAAGCCGCGCACGAGGCCCGTGGCGATCGTGGCGCCGGAGCGGGACACCCCCGGGATCAGTGCCAGGGCTTGGCCGAAGCCCAGTGTGGTGGCGTCCCAGTCGCTGGAGTCGGGAATGGTCCGGCGGCCGCGGGGCATCCACCTGGTCGCGAACAACGCCAGCCCTGTGAGCACCAGGGCGATGGCGACTGCGGCCGGCCTCTCGTTGAGCCACTCGAAGCCGTTCTTGAAGGTGAACCCGAGCACGGCGGCCGGGATCGTGCCGATGACCAGAAGGCGCAGCAACCGTTTGCCCTGATCGGTGAGCCGCAAGACCTCGCTGACCTCGGCACGGAAGTAGACGAGTACCGCCGCGAGTGTGCCCAGGTGGAGTACGGCCGACGTGGCCAGATCGGGGCCGTCGCGGCCCAGCACGGCCGGAACCAGCACCAGGTGGCCACTGGATGAGATCGGGAGGAATTCCGTGAGCCCCTGGATCAGACCCCACAACACGGCATCGAGCATCCGAGGAGCCTAGGCCTATGTGTTTCTCCCGCCGTCGAACTTCGTCAGCTGCGCAACTCCCTGCAAAGGCGCCGGATCAGCGTTTGGCGCGCTCGCGTCCGCGGCGATAGCCGATCGCCGCGACTAGGTGCCCGCTACGGCCTGACCAGGATCGTGGCGCGGTGTTCGGCGAGGGCGGCGGCAATGGGGGCGGCCTGGTCGGGCGGGAAGGCGACCAGACCGGGGGAGACGGGCCCGAAGCCGCTGCCGGTCGGTGGGGTGACGACGATGCCGACGACCTGAAGGCTGGGTGCCCGCGTCGTGATCATGACGTCACTGCCGGCCGTCGCCGTCGCCGGCAGTTCGACCGCCACCGCCCACCAGTCCGCAGGCACGGTGCTCGCCGTCTCCAGCAATCCGTTCACGAGCGGCGTTCCGGCTACGAGCGGCTCGTGGGCTGCTCCGGAGAGGCCGCCAGGTGGCGGCAGCATTCCACGAGGCACATCGCGCCACTCGACGACGATCGGCTCGCCGGAGCCGACGGCTTCGGCCACAAAGGGGTACTTCTCCATGGGCGGGCCCGACAGATCCATGTAGGCGGCGACGGCGATGAGCGCGGCGGCGGCGAGCCATCGCCAATACGGAGGCGGGGTGAGCCAGAGCATGTAGCGACCGTACGCAACGCGACTCGACTAGGGAAGAGGGTCGCCGCCATCGGGAGGAACCCTCCCCGTGTCCCTCCCCCGAAGGGGAGGGAGCCTCACGCAAGCAGGGGGAATGGTGGGGGACTTGCGATCGGCATCACGGGGAGGGGGCTTTCGACAGGCCGGCTGACGAGGCCCTGAGCCGCTCATACGGCAACCCGCGCTCGGGTCGGCCGCGAAACGCGTATACCGGGCACGCTACGCCGGCGGTCGGCGGGTCGGCTGGCGAGGAATGGGCTATTGGGGCACCGCGGCGATGAGGTCGAAACGCGTCAACTCGGAGACGGTGCCTTGTGTCCCCCATCATCTTGCATCGCCTCCACATTGGTGCGCCCCGGCGAGCGCCGGAATCATGACGCGCACTGCATCCTTGAGTGTATCAAGAGATGCGTCGAATTGTCGCAATACTTCGTCATGGGTGACAGGCGGGATATCCCCGGCCACGCCGACGTCGTAATCGGTGACGACAGACATATTCACGTAGCACAGCCCGAGTTCACGGGTCAGCTGCACCTCCGGCGCCTGTGTCATGTTCACGACCTCCCAGCCTTGGGCGGCGAAGAACGTGCTTTCGGCGCGAGTGGAGAACCGGGGGCCCTCGATGACGACGACGGTGCCACCATCGTGGGCGCGGGCGCCAACTTCGCCCAGGGCGTCGAGGGCGACCGCTCGCAGATCCTCGCAGTAGGGATCGGCAAACGACAGGTGCTCGACTTCGGGTCCGTCGTAAAACGTGCCCACGCGGCCGCGGGTGTTATCGAACAGCTGGTCGCAGACCACGAAGCTCCGTGGCTCGATGTGGCGCTGCAGGCTGCCGACCGCACACGGCCCGATGACGCACGTGGCGCCGACTTCCTTCATCGCCCACACGTTTGCCCGAAAGGGCACATGGGAGGGCGGGAACTGATGGTCGGTACCGTGGCGGGGGAGGAAGGCCACCTCGGTGCCTTCGACATTTCCTACGGTCAACGGCGCTGCAGGTGACCCGTAGGGAGTGCTGACCTCGATCTGGCGTGCGGCGTCGAGGAATTCATAGAATCCCGAACCGCCAAAAACACCGATCATCGCACGCACCCAATCATAGATCTCATTCCCAGGACGGCGAGCCTACACCTCTAGACTCGGCCCGTGACCAATCTCTTGGCAGCAGCCGGTGTCATCGTCGGCGCGTACCTCATCGGAAGCGTCGACTTCGCGGTACTGGTCGCTCGCCGCATGGGCATCGACATCTATGAACACGGTAGCGGCAATCCCGGGACATCGAATGTCTTTCGGACTCTCGGCAAGAAAGCGGCCGGCTTGGTCTTGCTGGGTGATGGCCTCAAGGGAATCGTCGCCACCGCGTTGGGGGCGGTACTTATCAACGACACGGTCGGATTTGCTTGCGCCCTGTCCGCCACGGTGGGACACGCCGCGCCGATTTGGCACCGGTTCCGCGGTGGACGCGGGGTGGCCACTGCCATCGGTGGCGCTATCTGGCTCGAGCCTCTGCTCGGCCTGCTCCTCGCCTTGGCTTGGCTTGGAGTCGTTCTCGTCACCAAGACCGCGTCGATTGCCTCCCTGGGCGCCATGGCGCTGTACGTTCCGCTGTATGTGGTCGCGGGGCATTCTGGATGGCCGCTGGTATGGGCGGCGCTCACCGCCGGGCTCGTCGTCTGGCGGCACAAAGACAACATCCAGCGCATCTTCACGAGACGTGAGAATCGGGTCGTCTCGTGAGGCCACTCCAAGCAGCTCAGAGCGCGGTGCTCGATGCTATTACGATCCTTCCGGCGCAACCGGCGACTCTGCGGGAAGCCCGGGGACTGGTGCTTGCCGAAGATGTGGTGGCGCCCCACGGCGTACCACCTTTCGCCAACTCCGCCATGGACGGATATGCGGTCCGCTCGCAGGATATCGTCGGGGTGCCGATGACGCTGCGGGTGATCGAAGACGTCGCCGCCGGGTCGGTGCCCACCCAGGCCCTGGCGGCCGGTTGCGCGATCAAGATCATGACCGGAGCCCCGCTCCCCGATGGTGCCGACGCCGTCGTCAAGGTCGAGGACACCGATGCCGGCAGCACCACCGTCGAGATTCGGGCTGTTACCGACGCCGGCACCGCGGTGCGCCCGGCGGGAGGCGACATCGCCCCTGGGTCATGCGTCTTCACCGCCGGCACCCGGCTCACGGCTCCCCACCTGGGCGTCCTCGCCTCGATCGGCGTCGCGTTTCCGAAGGTGCGGCGCCGGCCCACGGTGGCGATCCTGTCGACCGGCGACGAGCTCGTCGCGCCGGAGACGGGCCAGCTGGCGGTAGGCAAGATCCGGGACACCAATCGCCCCACCTTGCAGGCCGCGCTGGAAGACTTCGGCGCCATCGTCGTTGACTACGGCATCGTTCCCGACGACGCCGAGGCTTTGAACAAGACGTTGGGCCATGCGGCTCGCAACGGAGATGTAGTCGTCACCAGCGGTGGAGTCTCGATGGGGGAGTACGACCTGATCAAGCAAGAGCTCGCGGCCCTCGGCACCGTCGAGTTCTGGCAGGTGGCGATGCAGCCGGCCAAACCGTTCGCGTTCGGCTCGCTCGGCGGCACCCCACTCTTTGGGCTACCCGGCAACCCGGTTTCGGTTTTTGTCGCCTTCGAGCAGTTCCTGCGCCCGGCGTTGCTCCACATGATGGGGGCTACCAAGCTCTTCCGGTCCCGGAGGGCGGCCGTCGCCGGTGAGGATCTGCGGACCGACCCGGAGAAGACCGTCTTCATCAGGGCGGCGGTGGCGCGCGACGGTGATCTCTTGGTGGCGACCCGCTCGGGAAGCCAGCAATCGAACGTGCTCACCGCTCTGGCGCTGGCGGACGCATTTGCCGTAGTGCCGGTGGGAGAGGGCACCGTCGCCAAGGGGCAACGGGTCGAGCTCGAGCTCTTCCGATCCCCGGAGGGCCGGACCCGAGAGGAGGCCCTCGGTGGCTGAGTTGACTCACCTCGACGATGAGGGCCGGGCCCGCATGGTCGATGTCGGCGCCAAGGCGGAGACCCATCGCGTGGCAGTTGCTGAGGCGCATGTGACCATGTCGCCGGCGGCCCGCCGCGCCGTGTTCGGCGGGGCCCTTCCCAAAGGCGATGCGCTCGCCGTCGCCCGCATCGCCGCCATCCAAGGCGCCAAACAGACACCGAACCTGGTGCCGCTGTGCCATCCCATCGGGATCGACACCATCTCCGCCGATGTCGAACCGACCGAAGCGGGGGCGCGGGTCGTCGTGACCGTCGCGGTCACGGCCAAGACCGGGGTTGAGATGGAGGCGATGACCGGCGCTGCCATCGGAGCGGTTGCGCTGTACGACATGATCAAGGCCATCGACAGAGGCGCCGTGATCGGCCCCGTGCAGTTGCTTGCGAAGCGCGGCGGCAAGTCGGGCGATTGGGCCAGATGAGAGCTGCGGTGCTCACAGTGAGTGACCGGGTGAGTCGTGGCGAGGCGGTGGACCGCTCCGGCCCCGCGGCGGCCGAGATGCTCGCCGAACTCGGGTTCGAGGTGGTTGACGTCCGGGTCGTGGCCGACGGCATCGATTCCGTGTCCGCCGCGCTCGAGGCGCTGCTCCCGCTGGCGAGCCTGATCGTGACCAGTGGCGGCACCGGGTTCTCCGCGCGCGACGTTACGCCGGAGGCCACATCGGCGGTGATTGAGCGGCCGGCGCCGGGCCTGGCGGAGGCGATGCGGGCCGCCACTTTCGGGAAGAACCCTCACGGAATGCTGGCGCGCGGTGTCGCCGGCATCGCCGGTTCGTCCCTGATCATCAATCTCCCGGGATCCGAACGCGCTGTGCGCGAGTCGCTGGCCGTGATTGCGCCGGCTCTCCGGCATGCCGTCGAGTTGCTGGTTGAGCCCGATAGCGACCACAATGTCGCTGGCAATTGACGTGCAAGCCGGGAATCCTTGGTTGCGGGGGGGCCGCAGCCTACGATCGCGTCAGGATTCGAGTAAGGGAACAAACTAGATCATGCCTCTGCTGGTGTTTCTGCTCATCGGTGCGGTGTGGGCTGCATTTCTTTTTCCATCGTTTGTCGAGAGTCGGCGCCGCGCCCCGATGACGGCAACCCGCAGTTTTCAGCGGTCCAATGAGCTGCTGGCGACGGTGGCGACGGCCAACAGCCAACAGCTCGCAGCACGGCGCCGTCAGGCCGAGCGCCGCCGAGTGCTCCTCGCGAGCCTATCCGGCGGGGCGCTCCTCACGCTCGTGGTGGCCTTGCTGACGGGCAGCATGCTCTGGCTGGCGGCGACGATCGTCTTCGACCTGGCAATTGGCGCGTACGTCATGTTGCTGCTGATGCTGCGGCAGAGGAACTACGCGCTGGCGATGGCCCCCCGCATCGGTGTCGTCGAGCCACCGGTGGCGGTGGACTTGCGCCGCGAGGCGACCCAGCCGGCCACCGTTCGCGTCGTTGCCGGGTAGTCGTTGGCGGCAGACTCAACCCTCGACCTGGAGGCCCTGGAAGCCGCGGTTCGTGCCGAGCTCGACGGCAAATTCACCGCCCGCGAGCTCGCCCTCAAGAACTGCCGCCGCATCATCCAGGGGTCCTCGAAAGCCATCCGGGCACTTCATCGCGGCGAGCTCGATGCCGCCCGGGGGTTGCTCGACGAGGTGCGGGCGCTGATGCGGGAGACCGAGCCGTCGCTCGCCGAACACACCGACATCTATCACGCCGGCTTCTACTACGACGCCGTCAAGGAATACGCCGAAGGCGAGCTGACCGCGGCGCTGGTCGAGGGGAGACCGCTGCCGCTTCCGGCGGATCTGGGGGTCCACGCCGTGCCCTATCTCAAGGGCCTCGGTGAGGCCGTCGGTGAGCTGCGCCGCCGGCTGCTCGACCAGCTCAGGGTGGGGGATCTGGCCGCCGCCGAGCACACGTTCTTCGACATGGAGGCGATCCACGATCTGCTGGCCGCGCTGGACTACCCCGACGGAATGACCTCGCAGCTGCGCCGCACCACCGACGTGGCCCGCGCTCTGATCGAGCGCAGCCGCGCCGACCTCACTTCGACCATCGTCCAGGAACGGCTGCGGACGCAGCTCGAGCGGTAGGGACACTCCCCGTTCGTTGTGCTT
>JBFISZ010000100.1:0-10062 GCA_041608315.1 Acidimicrobiia bacterium | reverse complement strand
GGCCGCCCTCCTCGGCAGTGGAATGACGCCGGATACACCGGTGGCGTGTCCCCGCCAGATCGACGTCGAAGGAAGGATCTTCACCAACGCCGACGACCTGCCGGCAGCGATGAGCTTGGAGGACGCTTTTGCCCTCTCCTGCAATACGGCATTCATCGAGATGGCGATGGAGCTGGGCGCCGACGCAATTGCGGCGACCGCGGCGACGTTCGGCTTTGCAGACGAACTCGACATCGGAATTGCGGCCGCCGATGCCTCGCTGCCGATGCCGTCGAGCCGGATCGAATTGGCGGCGACGGCGATCGGGCAAGGTGAGTTGCTGGCCAGCCCCCTGAATCTCGCCGCCATGGTGGCCGCGGCCGCCTCCGGAACATGGCGCCCACCGAGCCTGGTCGCCGGCACCCCCGCCGCCGCCGAACTGCAGCTGGCGCCGGAAGTCGTCGTCCATCTGAACTCCATGCTGGCCGCGGTCGTCGGGCACGGCACGGGCCGCCTCGCCGCTGTCGAGGGGCTCGAAGTCGCCGGGAAGACTGGCACCGCCCAGTCCCCCGCAGGCGGAGAGGCGGGAACCGTGGCCTGGTTTGCCGGCTACGCCGCGGACCTCGCCTTTGCGGTGAGCGTCGAGGGGGGCGCCTCGGGCGGTGCCACCGCCGCCCCGATCGCGGCCGAGTTTCTGCGAAGAGCCCGCGCGGCGGGGCCTGAGGCGCTGCCCGAGTGTGTCGCCGCCGGGTCGGATTGGGTCACCTTTCAAGGTGACAAGACGAGATCGGGTTGTTCCCAGGCTGCCGGCATAGTCGAGCCGGTCAAGCGGTGGCAGGCCGAGGTGGGCATTTCCGGTTGGTTGAACAGCCCGATCGTGGCCGAGGGCCTCGTCGTCGTGGGGAGTGCAGGTACTACGCGCGCTGCCGGTGACGGTGGGGACGGCGTCTATGCGCTCGATGTCCGCAGCGGCGAGCGGCGCTGGTTCTTCCCCACCGCCAACGACGTGAACGGTGTCGCCGGTGCCGATGGTGTTGTCGTGGCTACAGGTGACGAGGGCAAGGTGTGGGGTATCGACCTCCGCACCGGTGAGGAGATCTGGAGTTTCACAGCCGCGGGGCCCGTCTTCACCAACCCCCTCATCGTCGGGGACCTGGTCGTCGTGGGTGGTCTGTCCGGTGCGCTGTGGGCTATCGGCACCGACGGTTCCCCGCGATGGCAGGCTCAGCTCGACGGGGCCATCAGGGGAGGGGCCGCATCGGATGGGCGAATGGTGTTCGCGGTCAGCGAGCACGGCGACGCGGCAGCATTCACACTCGAGGGATTCGAGATGTGGCGGACTCGCGTTGAATACGAAGCCGGTCCGGGAAGCGACTCCGACCCCGGGACGACGCCGGTCACGGTCTTTGCCGCTCCCACAGTCGCCGGCGACAAGCTCGTCGTCAGCTTCGGCGTCGCCGGCGGTGCCGCTCCACCGGCGGCAGTGGGGCTTGATCGCTTCGTCGGTACGATCGCCTGGCAAGGCTCCGACCCGAACCGGCTACTCGGCACCGGGGGCAACGTTCGCAGCTCCGCCGCCAGATACGAGGAGTCGCTCCTCATCGCCGGCTCGCGGGGGACGGGTGTTCAGGCAATTGACGGCGCCGGCCGGGCCGTCTGGGACGGTAACAGCGGCGTCGGCTGCGAGCGGCAATGGGCGTCGCCGGTCGTTGTCGGCGATATGGTGGTGCTGCCCCGCCCGGATGGCGCCCTCTACTCGTTCAATGCCGCCACCGGAGCCCTCTTGTGGCGATTGCCATTGTCGGGCCCGGCAGAGTTCCCCCCTCCATCGGGGTGTACCGACGGCGTCACCACCGTCAGCGACGGGTTCGAGCTCCACGCCTCGGCCGCCGTCGCTCCCGACGGGACGATCATCGTGGCCTCGACTTCCCAATTCATCTATGCCATCGGCGACGAGCGGTGACCGAGTCCGTCCCGGCACCTTCCCCAGACGCGGCTCCTCGCAATCCCACAGCTGCGCCGCGAGTGTCTAGACAGAACGGCACTGGACGAGATGATGCTGCGCCAATCGACCGTTTGTGCCGATAACTCACTGTGAGTGGTTAGGGGGCTGATGAGAAATCCATTCGTGAGGCAGAGGACGGCAGGTGCATCGAATCGACGGGCGCTGTTCGTCGCAATTGCTACTTTGGTGGCCACGGTTCCCCTCTTAGCGACGCCGGCACTGGCCGGCAAGCCCGCCAAGAACTCGCCTCCTCCCGATTCGTCGGCCGGCTTCAAGTCCGTTGCCACGGCACGTGACTACGTCGCCAGCGGCGCAACTCTGGATCTGGCCGTTCCGGACGATGTGGTCGCCGGTGACTTCCTCATCGCCCAGGTGGCCTACAGCGCCGCCGGCAGCATCGATGCTCCCAGCGGCTGGCATGTGATCGACGTGGCCACACACCCGTCCAAGCCCATCATGCAAGGGCTGTACTGGCGCACCGCCACTGCCGACGAGCCCGGGCACTACGGGTTCACTCTCACGAGCGGGAAGAACGACACCGCCGCCGGCGCCATCGCGGCCTACACCGGCGTCGACGTGAACGACCCCATCGATGCCTTCGGCAGCGACACCACTGCCGGTACCTCTCTCGTGGCACCCTCCATCTCGACCAGCCAGGCGGACACCACACTGATCGCGTTCTTCACCGTGCGCGACAACGGCTCGATCACTCCTCCGGCCGGGACGACGGAACGCTGGGACGTTTCCAGCGACGCCGGTGTCGGCGCCATCGGCGAAACCGTGGCCGCAGCGTCTGACGAAGTTGTCGCGGCGCCGGGCGCCACCGGTACCCGCACCGCCGTCGCAGAGGCGAGCGACGGTGGCATCGGACATCTGGTCGCACTCCGCCCCACGGCCCCATCGACCAGCTCCGAACCGTTCGTGCAGTGGGAGGACGCGTCGGCCCTCCATGGTTTGCCGCCGGGCCAACACAGCGGATCGATGACGTGGATCACGAACCAGATAACCGGTGCCGACGAGTTCTGGAAGGACGGCTTTGACGGGTCGGGTGTCGATGTTGCCCTGATCGACACCGGCGTGGTGCCGGTGGACGGCCTCACTTGGCCCGGCAAGGTGATCAACGGACCAGACCTTTCTTTCGAATCTCAAGCCGACAACCTTCGCTACCTCGATACGTTCGGCCACGGCACGCATCTCGCCGGGATCATCGCCGGACGGGACGACGCCGACTCCGAGTTCTCCGGGATGGCTCCCGGGGCCCGCATCGTCAACGTCAAGGTCGCCGACTCCCAGGGCGCCGCCGACGTATCGCAGGTGATCGCGGCCATCGATTGGGTGGTCACCCACCGCACCGACAATGACCTGAACATCCGTATCATCGCCCTGGCGTACGGCACCGACGGCGTGCAGCCGTACCAGGTCGATCCGCTGGCCCATGCGGTTGAGCGGGCCTGGCATGCCGGCATCGTGGTCGTCGTGGCGTCGGGCAACGACGGCAACTCGGCGGCTTTGCGCAACCCGGCCATCGACCCGTTCGTGATCGCGGTCGGGGCCGCCGAGAACGACTCGAACCAGATCTCCGGCGTCGCTGCTTTCTCCAACTGCGGCACCTCGGATCGCTTCGTCGACATCGTCGCCCCGGGCCGCTCGGTGCTCAGTTTGCGCAGCCCTGGATCGTATGCCGATCAGCATTACCCGGAGGCGGCCGTGGCGGGCAACTACTTCCTGGGTTCGGGCACCAGCCAGGCCGCCGCCGTCGTGGCCGGAGGAGCCGCCCTGATCCTCGATCAGCGACCCGAGCTCAACCCTGATCAGGTCAAGGCCTTGATCAGGAATACCGCCGCGTACGTCCCGGGCGCCGACTTCAAATGCCAGGGAGCCGGCTCGCTCGACCTGGCAGCGGCCGAGAAGGCTCGCACCCCGCAGGCCAACTCCGCCGACCAGACCTACGAGGAATCCGACGGGTCCGGCAGCCTCGAGGCGGCCCGCGGCACCAATCACGTCTCCGACGAGGGCGTGGCCCTTGCCGGTGAGATCGACATCATGTCGAGCCCATGGACCGGCTACTGCACCGGTGGTACCTGCGTCCCGACCCTGTGGAACGGCGGCGACTTCAACGGCGCCAGCTGGAGCGGGGCCTCCTGGAGCGGCGCCTCCTGGAGCGGGGCCTCCTGGAGCGGCGCCAGCTGGAGCGGCGCCTCCTGGAGTGGGGCGTCTTGGAGTAGCAAGTCATGGAGCGGCGCCAGCTGGAGCGGCGCCAGCTGGAGCGGCGCCTCGTGGAGCGGCGCCTCCTGGAGCGGCGCCTCCTGGAGCGGCGACACTTGGGCCGGACTCAGCTGGGAGTAGCTCGAAGGCCCTTCTCCTCGCCCACGCGCCGTATCGGTCGACCGCCTCGCGGGTTCGGTCACGTGGCAAGCTGGAGCCATGCACCGGAGAACGGAAGCAGTCACCCTGGTCGGCGTTGGCTGCTCGGCAGCAGGCGTGTTGGTCTTCGAGATAGTCCTCACCCGCCTGTTCTCGCTCACGCAGTTCTACCACTTCGCCTTCCTCACCGTCAGCCTCGCCTTGCTGGGGTTTGGCGCCAGCGGTTCGGTGCTGGCGGCTTTCCCGGCGATTGGGCGCGGCGGATCCCGGCGATGGGCGCTGCTGGCCCTGGCTCAGGGTGTCACCACACTCGGCGCCTATGCGGTCACGAATTCGATCCCGTTCGATTCGTTCGCGATCGCGTGGGACGGCCGCCAGATCTTCTTCCTGATCGCTTACTACCTGGCGCTCGCCGTCCCATTCTTCTTCGGCGGATTGGTCACCGCGGCGCTGCTGTCGGGTTGGGATCAACCGGTTCCAATCTCCTCCGCCCGGGTGTACGGAGCGAACCTCATCGGGGCCGGGCTGGGATGCGTTGTCGCTATCGGCACCTTGCCGCTGATCGGCGGCGTCGCAGTGATCGTGGTGGCGTCGTTTCTCGGCGTGGCGGCTGCGATCGCGTTCGGGTCGATTGCGAGTTTCCCGTCACGAGCTGTGCTCGTGAGCCTGGGCGCGCTCACCATCGGTGCCGTCATCGCCGCCGTTGCGAGTCTTGGGGCGCTGGACCCACGGCTCTCCCCCTACAAGGATCTGAGCGCTGCGCTCCGCTATCCCGGCGCAGAGGTGGTGGACTCCACTTGGGAGTCCTCGGCCCGGGTGGACCATATTGTCAGCGGCGGCATCCGCTCCGTGCCCGGGCTGAGCTTCGCCTGGGGCGGGACACCGCCACCGCAAGACGGGATCACTTTCGACGGTGACGACCTGAGCCCCGCCCCCCTCGTCGACCCGCGTGACGCGGCCTTTGCGCCGCACGTCCTCAACTCGATCGCGTTCTCCCTGCACCCGGGCGGTGACGTCCTGGTCCTCGAGCCCCGGGGCGGTCTCGACGTGTTGATCGCGCTCGCTAACGGCGCCGGCACGGTCACGGCGGTGGAGGGCCATGGACCTGCGCTGGAAGCGGCGCGGCGGGCGGAGGTCCCGGCTTACCGCGACCCCCGCGTCGAGGTCGTGATCGAGGAGCCCCGCTCGTTCGTGGAGCGCACCGGCCGTCGTTTCGACGTCGTCGATGTCGCGCTCGGTGCGCCGTATCGACCGGTGACTTCCGGGGCGTACAGCCTCGCCGAGGACTACATGTTGACCGCCGAAGCCTTCGACGGCTATCTGTCCCTGCTGGCTCCGGGCGGCATTCTGTCGGCGATGCGGTGGCTGCAGACGCCGCCGAGCGAGACGATTCGCCTGTTCGGCTTGGCGGCCGGGGCGGTGCAGCGGGCCGGGGGCGATCCGGAGGAGGCGCTGATCGCCCTGCGGAGCTACGCCACGGGGCTCGTGATGGTCAAGCTCGACGGCTTCACCGCCGCCGATGTCGCCATGGTGGCTGAGTTCGCGGCTCGCGAGAGGTTCGACGTGATCGCGGCGCCCGGTCGGGGCCCCTCGAACGAGTACAACGTGCTGCCCGTCGATCAATATGGGGAATTGGCCGCCCGAGTGCTGGCAGATCCCGACGAGGTGTACCGATCGTATGACTTCGATATCGCGCCCCCCGAGGACAACCGGCCCTTCTTCACCCACTTCTTCAAGTGGGCGCAGGCGTCGGATGTCCTCGACACTATCGGGCGCACCTGGCAGCCATTCGGCGGAGCCGGGTACTTTGTCTTGTTGGCGTTTCTGGGCCTCTCGGTTCTCGGGGCCGCCCTGCTGATTCTGGGGCCGCTCCTACTGATGGCGCGGCGGCGCGACCGCGACGGAGCCCCCGGCGTGCGTGTCTGGACTGTGACGTACTTCGGCCTGCTTGGTTTGGCGTTTCTCCTCGTCGAGCTGCCCATCGTCCAGAAGTACATCCTTCTGGTGGGCCGCCCGACGACTGCCCTGGCCGTTGTGTTGTTTGCCATTCTGCTGTCGGCCGGCGCCGGCAGCATGCTGTCTCATCTGGTGCGGTGGCGGCTCGCCGCCGTGGCCCTGGCGGGGGCGGCCGTCGTCTACCCGCGGCTCCTGAGTTGGGCGACCGGGGCCCTGCTTCCACTACCGCTCGTCATCCGCATGGGGATCGGCGCCATTGCTCTCGTCCCCCTCGGGTTCCTCATGGGCATCATGTTTCCCCGAGGCCTGGCCCGGCTGGAGCGGGTGGCGCCGCACCTCGTGCCGTGGGCGTGGGGTATCAATGGCACCGTATCGGTGATCGCGGGAGCGGCCTCGGCCCTGCTCACGCTCACTTGGGGATTCGAGTTCGTCGTGATCGTGGGGGCGGCCTGCTACGCGGCCGTCGCCTTTCTCGCCGGCGACGCCGCAGGCGAAGCCGTCACTCCTCGGCGCGGGTGAAGGGCACGAACCGGACCGCGCCCAGGTTCTGGCCGGTCACTTCGCCGTCGCCGTCCACCTCGAAACGCCACAGCGTCTGCACGGCTCCAATGGGCCCGATCGGGATCACAAGGCGGCCCCCCGGCCCCAATTGGTCGACCACCGGCTGCGGCAGGTGGTCGGGGGCCGCGGTGACGATGATGGCGTCGAAGGGGGCGTTCTCCTCCCAGCCGAAATAGCCGTCGCCGCGGCGCGTCACCACGTCATATCCGACGAGCCGAAGCCGTTCGTCGGCTGCCGTCGCCAGCTCTTCGATGATCTCGATGGTGTAGACCTCGACCCCCATCTCTGCCAGCACTGCAGCCTGGTAGCCCGAGCCCGTGCCGATCTCCAATACCCGGTCCCCCGGCCGGATACCCAGGGCCTCGGTCATCAGCGCCACGATATATGGCTGGGAGATGGTCTGGCCGTAGCCGATCGGCAGCGGGTGGTCGTCGTAGCCCTGATCGGCGTAATCGGCCGGCACGAACAAATGACGCGGCACCGCCCGCATCGCCGCAATGGTGTCTGGATCGGATACTTGGCGGGCAACGATCTGGAGATCCACCATCTCGTTGCGGTGCTCGACTCGATCGTCGGCGGGGATCGCCGCGGTAGACGACGGGCCCGAGGTGGCACCGGGCAGGTCCGGCGCCCCGTCGGTGACGACAGACGGTGCGGTGATCTCCGTCGTAGGGGCAGACGCGGTGGGAGCCGAGACCTCACCTGACCGGCCGCCTGCACACCCGCTCAGGGCCACGATGAGGACGAGAGCCGGGACACCGCGCTTCACACCCACTACGGTGCCGCCGGCGCCCCGCGATGTCAACCGTCGCATTCAGGGAAAGCCGGGCACCATCCTGCGCACATACCCGTCGAAGTGGGGAATGGCGAACTCCACCCAGCCATAGCGCGGAGCGTAGATGACCCCCTCGCCGATCAGCCGATCGCGGAAGGCGGCCACCTGGGACGTCGACTTGCCGGCGGCCGCGGCCACATCGCCCGACCTGTGGGGCCCGGCGCCGAGCGACGCCAGTGCCCGCACATAGGCGACTTCCGAAGCCGGGATGCGGGCTATCCGGGCGGCAAAGAACGAGGAGTCGAGGGCGTGACGCGCGTTCGGCGCGGCCCGTTCGACATCCGCCGCCGAGATCGGCTGATCGATCGCGGCGTTCCACGTGTGGTACGCCCAAGTCTGGACGAAGAACGGGAAGCCGTCGGAGAGGTCGACGATCTGCTCGGCAGCCTCCGGCGCCCACGAGACGCCGATCTCCTCCGCAGGCTCAACGATCGCCTGCACCACCTGGTCCGGCGAGAGCGGTCCGAGATCGGCGACCGTGAACATGCGCTCGGCGTATGTGGCCGCCTTGGCGACTCCCCCCACGAGATTGGGGAGCCCGGCGAGGAGGCAAAACAGCGGCAGGCCATCCTGGCCACACCGATGGACTCCGGCAAGGAGACGACGCAGATCGTGCCTGTCGAGCATTTGCGCCTCGTCGAGGGCCAGCATCACGCCGAGATCCTCGGCGGCGGCCGCCGCCATGTCGGTGACGACGTCGCTCAGGGCCTCGCGGTCGGCGCGGTCGGCCCGACGCTCGATGGCGACGCCGGTGCCGGCGACCGTGAGCGACACGGACTCAATCGAGCGCAGTGCCCGGGCGACCTTGATACCTCCGTCGAGCTCTTCCACGACGCGGCGGGCCTGGCGAAGAAAACTGTGAATCGTGTCATCACCCCCGAGGGCTTCCACCCGGATGACCCGGTAGCCGATACGCTCGGCGAGTGCTGCCAGCTTGCCCAGAAGCACCGTCTTGCCAACGCCGCGCAATCCGGTGATGAGCATGTGCTGGCTGGCGCGAGCCGACCTCAGCCGCCGCAGAGCGATCTCGGCAATGTCTATCACTGCGTCGCGGCCCACCAAGGCCGGCGGAGGAGTCCCCGCTCCGGGAGCGTAGGGGTTCGCCACCGGGTCATACAGTTCAACCGACATGCCGTAACTTTAGCAAGAACTGCAAAACTAAGGGCAAGTTCAGCGAGCGCTACGCCGTCGGGGTTCTCGGACGCGTCCTCACTCCTCAGTCGTCTGCTATCGCCACGCCGGCGTCGCCACCTCCACGGCGCACCGGCTCTGCCGCCGCCAGAAGCCGACCGTCGGGAAGGAACTCGAGGCCGGTGGCAGCACCGATCTCACTCCGGTCGCTGAAAGCGTGACCGAGTGACGTCAGGCCCGCCTCGTATAGGTCGCGGTAGGCCGCCTCGGCCCCGACCGTCGAGGTATTGCGCTGCGTGGCTCTTGGAGCCGCGATCGCCTCGGGGAGGCTCATACCGCGGTCGATTCGATTGTGGAGAATCTCCACTACGGTCGTGATGATCGTCGATCCACCTGGAGTGCCGACGGCCAAGAAAGGCTCTCCATCGGCGAGAACGATGGTCGGGCTCATCGAGCTTCGGGGCCGCTTGCCCGGCGCCGCCAGGTTGGGGCCGTCTCCGGTGGAGTTGAAGTCGGTCAGCTCGTTGTTGAGGAGGAAACCTCGGCCGGGCACGGTGATCGCACTGCCCCCGGTGGTCTCGATGGTCAGCGTATACGAGACCACGTTGCCCCATTTGTCGGCCGTGACCAAGTGTGTGGTCGACGAACCCGACATCGCCGACGCGGCGGCGTCCGGAACGCACAACCCACTGCCGTCCTCGTCGCAGGGGTCACCGGGCGCCACCGGCTTCGCCGCCGCTGCGAACGGGTCGATGAGGGCGGCGCGTTCATCGGCAAACCCCTGGGATAGGAGCCCCGCCGTGGGCACGTAGTTGTACTGCGGCCGGTCATCACCGATGTAGGCATTGCGGTCGGCAAAGGCCAGTGCCGTTGCTTCGAGAACGTGGTGCTGGAAGGCCACGTCGTCAACGGTGGCGAGCGGGAAGTTCTCACCGATGTTCAAGCTCTCGCCAACCGTGATCCCGCCGCTGGAAGGCGGGCCCATCCCGAACACTTCAAGGCCGCGGTAGTCGACCATGGTGGGATCCGGGTGCAAGACCCGGTACTGCTCGATGTCGCCGACGACCATCAGGCCGGGACGCACGGGGAACGGCGGATCATCGATGACCGGAGGATTCTGGACGGCCGCCACGATCTCCTCGGCCAGGTCGCCGCCGTAGAAGCCGGCAAGCCCCTCACGCTGCAGCTTGTGGTAGGTGCGCGCCAAGTCCTCGTTGCGAAAGACCGATCC
>JBFISZ010000099.1:0-10080 GCA_041608315.1 Acidimicrobiia bacterium | reverse complement strand
TCAACGGCGAGAAGGGCAAGGGCAACTTCAAGCTGATGAACCAGGACTTCGGACCGGAGTCCTAGCGAGCAACCACAAACCCCGGAGGTACGCCCTGCGCCCTCCGGGGTTTGTCGCGTCCGGGGCGCCGCGGGACGCAGCGGCGGAGCGCGAGGCCGAGGCACGACCGGGCAGTTGCCTGTGACCTTGGCCTCTGGCGCGGGGGCGGCGATCGACGGAGAATCGGAAGTGGCATCGAGTCTGCGCGCCAACGGAGGGAACCATGAAGGGAATCACCAAGCCGGGGAAGAATGTCTCCGGGACTGACAGCGGCTCAGCGATCGAAGCCAAGACCCCCCGGGCCTCCACCGGCGAGCGCACCATTGTCATCGTGCTCGCTCAGCTGGTTGTCATCGCAGCCCTGATCGTCATCTGGTCGACCCTACGTTCCCGGCGGGCTGAGGGCTGATCCGCCGCCGCGGGCGGCGAGACTGAGGACACCTATTACATGGCCGCCGTCATTGAGGTGGAACACCTCGAGAAGCGCTACGGGAGCTTCGTGGCGGTCGAGGACGTGACCTTCTCGGTAGAAGAGGGCGAGATCTTCGGGATCCTCGGCCCGAACGGTGCCGGCAAGACGACCACGGTCGAGTGCCTCCAGGGGTTGCGCCGGGCTGACGGCGGTGACATCACGGTGTTGGGGCACGATCCGCGCCGGGACGCCGACCGGCTGCGCCGGTTGATCGGCTCGCAACTCCAGGAGTCGGCACTGCCGGACCGGATGCGGGTCTGGGAGGCCCTGAAGCTGTTCAGCTCGCGTCACGCCGATGCGCCGAGTTGGGAATCTGTGTTGGAGCAGTGGGGTCTCAGCGAGAAGCGTGACGCCTCGTTCGGCAGCCTGTCGGGCGGCCAGCAGCAGCGGCTGTTCGTCGCCCTGGCGGTGGCCAACAATCCCCGGCTGGTGTTCCTCGACGAGATGACCACCGGCCTCGACCCGATGTCGCGTCGAGTCACGTGGGGTTTGATCCGCCAGATACGCGATACCGGCACCACCGTCGTGTTGGTGACTCACTTCATGGACGAAGCGGAGAACCTGTGTGACCGGATCGCCGTGATCAACGACCGCCGGGTGGCGGCGCTGGACACGACCGAACGGCTCATCGAAAGCTACGCCGGCGGGGCGCAGGTGACCTTCTCGACAGACCTCGATGATCTCGGCTTCCTGGGCGAGGTGGCGGAGGTGGAAAGCTTCGATCAACAGGGCCGGCTCGTGACCGTCGGCGGCCGCGGGGCCCTGCTGGCGCAGGTGGCCCACGCCCTCGCCGGCCGCGGCGTCTTCCCGGTGGACCTCAGCGTGAAGCGTGCCAGCTTGGAAGACGTGTTCCTGACCATCACCGGCGGGGAGGCTTGACATGGCGACTCTCCAGCTGGCGTGGGTGGAGCTGAAGCTCTTCTTGCGCGAGCCGATGACGGTCGTCTTCTCGCTGCTGCTTCCGCTGATCATCCTGTTCGTGCTCGGCGGCGTGTTCGGCGACCAGCCCTCGGAGGTCGACGGCGACATCATCTACCGGGGCGTCGGCGCGATGAGCTACTACGTCCCTGCCTATCTGGCGCTGGTCGTCGCTTCCGTCTGCGTGATCAGCATCCCGACGCACCTGGCGGGCAACCGGGAGCGCGGTGTCCTCAAACGATTCCACGCATCGGCGATTCCGGCATGGGAAGTCGCCGGCTCCCAGGTGGCCGTGGCCTTCGTGCTCTCGGTGGTCAGCGGGGCGATCCTCCTCACGGCCGCCAACCTCGTCTACGACTTCGACCCGCCGAACTCGATTCTGGGAGTCGCCGGCGTGCTCGTTCTGTTGATCCTCGGCTTCTCCGCCTTCGGCATCTTCCTCGGGGCGGTCCTGCCTACGGCTCGGGCCGCCCAGGCCATCGGCATGCTGGTGTGGTTCGTCATGCTGTTCCTCGGCGGAGCCGGGCCGCCACCGGAGGTGCTCACCGGCGCCATGCAGACGATGTCCGACTTCACGCCGCTGTGGCACGCCGTGCTCATGATGCAGCACGCCTGGCTCGGGCTCGACCCCGGCCTGTCGTGGCTGATCTTCGGGGGCATCGCAGTGCTCAGCGCGGCGGCAGGGATCCGTTTCTTCCGCTGGGAGTGAGCCGGGCGGGCTGGCAGGGGCCCGAAAAGAGGAGTCAGGGCGATCCGCCGGATTCGGCAGCCTCATAAGCAGCCACCGCCTCGGATGCCGCCTCGATCTCGCGCCGCAGGTGCGATCCATCGATTCCCAGGTCCTTGAACTCGTCGTCGAGCGTCTCGAGCGAGACCACGATCGCCTTCAACACCATGGGCTGCTGGGCCGCGGCCCGCCGAATCGGCCGATAGGCATTGGTGACTTGGTCCCCGACGGTCGGCGCATGGGGAGCGACGAGGCGGGATCCGTTCTCGGTGGTGAATACGCGAGCGGGATTGCCGGCCAAGAAGGAGGCACGAATGCAGTTGGCCAGGTGTCGCACAACGTCAGCGGCGGTCGCCGGATCATTGATACCGGGCGAAAGCGCCCGAAGCGCGATGTCGACCAACTGACGGATCCCGAGTCCCGGCTCCTGATTGATCGTGCGGGTCTCACCGATCGAGACGGCATCGCTGATTAGATGTGGCACGGCAGAGCCGTCTTCACTCCACATCGTGACAATGCGGGCGCCCTCAATCACGTAGTCGCCGGTCCACACATCGAGGCGGGCAATTGTGCCTGGAGGGAGGTGGGCCACCAGCTGGGGAATGTCGATTTCCTGGACAAAGCCGGACACAGCGGCCCGGGCTACCGTCGATTCCGTTTCCGGGTGGATATTCCACGACTCGCCGTCACGGGTGGGTTTGTGTTGCTTCGCCCCAAACGCCTTCTCGGTCCGCTGGCTGATGCGCCGGATGGTGTCATCGATGCGGACCCGACGCGTGATGTGATCGATGAATGCGACTATGGCGAGCGCGCTGGCGACGCCGAGCACCAAGCCAGTGGTGGCGGTCCAGTCGGCCTGCTCCGTCTCGGATCCCGCCGAGCCGATAGTCGCCAACGAAACCAATGAGTAGGTGAAGGTGCCCATCACCAAGCCGACGATGGACTGCTGCATCCGATCGCGCAGAAACTCCTGGACGACCCGCGGCGAGTACTGGCTGGCGGCGAGCTGAACTGAGACCGCGGAGAAGGAGAACACCAAAGCCGCCGCGGTGATGATGGCGGCGGCGATGGTCGACAGCAGCGTACGCGAGCCCTTGACGGTCCCCGGTATGAGAAGAGGTGCCGACACCGCCTTCTCGTCGAGGTAGTTGGTCGCGTATGCCAAACCCAGGCTGGCTGCGATGAGAACCATCGGGATCAGGAACTGGCTGTCTCTGGCGCGTTCGATGAGGTTGCGGATGTTCACGAGGCCGCCACGGTAGGCCGCCGCGCCCGAGTTGGCGACAGCCGCTCCACGGCGGCGTCTTCACCGCGCTGCCGTTCCCGGGTGGGTGAGCGCCGCGTTCAGGACCCTGCTTGCGGGTCGACCGATGAGTTCGTCATCCTCTTGGCGAGCATCTCCAGATCGCCGTCCAAGGGCCTTGGCCCGCCACGAGCGCCGTACAAGGCGGCGCCGCCGGAGCGGGGGAGGCGGGTCGCCGCCGCCGCAGCTGCTGCGAGCAACGGTACGGCTACCGCGAAGAAGAAGACGTGCACTCCCATGAAGATGTAGTCGCCGCTGTACGATCCCGGCGCGTCGCCCCCGAAGAAGCCCTCGCCGTACGGCGGGCTGGTCAGAGCCGCCAGGCCGGCGGTGCCGATCGCGAGCAGGATGAGGGCCGACTGCCCGATGCGGACGGCGATTGTGCCCGGTGATCGGGCGCCGGTGCCGATCGGGCGACCGGGCTCGGCAAGCAGCGAGCCGCCCGTGGCGGCCAGGACGAAGGCGACAATCCAAATGAGATGGGTTCCCTTCTGCCAGTACCAGTCATGGTCGCTGCTCGCGACCAGAGCCACCGGAACGGCCAGCGCCGCGGCCAGCAGCGGGAGTCCGGCCAGCCGGCGCCATGGTGGCGAGGCGGCCACCCCCGACAGCAAGCCGGCCAGCGCCGCCGCGATGAATCCGAGGCCGAGCTGGCGGATCGGACTGATCTGGCTGAAAGCCAGATGTCGGGTGCTCCGTTCCCCGTTGAGCCGAATCTCGAAACCGGCGCTGCCTTCGGCGGCGGTGGCGGTGATCACGTAGCGGCCGGCCTCATCCGTGACGATCTCCCCTCGCATCGGCTGCGGCGCCGCCGCGTAGCCGGGGGTTCCTGAGACGGGTGGCGGCGACTCGGGCCACTGCGCCTCCGCGGGCACGATCTCGACATAGATCGGCCGCGAGCTCCATGTGCCGTCCACCGTCTCCACGAAGGTTGCCGACTCGAACACCTCCCCAACGCCCCCTGTCATCTCGACCGAGTAGGTGCATCTCATGACACCAGAGCGCAGCAAGGTGAGCGGCATCTCCAGATTGGCACACGAGTCGGGCCGGCCGCTGTCGAGCCTGGTGAGGTCATCCATGGAGTACGGCTCGACGCCGATCCCGGTGATGGTGATCTGATCCAGATTCTCCGGCGGGAAGGCGGCGGTGAGCACAAAGATGACATCGCCACCCGGATGCGGAATCTGCTCGGGCTGCTCGACCGTGACGAATAACTGCTCGACGAGATCCTCTTCCGGCGGGTATCTGAACCCTTGATCGGGCCCCACCAGCTCAGACACCAGGAGGGTGCCGCCCGGGTCACGAGCTTCGATCTGTACCCGACCGGCTCCGCTGGCTCCCGAGATGACAAAGGGCAAACCGGCGATGTTCCCCGAGATAGCCCTTGTCCCCTCGAGGTCGGAGACGATCGTGCCTTCTGCAGTGTCCAGTGTGACGGTGATCGCAAAGGGATCGGGCCCGGCCGGCCGGTCGCTGCCCCACCAGAAGCTCTCGAGGCGCGTCGTCGGCACGACCAGCAGCAGCCCGGCCCCCACGATTGCGAACCCGATACCTATCCAGAATCGAGGTGGGTTTTGCATGATGTCTCGCTTTCAGCGCATGTCAGCAGCCATAGCCGGCACCGGCGGACATGTGGCCGATGCGGCTGGCGCCGTTCTCCGCCGGGCCGTCGAAGCTGATCAGCACACGGCGCTCCGCGGAAGGTTCGTTCAGCCAGGCGATCCAGGTAGGCAAACACTCGTCTCCGCCATCGGGGAATACGACCCGGTCGCCGTGGGCTGCCAGCAACTCAGCGACGGTGTCGCCGATGCCGATCCCCCCGCTGGTCCCCAAATGCGACACGGCGGCGTCCCAGTGGCTCCAGCCCGCCAGATGTTCGACCCCATCAGTGCGGTAGACGTCCGCCGGGCTGAACAGCAGGGTCAGGTTCAACTCATCCCAGTCGAACGTGTGGTACATGCCATGGAGCTCCCGGCTCGGCGGGCCAATCGCAACCGTCAGCAGCTCGAGCACCTCACTCGTCGGTGTCCCGAAGGCGACGATTCCGAGGCCGTCACCAGCCAGCATCAGCGGCGTCTCTTTGGCGATGGGTTCTGTGAACGTCCTCATGGCGGCCTGCCATAGGCTGGCGGTGGCGCCGGCTGCTTCGAGAACGCTGACTCCCCCACTGCCGACCACGACCACGTCTCGTTCGAGACCGACACCGCTGACGACCACGTTGGTACCGTCATCGTCGATGAACTGTGCAGGTAGAACGGGTTCGGCGCCGCCCGGGACGTCGTGAATCTCGAGGCGCATCGTCTCAGTCCCGGAGTCGGGGTCGAGCGCAACTAGCTCGACGGGCCGATTGGCCGCCACGCTGTCAGCATGCTGATACCAACCCTGGGCCCATACGATGCGCGAGCCGTCGTCGGCCGCGGTGACGACGGCCCATGGATAGCAATCCGGCGCGGTGCCGCAACCGGTGGCGGGTCCATAGAGCGGCCGATCGCTCGTCAGGGAAGGCAGCCAGTTGTAGTCGACCCGACGTCCCAGCCGGCCCAGCTCGATGAACCTCACCTGGGTGCCACCGTCGTCGCCGTACGGGTCGAGACCCGTCACGACTAGGGAGCCCCCGATGCGGAACTGGGTCACCGAACTTTCGTACGAGCCCACCAGCCCGAGCCGCTGTGTCGAGCCCGTCTCCAGGTCGTACAGGCAGAGCCACTCGAGCACCTGGGCCCAGGAATCTGACCCGCGCGGTCCGCCGACCATCATCCTGTAGAGGATGTTGGGGTGACCGTCGATCTCGACCACGTCCACGAGGGTCAGCCGGGCATCATCGTGGGTGACGACCAATTGCGGCTCGTGGCCCGGAGACCGTATCAGCCAGATCGGGGCCGGACCCTCCCCGGCCCACTCATAGACGTTGCGACCGATCGTCTCGTCGAAATGGAGGCCGCGAATCTCACCCGGCTCGCCCTGAAAGACCACACCGCCGCGCAGATCGGGAACCGCCAGGCTCGCCGGCGTGCCCTCGAGGAACACCACGGGGGGTTCGCCGGCAGCCAAGAGCCTGATCCCTTCGCCATCGGCAAGCAAAAGCGGCGGCAGGCTCTCGCCCCCGGCCGTGGTTGTCGCGGTGGTCGCCATCGATGTGGTTGTCGCCGTCGTGGTCGCTGCTGTTGTCGCAGTGGTGGGCGACCGTGATGTGGGAGGTGCGGCGTCGCCACCGCAGGAAGCCATGATCAGGCAGGAAGCTAGGGAGACCATGAGTAGGCGTTTCATGCCAACTCCTCCGGGTCCCCGGATCAGGCCCGACGGCGCTGCCTCCGAGACCCACCTTCACCCTATGCCAGCGACGGCGTGGTCACAAGGGGCAATGAGCACCCCCTCGCCGACGTGCGAGCGGGCTCGACTGGACGGTGTTGCTCACCTCGATCGACATCTGGGCTCGATGGACGAGCCGCAGCATCGTGCTGAGACGTACCGGCGCCCGCCCACCTGTCTAGTCAGCGCGGCACTGCCGAGGACCCTCCTCGGCAGATCAGCGCGAACTGCCGATAGATGACACGAACGGCAAGGGAGGCCGATGACTTCGACAAGAACCACACAGGCCCGCTGGGTGATCGCATTCGCCGCATTGCTCACAGCCGCCCCTGCTCTCGCCGCGGCGCCGGCGTCTGCCTCCCCCGACGACACGACAGTGTCGGTGATCGTGCGCGAAACCGCGGATGCGGCCGACGAGGCCGAGGACTACGTCACCACGCTCGGCGGGTCGGTCGGCGACCACCTGTCGATCATCGACTCGTTTGAGGCCTCGCTGCCCGCCTTCGCCATAGCCGATCTCGAGGCTCTCCCCTCCGTAGTAGCGGTGACGCCCAACTCACCTGTGCAGCTGCTCGAGTGGGACACGACCCCGGGCCAGACCCGCAACACGATGGATCGGATCACTAATGATGTCCTCAACGCCGACAAGTTCTGGAACGAGGGAGTTCACGGGCAGGGCATCGATATCGCCCTGATCGACTCGGGCGTCGTCCCCGTCGAAGGGCTGACGATCGAGGGCAAGATCGTCAACGGTCCCGACCTCTCCTTCGAATCTCAGGCCGACAATCTGCGCCACCTCGACACGTACGGGCATGGCACGCACCTCGCCGGCATCATGGCCGGCAACGACGGCAACTCCTCGAATATCACGACCAATTCTGTCAAGAGGGGCTTCCTCGGGGTCGCTCCGGAGGCCCGGGTCATTTCGATCAAGGTGGCCGACGCCAACGGCAACACCGACGTCTCCCAGGTCATAGCCGCCATCGACTGGGTCGTGCAGCACCGCAACGACAACGGGCTCAACATCCGGGTGCTCAACCTGTCGTTCGGCACGGATTCGACTCAGGACTATCGCCTCGACCCGCTGGCCTATGCCGCCGAGGTTGCCTGGAAGCATGGCATCGTTGTGGTCGTCGCCGCCGGCAACGACGGCAACGACTCTCGACTGCGCAATCCCGCCACCAACCCCTTCGTCATCGCGGTCGGCGCCATGGACGGAAACGGCACGGCGCGCACTCGGGACGATTGGCTTCCCGGATTCTCCAGCTGCGGAACTGCAGAGCGCCATGTCGACGTTCTGGCCCCAGGCAAGTCGGTAATCAGCCTGCGGGCCCCCGGCTCTTCGGCGGACATCGACTTCCCCCAGGCAGAGTTCGACGAGCGCTTCTTCAAGGGAAGCGGAACCTCGCAAGCCGCCGCAATGGTCTCCGGGTCGGCCGCGCTGCTTCTCAGCCAGCGGCCCAACCTGACCCCGGATCAGGTCAAGAAGATCCTCGTCGACACCTCCGAGACAGTGTGGTGGATCGCCAACGAGTGCCACGGCGCCGGCCTGATCAGCCTGGCTGCCGCCGAGAACGCATCGACCCCGACGAACGCAGCGCAGACTCACGATGCTGCCACCGGACTCGGCTCGCTGGAAGCGGCCCGGGGCTCCATGCATGTCGCCATGGACGGCGTGACGTTGACGGGCGAGCAGGATATCTTCGGCCAGTACTGGGACGGGGCGTCATGGAGCGGTGCTTCATGGAGCGGAGCATCCTGGTCGGGCGGCGAGTGGAACGGATCTACCTGGACGGGCGCTTCCTGGTCAGGAGCATCCTGGTCTGGCGCCTCATGGAGCGGCGCCTCCTGGAGCGGCGCCTCGTGGTCAGGAGCATCCTGGTCCGGAGCCTCTTGGTCGACCAACACATGGAACGGCGCCTCATGGTCAGGCGGATCCTGGAGTGGGGCCTCGTGGAGCGGCGCCTCATGGAGTTCCAACGGATGGCTGGGGCTCTCATGGGAGTAGAAGTGGGTACAAAGACTCTCGGGCTCAGCTGGGAATGACCATCCCCAAGACAGCCTCCGGCCTCAGCTGGGAGTGATTCAGCCGCTGCGGCGAACCCAGCCACGGCACCGTTCACATTCTCCAGGCCGGCCCGGCGTCACCGCAGCTCGTAGCGCAAGATCTCGACCCCGTTGTCGGTCGTCGTCATCAGGTAGAGCCCGCCGTATGCGTACCGGAACGTGTTGAACGGACCGACCTCGACGGCTCGGGGAACCGTCACCGCAATCCGCCGGCCCGCCAGCTCGCCGCCATCGGTTCCCAGCACCATCACAGTCGAGGGCGCGGCGCCGCTGAGATCCGGCGTCATCCACACTGCTATCCCGTTGGCGTCGGGTGCCGCCGGCCACGAGACGACATCGAAGGACATGCCGTCGGTGGGGATGCGGTACACCGTTGTCGGCGAATCGCCGGCCGGCCGCACCGCGATCGAGACCATGGCGTCCGCGAAGGTGGTGGCGATGGTCGTCTCCGACGGCAGCTCCGGATAGGCCACCTGCTCGGCGGCCGGAATCGGCAGCCCGTCGCTGTCGGCGAGCTGGATCCATTGGGGCGCAGCGCCGCCGATCCCGGCGAACACACCGAAGGCCGTGACCCGCAGGTCCACATTGATGTCGAGCGAGGTTTCCGAGCGGAAGACCTCGGTGCCGAGATCGAGGTCGATCCCTATGAGATCGATGGGCCCTCCCCGGCGATTGGTGAGGCCGAGGACGTAGACCAGAGTGCCGTCGGTGGCCACCGCGTCGGGGACGAAATCGGCCGGGTCGAACGTTGCGAGTACCCAGAGGTCGTCGGGATCGGAGTAGACGACTATCCGTTGGTTCTGGCTGTCGGCGACCACGACTCTGCCGTCGGGGGCAACGTCGAAACAGCACGGCCCGAAGTCCTTCCCGTCCAGCCTGCCGAGCTGCCCGTTGCTGCTCCCCCATCCCGCAGCGACGACGGATTGCGGAGTCGCTTCCACCAGCGGCAGCGCACTGACGTCGACTGCGACTTCGACTTGGAAGGGATCGGTCAGCACAGGGGTACCGCCCGGCGTCGCCTCGATCGTGACGAGATGCCGGACCTCGTTGAGTCGCGAGCCGTCGGCGGCAACGGCGAACACGGAGACCCAGCCCACCTCGACCTGAGGCAGCTCGTAGGCGACGTCGAAAACGAGTTGGCGGACGCAGCCCGCCACCTCACAACGCGCCGGGATGGAGCCGCTCGCGATCACCGCCAGGTTCTCACCGAGCAGCTCATAGCCGATGTCGGTCGAGAAGTCGGCC
>JBFISZ010000098.1:0-10144 GCA_041608315.1 Acidimicrobiia bacterium | reverse complement strand
CGTCGTCGAGGGGCTCGGCGTGAGCCAGGCCGTCAAGAAGTCGGCGGAGATGTTCCGGCGCACCTGGGGGGAGAACCTGGCGGCCCAGGTGGGGCTCGGCTTCGTCGGTTTCATTGCCAGCCTGCCCGGGGTTGCCGTGGTTGCCCTCGGCGCCGCCAATGGGCTCCTGGTTCTCATCGCCGTCGGCGTGCTGTGGCTGGCGGCCGTAGCCATCGTCATGGCGACTCTCTCCGGCATCTACCAGACGGCGCTGTACCACTACGCGACCGACGGCACTGTGCCCGGTGCCTACTACGACGACCGGTCGTTCGCCGAAGCATTTCGGAGTAAAAGGGAGCAGCGGCGCTACCGGTAAGCTGTCCCCGAAATGCCACGAGACACCGTCGACACTGCCGGGCGCGTCGTTGTGCTCGCGTCCGGTTCCGGGTCGAACCTCCAGGCCTTGCTCGACACGGCAGAGAGCAGCTGGAGTGTCGTCGGAGTCGTGTCAGACCAGCCTGAAGCGGGTGCGCTGCAGCGAGCCGCCCGGGCCCGGGTCCCCAGCAGGGTCGTCGAGTGGCGGGACTACGACGACCGCGACGACTTCACCGAGGCGATCTGCGCAGCCGCCCAGGAGTTCAACCCCGACCTCGTCGTGCTCGCCGGCTTCATGCGGGTGCTGGGCCCGAACGCAATGGACCATTTCCCAGATCGGATAATCAACCTCCATCCGTCGCTGCTGCCGGCCTTCCCCGGTGCCCACGGTGTGCGCGATGCCCTCGCCCACGGCGCCAAGGTGACGGGGGTCACCATTCATTTTGTCGACGAGCACCTCGACCACGGCCCGATAATCGCCCAGGAGGCGCTGGAGATCCTCGCAGGTGACGACGAAGCAGCCCTCCACGGCCGGATACAGGAGATCGAACATCGATTATTGCCCGAGGTGGTGACGAAGCTGTTCAAAGGGGAGCTCGCCGTCACGGGGCGGATCGTGAAAGGAAAGGTGACAGGGTGAATCGGCCTGTGAAGCGAGCGTTGATCTCAGTCTCGGACAAGTCGGGTCTGGTCGAGTTCGTCGGCCGGCTCGTCGCCGCCGGTGTCGAAGTGGTTTCGTCGGGCGGCACCGCGTCCGCCATTCAGGCCGCCGGCCTGCCGGTGACCGCCGTCGCTGCAGTGACCGGCGAGCCTGAGATGCTCGGCGGCCGTGTCAAGACGCTCCACCCGCGCATCCACGCCGGGATCCTGGCCGACCACGGTCAGGCGGACCACCAGGAAGACCTGCTGGAGCACGGCATCTCGCCTTTTGAGCTGGTAGTGGTCAACCTCTACCCATTCGAGGCGACCGTGGCCAAGCCCGATGTGGCGGCGGCAGAGGCAATCGAGAAGATCGATATCGGGGGCCCGACGATGGTGCGGGCGGCGGCGAAGAACCACTCCTGGGTGGGTGTGGTTACTTCTCCCGACCAGTACGACGAGGTGGTCTCAGCCATCGAAAGCGGCGGCCTCAGCGACGAGCTACGCGTCCGGCTGGCCCGGGCGGCGTTCTACCGCACGGCCGCCTACGACGCCGCCATCGTCGATTGGCTGCACAGGGACGAGCCCCTGCCCGACCGCCTTGTGCTGGCCCTCGAGAAAGCGGACGATCTGCGATACGGCGAAAACCCGGAGCAGGCCGCCGCCGTGTATCGCCGCCCGGGAGGTGGCGGCTGGTGGCAGCGGGCCGAACAGCTCCAGGGCAAGGCGATGTCCTTCAACAACTACGCCGATACGGAGGCGGCCTGGCGGCTCGTCTGTGATCTCGCCGAGCCGGGCGTCGCCGTGATCAAGCACACCAACGCCGCCGGCGCCGCGGTCCGCCCGACGTCTCTCGAGGCGTTTGTCGCGGCCTGGGACTGTGATCCGCTGGCGGCCTTTGGCGGGGTAGTCGCCCTCAACGCCGAGCTGGATGCCGCCACGGCTGAGCTCATCGGCAGACATTTCGTGGAAGTCGTTGTCGCTCCCGCCGTATCGGCTGAAGCTCGCGCCGTCATGCAAGCCAAGGCAAACCTGCGTGTCATCGTGGCGCCGCCGCCGGGCAGGGCGGACCTGGATTTGCGGCGCCTCGAGCACGGTATGTTGGCTCAGCAGCGGGAGCCCGTTCCCTTGGCCGCCGGCACGAGCTGGCCAGACGACTGGTCCGTGGTCTCCGCCCGCAAGCCGAGCGCAGAGGAGCAGGCCGACATGGCATTCGCCTGGGTGGTTGCAGCCCACACCAAGTCGAACTCCATCGTCGTGGCGGCCAACGAGACGGCGGTCGGGGTCGGTGCGGGTGACCAGAGCCGGGTTGGGGCGGCCGAGCGGGCGCTGGCGAAAGCGGGCGACCGTGCCGGCGGAGCCGTCGCCGCCAGCGACGCCTTCTTTCCCTTTCGCGACGGCCTCGACGTGCTAGCGGCCGCCGGCGTCACCGCCGTGATCGAGCCCGGTGGTTCGATGCGGGATGACGAGGTGATCGCGGCTGCCGACGAATACGGTATGGCATTGGTCTTCACTAATCGGAGGTACTTCAAACATTGAGCGCTCGAGTTCTGTCGGGAAGGGAAGTTGCGACCGTCGTCCGCGGGGAGGTCAAGGAGCGGATAGCCGCCCTCGCTGATCGGGGCCGCACTGTCGGTCTGGCCACAGTCCTCGTGGGTGAGGATGCCGCGTCACAGGTTTACGTGCGCGGCAAGCACAAGGCCGCCACCGAGGCCGGGATGCTGTCGTTTGATCGTACGCTGCCGGCCGACACCACACAGGAAAAGGTGGAAGCTCTCATTCAGGAGCTGAACGAGGATCCGCAGGTGGACGGCATGATCGTCCAGCTCCCATTGCCCAACGGGCTCGACGGGAACCGGGCCGTAGAGACGATCGCCCCGGCCAAGGATGCCGACGGCCTCCATCCCGACTCCTTGGGCCGCATGGTTCTCGACCGTCCGGGGCCGCGTCCGGCGACGCCGGCCGGAATCATGCGGATCCTGTCGCACTACGAGGTCGAGACGAGCGGCAAGCTCGCCGTGGTCATCGGCCGGTCGTTCCTCGTGGGACGCCCGATGTCACTCCTTCTGAGCGTCAAGGGCGTCGACGCCACCGTTGTGCAGACTCATTCGCGAACCCCCGACCTGCCTGGAGTTGCCCGCGAGGCCGACCTCCTCATAGTCGCCATCGGCCGGGCGAACTTCGTGACGGCCGACTTCGTCAAGCCCGGAGCGACGATCATCGATGTCGGCATCAACCGGACCGACGACGGGCTCGTCGGCGACGTGGACTACGACGCAGTTGTCGACATTGCCGGGGCCATCACCCCGGTCCCCGGTGGCGTCGGGCCGATGACCATCGCCTCGCTGCTGGAGAACACCGTGAGTGCCGCCGAACGGTCGGCGGCGGCGGCCGGAGCGTGACTTAGGGGGGCCTGCCCCCGGCTAGCCTTCCGCCGCAAAGCCGCGACCAGGAGAGCGATCGAATCATGGCGACAGCCATCACAATGGGCCCTGAGGGCTTGCAGGTACCAAACGACCCGATCATTCCCTACATCGAGGGTGATGGGATCGGTCCCGACATCTGGGTTGCCTCGCAGCGGATCATGGACGCGGCCGTGGCCAAGGCCTATGGCGGCGAGCGCGCTATAGCCTGGCAGGAAGTGCTGGCAGGACAGAAGGCGTTCGATCAAACCGGACAGTGGCTTCCCGACGAGACCGTAGAAGCCTTTCGCAACCTCCTGGTGGGGATCAAGGGACCGCTGACAACGCCCGTCGGCGGAGGCATCCGCAGCCTCAACGTCGCTCTTCGCCAGATCCTCGATCTGTATGTCAGCTTTCGTCCCGTACGCTGGTACCGGGGAACGCCGTCACCGGTGAGACAGCCCGAGCTGGTCGACATGGTGATCTTCCGCGAAGCCACCGAGGACGTCTATGCCGGCAAAGAGCTCGAAGCGCTCAGCGAAGGCGCCAAGGAGCTCCTCGACTTCCTGTCTGAGAACTTCGGCTGGGACATCAAGGAGGACAGCGGCCTCGGAATCAAGCCGGTGTCGGTGTCGGGCAGCAAGCGGCTGATCCGGGCGGCCATCAACTACGCCGTCGCCGAAGGCCGCAGGTCGGTGACGATGGTCCACAAGGGAAACATCATGAAGTACACCGAGGGCGCTTTCCGCACTTGGGGCTACGAGTTGGTGCGTGACGAGTTCGCCGACGTCGCCGTTTCTTGGGAGGACTGCGGCGGCGATCCCGGGGACAAGATTCTCGTTCAGGACGTGATCGCCGATGCGTTTCTCCAGCAGATCCTGACCCGACCCGCCGAGTACGACGTGATCGCGACGATGAACCTCAACGGCGACTACATAAGCGACGCGCTGGCCGCCCAGGTTGGTGGCATTGGGATCGCGCCCGGAGCCAACATCAACTATGTCACCGGGCACGGGTTGTTCGAGGCAACCCATGGCACCGCCCCGAAGTACACCGGGATGGACAAGGTGAACCCGGGCTCGCTGACGCTTTCCGGAGAGATCATGCTGCGCTACATGGGGTGGAGAGAAGCCGCCGACCACATTGTCGTCGGGCTCGAAGAGACGATTTCGTCGAAGGTCGTCACGTATGACTTTGCCCGCCTGATGGAGGGCGCCACCGAGGTGAAGACCAGCGAGTTCGCCTCGGCGGTTATCGAGAACATGTGAAACCGTCAGGAGGGCATGAGTAATGAGCAAGGTCACAGTGGTTGGAGCCGGCAAGTACGGCTCCACGACGGTCCAGCGCCTCGCTGAAGCCGACATCGCCGCCGAAGTAGTCATGACCGACATCGTCGAGGGGTTGCCGCAAGGCCTGGCGCTCGACATGAACCAATCGCGGCCCGTTCTCGGCTACCGCACATTGGTGACCGGTACCAACGACTACGGCGACACCGCGGGAAGCGATGTTGTAGTGATCACCGCCGGGTTGCCTCGCAAGCCGGGCATGAGCCGGATGGATCTGCTGGAGGTCAACGCCGGAATCGTCACCGACGTCGTCAACCAACTGATGGAGCACTCGCCAGAAGCGACGCTCATCGTCGTGACCAACCCGTTGGATCAGATGACGACGCTGGCCGCAGAAGTGTCGGGGCTGCCGCGCAACAAGGTGATGGGCCAGGCCGGCATGCTCGACTCGGCGCGGTTCGCCCACTTCATCGCGGAAGCCGCCGACGCCGACATCCTCGAAGTGGAAGCGGTGACGCTCGGCAGCCACGGCGACACGATGGTACCGGTGCCGTCGCTCTGCAAGGTGGGCGGCAAGCTGCTCACCGACGTTCTGGATGCTGCCATCATCGACGAGCTCGTCGATCGCACCCGCAAGGGCGGAGCCGAGATCGTGGGCCTGCTCAAGACGGGGAGCGCCTACTACGCCCCTTCGGCGGCCGCAGCCAAGATGGTCGAAGCCGTTCTCACCGACTCGGGCGCCATCATGCCGGTGTGCGCGTGGACTGAAGGCCAGTACGGTATCGAAGGTGTGTATCTCGGTGTGCTTGCCAAGCTGAACGCCGCGGGCGTCGGTGAGATCGTGGAGGTCGCACTGACCGGCTCCGAGACGGCCGCACTCCGTGCGGCGGCAGTAGCCGTGAAGGAAAAGGTCGAGGATCTGAGACAAATCTAGGGATTCATCTTCCGAATCGACTGCGCCCGTCGCTCGATTCGAATGCGGGGGGAAGCGCGGTGCTTCCCCCTCGCTACCTCCTTCTCCCCGTGTGATGGGTAGCCGAGCACCAGCGACGCAGCTGCGCGCTGGCGGCGCCGAGCGAAGGGGGTAGCGGGAAGGGGGACGATCCCTCGTCCCCCTTCGCAGCCAATGCAGCGACATGTGCGGTGCATTTGCAGAAGGCGCCGCGGCCGCCAGGCCGTTTCACTGGCGAGGAGGTGGCTGCAGGCCGCCGTCGAGAAACTCGCTCGAAGCTTGCTTCGAGCGAAACTACGTTGCCGCGGCCAGCTCTTTGGCGCTGGCCTCGGCGGCTTCTCGCTGCTTGGCGGCGCGCATTTGGTTCTGGACGATGTCGCGACGCCGTGCCCACAGCATGACCGCACCGACGAAAACCGCGGCGATCCCGATGTTGGCGAGGAAGTATCCCCAAGTCACCTGCGTATCTCGGTACTGACCCGGGATGAAGGGCTCCGTCTCGGCTTGGAACCGTATCAGTGTCGAGCGGATCGCGGCTCCGGAGAAGCCGATGGCCGTTCCGGCGACAACTGTGGAGGCCATGAGCATCCGGTTGGCCGCCATGCTCGGCGTCCGCATCAAGCTCATCAGAGTGCCCAACATGACCAGGACCAGCAGTACGCCGACATGAGCCGGCATCGATTTCTCGTCACCGATGACGATTCCGAGTAGCACGGTGGCGGCGAAGATCGCACCGATAGTGATCACTGCCCCGGTCGCGCCGCTGAGAGCGTTGGAGATGGCTTCGAGGGAGCGCCATTCGGCGAGGCGAGTCGCGCCGAGGCGGACTCCGAACCCGACCGCGGCGGCGATCAGGAACGCCACGATCGAATCTCCGGTAAGTGTGAAATCCTCACCCCCGGCAAACGCCAGGGCGATCAACCATCCGGCGGCCACCATCCCTGCCACAGTGGCGATCGAGTTCCGGAAATCCTGGCTGGCTTTCGAGGCCACGATGATCACCGCCAGGAGCAGCGCACCGCCGATGACGGCGGAGACTGTCCCATGGATCGACTCGTAGCCCCGGTATGCCCACGGGGTGGCCAGGTAGTTGTTGTCCGGCTTCATCCGGGCGTATTCCCAGGCGATCGACTGGATCACGAGGAGGGCGCCTCCGATAGCGATTAGTCGTGCCCAGTCACGTTTCACTGCAGAATCCTCTTTCCCGCCGGAGCCGCCACTCTACCGGTCGCCGTCGGGTGGTGCGTCGCCCTCCAATGGCGTTGTCAGGCAACGGTTCTTGCCGCATATCAGGGTGAGGAGTAGTGTTACACGCGTGTAATTCTGACCTCGTGCGCTATCGGCCACAAGGAGGAGGTTTTTGTGAACAAGGCAGAGCTAGTTGACGCAGTCGCCGGAAAGACCGGAGACTCGAAAGCGGCAGCCGGAGCGGCGCTCGACGCGGCGTTGGATGCCATCACCCGGGCTCTCGCCCGCGGTGAGAAGGTACAGCTAACCGGGTTCGGGACCTTTGAGCGTCGTCATCGCGCGGCGCGTATGGGACGTAATCCCCGCACCGGCGCTGCCGTACCGATCGCGGCATCCAACGTGCCCGCTTTCAAGGCCGGCAAGGCCCTCAAGGATGCCGTCAACACCTAGGCAAAGGGAAACCCAACGATTGCAGGAAGGGCGCCCAAGTGCGCCCTTCCTGCATTGCTCTCACTTGTTGAGCACCCTTACGTATCAACGGTTCCCGGGAGGCAGAGGGGGAAGGCGCACACGTCCGCAACTCGTGGCGGGCGCTCGAGGTGTCAGATGTGAGATGGTTCTGAGGTGATTCGCCCCTTCGATCCCGCCGATGAGGACGACACGATTGGCGTGTGGCTCGCCTCAACGATCCCCGGCCAGTCTTTCCTGCCCGAGGAGTATTGGCGGGCCATGGAACCTGAGATCCGAGAGCTGGTGCCAATCGCCGAGACTTGGGTCGTTGAGGAAGGCGGGGAGATCGTTGCTTTCATGTCGCTTCTCGACAACGTGATCGGCGGGCTCTTCGCGCACCCGGATCACCAGGGGAACGGGTATGGCCGGGCGCTCATAGAACACGCCCGGGGGCGCTTCGATCCGCTGCTGGTGGAGGTCTTCGAGGCCAACACCCAGGCGATCGGTTTCTACCGGAGCTGCGGATTCGTCGATCACGAACGCCGGGTCGACGAGGCGTCGGGGCTGGCACAGCTCATCTTGAGGTTCGTGGATCCAAGCGCACCCTGAGCCCATTGTCCCCGGGCAACGCGCTCACTCCCGATGCGCCGCAGGCACTGCCGTCGAATCCGAGCGACGGGCGCGTGCGGGTGAGGATGAAGCGACCGAGACGGCGCCCAGCCGGTTCTGAACTTCGCGCGGACGTGCTCGATCAGATCCTGATCGGGACGAACCGCTAGTACTCCGTATCAACCGTCGCCATGGCGTTGGGCAACTCGTTGACGACAGCCTGGTTGAGCAAGAGCTTGGATACGTTCTTGCCCGAAACCTCGAGCTTGCCGGTCATGAAGGCCAACTGGGTGTTGAGGTCTCCCTTGAAGATCCCCACGGCGGTTTCATAGCTGTTCTTGACGACGACGTCGGGTTCATCGAGTTCGCCGAGGCCGACGGTGGCGGTCTCGCCTGAGATATCGATGTAGTAGGCGACATCGTCACCCTCCGGCATCTCGGTTATCTGGAACTGCAGCGCCAGTTCCACTCCTGTGATGGCGCCGGCAAAGCCGGCGTGGCTGCGCAGGGCCTCGTTGGCAGCAGCCACATACTCCTCGCTGAGAAACTGGACGCTCAAGATCGACCGATCCTTTCATCGAATCCTGCCCCAAGTCTAGGTATGCCCCTCGCCATCGAATCGAGCGACAGGGGCGGGGCTTCGCCGGGAGGCCGCACGGCGAGTACCAGCGAGGAATGATCCGTTGGAACCAACCCGAGCAAATCTCGATTTGCGAGCAATCAGCCTCTCTGGCCGGCGAGTCGGGAATTGGCGAGCTGGCCTCGCAGGTAGTCCCGGTTCATGTGGGCGATGTAGTCGATCGAGATGCCCTTGGGACAAGCCGTCTCGCATTCGCCGTGATTGGTGCAAGATCCAAAATACTCCTCCATGACATCGACCATTGCGATGGCGCGGAGGAACCGCTCCGGCTGGCCGTGGGGGAGAAGATTGAGATGGGCCATCTTGGCCGCGGTGAACAACTGGGCGGCGCTATTGGGACATGAGGCCACACACGCTCCACAGCCGATGCAGGCGGCGGCATCCATCGACGCTTCGGCCGCATCCTTCGGCACCGGTATCAGGTTGGCGTCGGGCGCCGATCCGGTGGCCACGCTGATGTACCCCCCGGCCTCGATGATTCGGTCAAAGGCGCTGCGGTCGACCACCAGGTCCTTGATGACGGGAAAGGCCGCGGCGCGCCACGGCTCGATGACGATCGTGGCGCCATCGGAGAACTTGCGCATGTGAAGCTGGCAGGTGGCGGTTCCCTGTTGGGGCCCGTGCGGCTGGCCGTTGATCATCAGCCCGCAGGTGCCACAGATACCTTCCCGGCAGTCGTGGTCGAACGCAATCGGCTCCTCGCCGGCGGCCGTCAGCTCCTCGTTGACAATGTCGAGCATCTCGAGGAACGACGCTTCCGGGCTGATGCCCCTGGCGGCATACTCCTTGAAAGCTCCATCATGGCTCGGCCCATTCTGACGCCACACTCGCAGCTTGACATCCATTACTTGTAGCTCCTTTGGGCCAACTCCACATACTCGAAGGCGAGCGGCTCGCGGTGCTTGAGCCACGGCGCGCCGTCTCCGCGCCATTCCCAAGCCGACACATGGCTGAAGCCGATGTCGTCCCGTCTCGCCTCACCCTCGGGCGTTTGATGCTCCAGGCGGAAGTGGCCGCCGGCCGATTCCTCCCGGTCGAGGGCGTCCCGGCACATCAACTGGGCAAGCTGGAAGAAGTCGGCGACTCGCCCCGCGTTCTCGAGCGCCTGATTGAGGCCGTTCGAATCGCCGAGCACCCGAACATCGGCGTGGAATTCCGCTTGCAGCGCGGGTATCTCGCTCAGCGCCTTCTCGAGGCCGGGGCGGCTGCGGGCCATCCCGCAATTCTCGATCATGATCTTGCCGAGCTCGCGATGGAACCAGTCCACCGAGCGGGTGCCTCTGGTCGCGAGCAGCCGTTGGGTGTTGTCGGTGACTTCCTGCTCGGCCGTGATGAAGGCGGGATCGTCGGTTGGTACCGGCGGGACGTTGAGATAGTCGGCCAGATAGTCACCGATCGTGTAGGGAAGCACGAAGTAGCCGTCCGCCAGCCCCTGCATCAGGGCGCTGGCGCCGAGCCGGTTGGCCCCGTGATCCGAGAAATTGGCCTCCCCGATCGCGTACAGGCCCGGAATCGTCGTCATCAGGTTGTAGTCGACCCACAGGCCTCCCATCGTGTAGTGCGGCGCCGGGTAGATGCGCATCGGCACCTCATAGGGGTTCTCGCCGGTGATCCGCTCGTACAT
>JBFISZ010000097.1:0-10216 GCA_041608315.1 Acidimicrobiia bacterium | reverse complement strand
GGGGCGACCCGAGCCCGTCTGACGAAGCGGCGCTCAGAAGACTTCTCCTGGTGTCTTCCTCCGGAGGGGGAAGTGGCGCCGTCAGGCGCCGATGGGGGCGCGGGCTTGCGGTGGTTCCCGTCCAATGGTCTATCTCCCGCCGGGTGATAGAGCCCTTCAGACCGGGTGCCACGCCAGTGGGCGCGCCCCCTTACCCGCGCCCCGACTTCGTCGGCGGCGGGTCCCTTTCCCCCGGAGCCTCAATCCACGGTTGTTAGGCGGCGGTGGGGTGGTTGATGGTGGTGAGGGCTTTGGTGATGTGGTGTTGTCGGGGCCATTGGGTGGGTAGGTGGAGGGTGGTGGTTCTTGATCCGGTGGTGATGCGTCCGGGGATGTTGAGGTAGCGGTAGCGGAGGGTTTTGGTGGTGAGGGGTTGGGTGGTGATGAGTTGGTTGGTCCAGCGGCAGAGGTTGTGGGCGAGGGCGTTGAGTTGGAGCCAGGCGGCGTTGGCGGTGAAGGACCCGGAGGGGAAGTGGTTGAGGGCGAGTCCGTATTTGAGGTCGCGGATGGTGGTTTCGATGGTGGCTCGTTGTTTGTGGCGGCGCCACAGTGTTTCGGGGTCGCTGGTTTGGTCGGTGACGAAGGCGTGGTAGTCGATGAGTTCGAAGAGCCGGAGTTGGGGGTCGGCGGCGTTTTGGAGGGTGGTGTTACGGCGCACGATGAGTCGACACGCGATGCGGTTGGTGCCAGCGGCGCCTTTGATCTTGAACGGGATATCGGCAATGTCGATGTGTTCTGTTTTCGTGGCCGATACTCGCTGCCATTGGGTGTCGTCAATGCTGGTGATCAACTCACGGACAGCTGGGAATTGCCGGACAGTGACTGAGAAACGGACGTTGGCGGCTATGCAGTGATCGAAGAGCGCTTTGAGGTAGAACCCGGAATCGGCTCGTAGCAACAGATCCGTTGCGTTACCGGTGAGGTAACGGATTCGATTGATCGCCTCAGCCGCGAAATCAGAAGCGCCATGAGCAGGGGCGGTGTTCCCTGCCCGCAGCCGAGCCGCGATTACCTCCCCGGTGGAGGCTACAACGGCTAGCAGCGGGTGATAGCCGCGCCGGTTCAGGTAGTTGCGGGCCGCGGTGCCGTCTTTGTCAGCCCCGTAGGTTTCAGTGAAGGTGGCATCGATATCGATGATCAACGGATCCGGTTGCGAGATTGGCGATAAGTCGACGCCGGGTTGTTGGTTCCAGGCGGTGGCGGTGACCTCGGTGAGGGTATCGGCTAGTCCCTCAATATCTCGGGTGGTGAGGGATCGGAGCCACTCACCTAGACGCGATGACGAGAACCGTCGGTAACCGAGGCGCTGCATTGTTGAACCGGCTCGTAGTACCTCCACGTCGGAGATGAACTCGCCGCCTGATATCAGCATGGCTACCAGGTTCATTGCTTTGTCGCCGCTGTTAGAGGTGCTACTGCGGTCACAGCCGCTGACTCGACGATTGATTCCCTCTCCAACACCGATTCTGTCGGCCAGTCGTAGAGGGATCACCAACCCGGCGTTGGGAACTGTCTTAGTGTCATCGAAAGCGACTCGGAAACGGCGCGATAGCTGCGATACTGGCTTCACGATAAAAGTGCCCTCCGGCTCGGTGCGAACAGGAACTCGACACTCCCATTCTCCCAGGCCAGAGGGCACTTGTCGCGTACCGAAACCCCACAAACCCCAACACCAACCGCGGATCCAAGCTCCGGGGAGACCCATCAGTGGACCACCCCCATCGCTAGCAACTCCGTGCCGTCCCGACAACACCACCCAGCACCGCACCACATAACCGGCCCGGCGCTACAGCCCGGCCGCCTCAACAAGCGCCCGTGCCCGCGCCGGGTCCACCGGCGCGGCGGTATCCCCACCCGGTTTCGTGGCGCTCCCCACGATCAGCCCATCCGCTGCCGCCAGGAACGCTGCCGCGCTCGCCACGTCCGTGCCCGAGCCCACATAGAGCGGCACGTCGCCGATCGCAGCCTTCGTCGCCGCGAGATGCTCCACCGTGGGCGGCTTGCCCGTTGCCAGACCCGAGGCGACCACCGCGTCGGCGCCGCCGCGGCCGGCGAGCTCAGCGGCCGCCCGCTCCAGGGTCAACCCGGCCGGCGGCACGGCGTGCTTGACGAAGACGTCGGCGAAGATCGCGATGTCGGCGCCCAGCGCGGCGCGCAGCCGGGCAACTTCTGCGGCCTTGCCGACGATCGGCCCCTGATCGGTGAACATCGTCCCGGCCAGCACGTTGACGCGCACGAAGCGGGCATCCGTGGCCGCCGCGATCGAGACCGCGCTGAGCGCATCGTTGCGGAGGACGTTGATGCCGAACGGGAGGTCGACGGCGCCGGCCACGGCCAGCGCGGCTCGCGTTATCGCCGCCACCGTCACCGGCGGCACCCGATCGGCTATGAACGGCGCATCACCGAAGTTCTCGATCATGATCCCGCCGAACCCGGCGTCGGCCAAGGTGGCCGCGTCGGCCACCGCCCGTTCCAGCACCGCGTCGAAGTCGCCGTCGAACTCGGGCGAGCCGGGTAGGGGAAGCAGGTGCACCATCCCGACCAGACGTGGCAGATCACCGCGCCGGGTAGCGATCATGGCGATTCCCCTGGCCGGCTCAGTAGGCCCGGACGACGCGCAGCGCGATCTCGGCCTGCTCGCCTTCGGCCTTGAGGTTGGTGGCAGAGACGTCGAGGCGATGGACGGCGATTCGGCACCATTCTCCGGCGACCCCCTTGATGACGTTCTCGGCATCGGCCGGTCCGTAGACCCAGCGGGCGTAGTTGGGGCCCATGAGCTCGACCCGGACGCCCCCCTCGGGGAAGTCCTCGCCGGCGAGCTGGAACGACCACGGCAGCATGCGGTGGGCCAGCCAGGCGACGTGGCGCAGCCGGGGGCTGTCGAGCAGGGGATCGTCCTCGGGCTCACCCTTGAAACGGTGCGCCAGCGCCATCTTGATGTCGAGTCCGTGGGCCCACGTCTCCATCAGCCGCAGCGTGGCGAAAGCCCGGGCGCTCATCGGGGCCAGCACCCACTCGACGCGGTCCGACGGCAGTTTCTTCGAGAGCCCGTCGACGACGGCGGCGCGACCGGAGCGCCACCACTCGATCACCTCTTGGTAGCGCTTGGGACGGCCTTCGAGCACGCCTCGGGCCGTCCACTCGTCGATGTCGTCGACCCGTACGGAAGTCGCCTCCTGCCCTTCGAGTGCTCGGGCAGCAGCCCATTCGGTGAATGCCAGGTGGCTGATCGTGTCGTGGATCGACCAGCCGGGCGCCATCGTCGGCAGTTTCCAATCGCGTTCGTGCAGCCCCTGAAGGAATTGGTCCAGCGACTGCTCTTCTGCGACGAGATCGGAGAGGATTTCCCGCATTACCGGCCCATTCTACTGCGCCGGAACCGGCTATGACTCGCCGACCCACCCGTTCAGCCGGTTCACCAATTGACGCAATCTCCCGATATCGCGTCGGTTGAAGTGGAACATGATTCGGGCGAGTTCCGGATGGTCGTTGTCGCGCGCCTCGTGCTCGGTGACGTCAACTGCGTCAATGGATCCGGACACGACGATGTCGGCGAATTCCTCGTTCAGCTCGGCCACCTGAGCGGCCGTCGGCGCCCGTTTCATGCGAATCACGAGCTTGCCGTCCACATACCGCTGCGAGTGATAGTTCCGGTAGAACCGGGCGATCTCTTCGTACGCCGCAGCCGGGTCGTTGGTGTGGAAAAAGAGGTTGAAGTCGTGGGCGGAGATCATTCCCTGGTCGAGCAATGTGGAGACAAACCGGCGCCAGGCGTCCCAGTACCCCGTGCCGGGCGCTTCGAGGAGAACGATCGGCGTCAGGGGGGCCTTGCCGGTTTGCACCAGCGTCAGCAGCTCGAAGGCCTCGTCCTGGGTGCCGAAGCCGCCGGGAAACATCACGAACGCGTCGGATTCCTTGACGAACATCAGCTTGCGGGTGAAGAAGTACTTGAAGTTGATCAACCGGCTCTCGTGGAGGAACTCGTTGTTGGATGCCTCGAAGGGCAGTCGGATCGCGACGCCGAAGCTGTTGTCGATTCCGGCGCCGCGGTTGCCGGCCCGCATGATCCCCGGCCCGGCGCCGGTGACGACCATCCAGCCCTTCTCGGCCATCAGCCGGGCGAAATCCTCCGCCAGCATGAAGTTCGGCGCCTCCTCGGGTGTGCGGGCGGAGCCGAAGATCGTCACTTTGGGAATGCCCTGGTACTTGGAGAAGATGAGAAATGCGTAGCGCATCTCCTTGAGGGCGCTGTTGGTCAGCTTGAGGTTGCCCCGGTCATTGTTGTCCCGCAGCATCTTGAGACCGGTCACCAGTATCTCCCCGACGAGGTCGTCATCATCACGATCGTCGGGATCGCCGGCGACGGCGTCGCGCACCAGCGCCCGCAGGCGGGCGTCGAGATCTTCGTCTCCGAGGTTGTATCTCATCGAGGCAACGCTACCGCGTATTGGCGCTTGGCTTGACCACCCGGTGCATTACCGTTGACTCCGATGCACCTGATATGGGATTGGAACGGCACTCTCTTCGACGACAACCACATCGTGGTGCAAGCCGTCAACGCGTCTTTGGCGGCGATCAGCGCCGAAGCCGCCATCGATGCGGAGGGCTATCGGGACCACTACCAAAGGCCGGTGCGCGCCTTCTACGGCGTGCTGCTCGGGCGGGCCGTCACGGATGCCGAATGGGAGACGATCAACACGGCCTTCCACGACGCGTACATGGAGAGGCTCCACCTGGCGGCCCCGACTACGGACGCCCACCGGGCCGCCGCCTACGCCGTGGAGCGGGGGCTGACGCAGTCCATCCTGTCCATGTGGACCCACGACCTCCTCGTCCCCACGGTCACCGGCCATGGCCTGACCGAGATGATGGTCGCGGTGCGCGGCAGCGACACGGCTCGCGGCGATCGGAAAGAGGACTTGCTCCGCCGGCACCTCGAGGAACTGCCGATGAACGGCGACCCCGGGACGGTATTGATCGGCGATACGTTCGACGACGCTGCAGCCGCCGCGGCGGCGGCCATCGGGTGCGTCCTCTACAACGGTGGTTCGCACCATCGTCCGCAACTGGTCGCTACCGGGGTCCCCGTCGCCGACACGCTGATCGAAGCCATCGACCTGGCGGCGGGTTTGTGAGCCGCAGCGGACGGTGGCTCCGGAGCCCGGAGGAGCTGGGGCGCCTCCAGGACTTCAACGGCCGCGCCATCGCGGAGGCCGGGCAGGCGGGCTATCTGCACCCGGGCGACATCGTGCACCGCATGTTCAATGCCCATCGCCACCACGATGTCTCCCGGCTCGTTCACGTCTGGGAGGACGATGCCGGCGTCACCGCATGGGTGTTGCTCCAACCCAATCACGACAGCTTTGATCTCCAGATTCGGCCCGACAGTCGTGGCGGCGACTTCGAGCTCGACCTGCTGCTCTGGGCCGAAGCGGCACTCCTCGACCTCATGGCCGAGGTCGGCAAGTCGGTCATGAAGGTCTCCATCGACGTCTACACGGACGACCGGGACCGGATCGAGGCGGCAGCCGCCGGCGGGTGGGGCCACAGCCACGAGCCCTGCTACCTCACGGAGAGGCCCACCGCCAGCCCCCTGCCGATCTCGCTGCCCGACGGCTACGGCATTCGGACCGCTCGCCGCGACGAGGCGACCGAGATCGGGGCACTGCATGCCGCCGCCTTCGGTTCGACCGGGAACCCTGGAGACTACGCGGCCCTCATAGGGACCTTCGGCTGTCGCCCGGAGCTGGAGTGGCTGGTTGTCGCCCCGGACGGCTCACTGGCGGGTTTCGCGGAAACCTGGCACGATCCGATTTCCGGCCGGGGCCTCTTCGAGCCGGTCGGTACGCACCCCGATCATCGGCGAATCGGCGTGGGCCGGGCGCTCATGTCCGCCGGACTGGCGCAGATGCGCGAGGCGGGGCTGCATACCGGCACGGTTCGTTTCGAGGGGGGCAACGCGGCGTCGGGCGCGCTCTACCTCGGGTCGGGATTCGAGATCGCCCACGAGATCGCCTGCTACTCCAAGCCGGTGCCGATCTCCCACCCGCTCCCGGTACGCCTCGACCGAAAGGCGCGAGGTACCTAGAACGGAGCCTTGCTCGGGCCAACGCGCGCGACGGCGGCCCATACGGTTTCGTAGTGGTCTCGGTCGTAGGGATCGATGTGGGGGAGCACCATCTCCTCCCAAGTGCGGCGCAGCGGGTCGGCGGTGTGCGAGTAGATCCGGAGCCCGGCCGGGATCCGATCGAGGACGGTGCGCAGCGACATCGGAGTCTCCACCCGGGTGCGCGAGTCGGCTGAGGTGAACGAGGCGTTGACCTCGGTCGCCAGCTTGGCGATCAGGACGGAGTACTCGTCGGCCAGGTCGTCGTGGCGCCGGTCGAGCATCGCAGTCAGCTCATCTTCATTGGGGAAGTCCTTCTCCCAGATGATCCAGCGGTCGGCAAAAGCCTTGTTCAGTGTTTGGGTGCCGGCGTAGTCTCGGAGGTCCGTCGGGTTGAGCGTGCCGAAAACGCGCACGTCGCGGCGGAGGCGCACCATCTCTCCCGTGGGCAGCTCGAGTGCCTGGTGCCTGTCGAGCAGCCCGTGGAGCGCAAACAAGGTCTCCGCCCCGGCGGCATTCAGCTCCGAGAGGTTGATCAGCGCCGGGCCGCGCAAGGCCCGCGTGATGTCGCCGTCCTGCCAGCGGCTTTCCGTACCGCCTTGCCCGTCGCCGTGCAGCTTCACCGAGCCGATCAACGTGATGTCGCGCACCTCGCCGGTCAGCGGAATCCGGTAGTGCGGCGTGTGGAGCACGGCGGCGAACTGCTCGAGATCGTGGTCCTTGCCAGTGCCCATGTGCCCGCGCAGCGCCAGATGGAGCGGAGTGTCTTCGAAGTGGTCCCGCCGCACCTTCTCCAGCGCCGCCAGGCGATACAGCATGCCCAGATCGACGTAGTAAGGATCTGGATTGGGGATGTGATCCATCCTGGTCGCGTAGTCGGGCAAGTCCTTGGGGACGGTGGTGACGTCGAGCTCGACCGGCTTACCTTCCCCGGTGGGATCTTCGAAAGTGACGGTCTCAGCCATGAGAGCTCCTCTGTAATTGGCCAAATGTGTTGCTGCCGTTGGTGGGGGCGGCGCCGCGGCTCGCTTGCAGCCACCAGCCGGCGCCAGCCGTGCCGGCGAGGGTCTTGAACAGGGTCGATCTGACGCCGTCCACCATCGCTCGCGCCAGCGTCTCGGGTCGCTCCACGATCTGGTGGCGGCTGTAGGCCGCGCGCACCGTGTCGTCCCCGATGCCGATGCCGAGAACGGTGGCTCCGCCCAGCTCAACCTCATGGACACACTCGGCGAGGTCGTTGACCGAGCCCCGCGTCATGCCGTCGGCCAGAACCACGATGATGCGGTGGTTGACGTGGCGGCCTGCCAGTCGCTTGGCGGCATATGCCACGTTGTACTCGTCGACGTTGGCTGCTTTCTCGAACATCGAGAGCGGGGGACCCCCGGTGCGGTCGAGGCGAACCTGCCGGGCGGCATCCTGGGGGTCCGCCGCCATGTAGAAGAGCCCGGCAATGCCGTCCTCGACATGACGCCAGCGATCGTCGAACCGTTTCAGGACGTAGTGGTTGACGGTGCGGGTTAGTCGCTCGGCCGCGCCACCCTGGCTGCGGCGCAGCGCCCCGGTGGCATCAACCCGGCGCTGGTTGTAGCTGGACTCGGTGTCGTCGGCTTTCGCGGCGAAGCTGCGATTGAAGAGCGCCACCTCGAACTCGATCTGCAGCTCGTCGCACAAGTGGGCCAAGGTCCAGGCGCCGAGCGTCGCCGCCGCCAGCGCCCACGGCGACTTGCGGCCGCCCTGCGCGGGCCGCGGCTGCAGCATCGAGGCGGAGCCGTCGACCAGCAGGCTGACCCCGTAGGAACGGCGCGTCGGGAGATCGCGGCGTTCGAACATCCGCTCGTAGAGCCCGGCGCCGAGGAGGAGCGCGGCATAGGGGGAGAGGTCGCCGGCGTCGTAACCGGAGCGGAGGCCGCGCCGCTGATTGGCCAGGAACAGTGGGTAGAGCTCGCCGGACACTCGTCGCTGGGCGACGCCCCATTCCCGGGCCGCCTGCTCGAGCATGCGCCGCCCATCGGGTGCCAGCGCCCGGAATGCCGTGGGGAAAGTCTCCACCAGCAGCTTGCCGCCCTGTCCCGTCGGCAGATACACGGTGGGCGACTCCGATACTCGCACCAGCTGGTCGGTGGCCGGGTCTCCAGCGTGTTCGGCCTCGCCCTTGCGGCCCTTGTCGGCGCTGACGCTCTGCGAAGCCTGGCGGGTCTGCTCGTAGCTCTCCATGTCGCGGAGAGTCGGAGTGACGATGCGCACTGCGTCGACCGTCTCGGCGATTGCCTGCCGGTCGGCTTCGCCTTTGGCCTTCTGGGTAGCCGCCGAATCCGAGTCGGCTCCCGGAGTGATGAGCTGATGGAGGCGGGCGATCTTCAGGAGTTCGACGGCGATGCCGGCGACTTCCCACGGGTCCGACTGGCGAATCGCCTCGTCGAGCCATCCGGCGGCGTCGTCGAGGGCGGCGGCGGCATGGGGGGCGATCCGGCGCTGCAGCGAGCCGCGGTCGTTGTAGCCGCCGATGATCATGAAGCACGCCAGGGCGAACTGGCCGAGGGGGCGGGCGTCGCGAAACGCATCCGGCGTGGCGGCGCGGTAGAGGTCGGTCAATACGGACCGGACTCCGGCGTATGGAGCCAGGTGTTGGATCTCCTGGCGAGCGTCCTCGATCGAGAGGAACAGGGCCTCAGCGGCGGCCCCACCGGCCTCGTGGAGCGCGTCGAGGAGGTTCACCGGCTGATCTGCAGCTGCGGGTGGCGCGGCGTCTTCGGCGCCCGCGGACAGCAGGTCCGCGAGCATTTCTGCCGGCAATTCCTCGTCAGTTTCGAATTCGTCGGATTCGGGGCCCGTGAAGTCGAAGTAGCCCATCGGGTCACGAGGCCGCGGCTCGGGGTCGGCGGCGGGCGGCAGCTGCGCCGTTTCCTCCGGAGTCGGCAGCCACGACCGGGGGACCGGGCGTTTCTCGTCGAAGTTCGTCGACATCATGTGGACGACCTCGTGGAGCGCCGAGGTCAGCGCCACCTCGGTCGGCGTCACCGGAGCCGACCGGGCGTAGGCGGACTGGAACACACGGGGGTCGAGGACGATGTCGTCGCCGGCGGCAGTCGCTTGAGAGCCGAGTCGCACCTGGAGACCATCGTTGCCGGCAATCGTGCGGGCGAAGCGCAAGACGGCCGGAGCGATGCGTTGATAGCGAGCTACGACGGCCTCGATGACTCGCTCATCGGGCGGGAGAATCTCCGTGAGGACAGACCGGTCACGCATAGCCATAACCCTTGATTGTCTCACACGTGTCAAAACCGGCCCAACGGCTCAGTTGGCGGCGAGGAAATCCAGGATTCGTGCGGTGATCTCCGGCCCGTGCTCGGCGAAGAGATTGGTGCCGTGCTGCGCCCCGGGCAGCACGAGAAGCTCGGCGTCGGCGTTGCCGGAGGCGATCTTGAGGGCATCGTTGGCGGCTTCGCCGTCTTCGTCGGCGGCTATCAACAGGAGGGGGCCGGCGACGAGGTGAGAGATGCGGGCGGCGTCGAGCCCCTCGAAAACTGCGGGTGCCGACAGCGTCACAGTACCGGCTATCAGGTCGCTGGCCCCGGCCGCCACCGCTCCGGTTCCGCCCATAGAGGCACCGATGACGAAGACCTTCGTTGCGCCGGCGTCGACTGCGGCGTTGACGACGCTGCGGACGTCGTCGGCCACCCGAAACTCGCCCTGCTCGCCGTCTGACTTCCCGTAACCCCGAAAGTTGAATGCGATCGCCGTGTAAGCCTCGTTTGCCAGCAGCCGGGCGAAATCGAACCAGGACGTCATGTCGGCGGGTCGCATGTGAGCGAGCACGACGTATGTGGACCCGGTACCCCAGGCCCTCGCCTCGAGGTTCAGCCCCTGGCCGGTGGTGATGGGGAAGTCCCGTCCCGGATCCGGGATGGTGTCGGCTCCGGTACCCGCGTTGATCGCGTCTCCCCCGCACGCGCTCAAGAAGAGCGCGGCGCACAACAAAGCCGCGGCTATTCGCCTCCTCATCTGGGCCGCAGTGTACCCGGATGTGACTACGCATAGTCCGCGACGGGGCCGGGCTCCGCAACGCTAGGT
>JBFISZ010000096.1:0-10225 GCA_041608315.1 Acidimicrobiia bacterium | reverse complement strand
CGCCGATCCGTCTCCGAGGATCACTGCCTCGAGTAGAGCAGTCCAGCCGAGGTCGTTGATGTGGTTGATGTCGATGGTCGTGTCGACGACTCGGCGCACGTAGTCGACGTGACCGCGCTCCGATGCGGGAATCAGGGAGGTGCCACCGAAGCGGTTGAGGACGGCCAGATCCGGTCCGGGGATGGCTGCCAGCATGATCTCGGCCATCGTTACGCTGCCGGTCACACCGGTGACGAGCCATGGTGTGTCATGTTGGTCGTCGAGTGCGTTGAGATCGGCACCGAGTGCCACGAGGACTGCGGCGACTTCGACCTGGTCTGCGGCGGCAGCGAGCAGCAGAGGAGTTCGCCCTCTGGTGTCGCGTGCCTCGATGTCAGCACCGGCACGGAGCGCGATAGCGACTCCGTCGGCGTCACCACGTGCTGCGTATTCGAGGAGTGCAACGTCGGGGTCGTCGATCTGACCGGCGGTCGACGCCGCCGTGAGCGTTTCAGCGATGCGCACCTGGTTGCGCGCCACGGCATGTAGCAGCGGGGTCGTGCCATCGGATGCCAGCTCGAGGTCGGCTCCACCGGCGACGAGCACCCGGACTGTGTCGACGTAGCGTTGGCTGCCGTCTCCGAGGATGATCGACTCGTGGAGCGCCGTCCAGGAGAGACGGTTGATGTGGTTGACATCTATTCCGGCCCGGATGAGCCGCCCGACGACCGGGTAGTGGCCGCGTTCGGCGCTGCGGATGAGGCCGGTTCCGTTGTAACTGTCCAGCGATGTGATATCGGCCCCGTGGTCGAGCGTCAGTTCGAGAAGGGCTCGGTAGCCCTCGCTGGTGGCGATGAGGTAGGCGCTCTGCACGGTGCCGTCTTTGTAGTTGACGTCGGCGCCCGCAGCTATGAGGTTTGCGGCTCGGTCGATGTCATTGGCCCAGGCGGCGTCGATGAGTTGGCGGTTGAGTTCGTCTGTGTTCTCGGGGAATGAATCGTTCACGCTGTCTTCGATATGGCTGATGGTGGGCAGGCTATCGGTTGTCGGTGTCGAGTCAGCCACGTTCGTATCAGGCGATCCGGTCGATGCACAGCCGGCGACGAGAAGCAGAATCGCGGCGACAGCGAGACAACGGAGGGTGTGGATTGGTTTCATGGCTGTTTGTTCATTCGGGTGCTGGTGCCCGGCCGAGCGCGACCCGGCCGGGCACCAGCCGGTTGAAGACCTAGCGGGTGACGGCCGCCAGGCGGAGGCTGACCACTTCGTAAGGGGGTTCGGCGACTGGCTCGTCGAACTTGCTGTCAATCAACAGCAGACGTCCCCGAGCGATCTTGCCCGTCGTGAAGACCCGGTCCGGGCTGGTTGCATGCTCCGCTACCAGCGTCGCCGAGTTGGCGTGGCCGTCCAGCTTGAGCGTGGTCAACATGCGTGAGAAGTTCCGGATGACGATCAGCTCGTGGCCTCGCAGCACGAGCCCGTCTGCGTTGACCAGATCGGCAGAGCCGGTCTGGATTTGGGTGGCGGCTTTGGTGGTGAGGTCGAGCCTCCACAGAGCTCCCACGTTGCCTTGTGCCACGATCAGGGCTTGCCGGTCGGGGGATACCACGATGCCGCCGAGGTTGAACCCAGGCTCCTGAGTGATCGTCCCGGTGGCATCGAGCCAGTTCTCGACCTGCCACGAACCACCGATGTTGCTGACTCGGAAGACCGGGGGTGCATTCGAGTTCGTGAAGTAGGCGGCCCCATCGGGTCCGATGGCGACATCGTTGATGAACGCATTTGGGCTATCCACCTTGAGGGCAGCAAGGAGATCACCGGCTGCGGAGTACACCCACATGTCGGGGCGGTCAGTGCCGAGCCCGTTGGGTCCGCCGGCGATGTAGATGTTGTTGTGTCGGTCCGTTGTGATGCCGCGTGCGGTGAATCTGCCATCGACACCCTCCGGCATCCACTTCTCAGTGACGCCCGACCTGACATCGCCCCGGTGGATCTCTCCGCCGGTCACCTCACTGACATAGAAGGTGCGTCCGGCTCGATCCACTCCGATGCCCTCGAACTTCGAGCCGCCGTCGTCGCCCTCGAGCTGATAGGTGGTCGTGTCGTTGTCGTCGTGGGCCAACGCCGGGACGGCCAGCGACGCAACGACCGTGGTCGCAGCGACGACTGCCATCACGGCAACTCGGTTTCGCCAACGCTTCATCTCTCTCTCCTTCATTCCGGCTGCAGGTGACAGCCACGCTACGGACCGCCTCGGGAAGTTCATCGGTCCGATGGCGAAACGACAGTGGCCGGTCGGCCAGACGCTAGTAGCGATATGGCTGATGCCGGCCCGGCGCAAAGCGGGCAGTCGAGCTGCCACCTGAACGCCGATCGGCTCAGCGGCCCGATGGGCGTTCGAAGCGTTCCCGGGCCTCGTGCACTCGCACGCGTGCCTCGCAGCCGGCGAGGTGGTCGTTCACCAGGCCCATCGCCTGCATGAAGGCGTAGACGGTCGTCGGTCCCAGGAAACGGAACCCGCGGCGCTTCAGCTCGCGGGCCAGCGCAGCGGACTCGTCGGTGACGGCGGGGATCACGGCCGGCGCTCGATCCGCCGGCTCGAACTGCCAGACCAGCGCCCCGAGGCTTCCCACATCCGTGGCGACCTCGAGGGCGCGCTGCGCGTTGTTGATCGTGGCTTCGATCTTGCCGCGGTGACGCACGATGGAAGCATCCTGGAGCAGCCGCAGGATGTCGTCCTCCCCCATATCGGCAACGATCTCGTAGTCGAAGTCGAAGAAGACCCGGCGGAAGTCGTCGCGTTTGCGCAGGATCGTGAGCCGGCTGAGACCCGATTGGAAGCCCTCGAGACACAGTTTCTCGAACAGCCGAAACTCGTCGGCGACCGGCATCCCCCACTCGTCGTCGTGGTAGGCCCGATACACGGGACTCGACCCGCCCCACCAGCAGCGGGCGACGTCGTCTTCGCCAACGATGACTTCCATCGGCCCGAGGCTACAAGGAGGGCTCCGGGAACCATGATTCTTTTGCTATTGGCCTCGCGTCGGCAACAATCGCTTGATCCAATAGCCGCCACGATCCGGAGTTGCCCGAGTGCATACAGCAGACGAATCCCGCCAAACCAAGACCGAGCAGGCCGGGGGCTACCGATGAGCGGCCGTCTGGGACGCCCCTTCACCGCGGACGATGCCTGGGCGTTCAACGGCGGAACCCACGCCACCGCCTACGAGGTCCTCGGCGCCCACCACGACCGCGGATCAACGACATTTCGGCTCTGGGCCCCGAACGCCACGGCAGTCGATGTAGTCGGGGACTTCAACCACTGGGGGGCTGCGGGGTCTCTCGACCTCGATCCCGATCCCTCCGGCGTCTGGCGGGGCCGCGCCCCGGCGGCGCCGGGCAACCGCTACAAATACCGTATCGGGACCAAGTCCGGGACAGTCCTCGAGAAGGCCGACCCGTTCGGCTTCGGCCAGGAGGAGGCACCGGGAACGGCATCGGTGATCGCCGACCTCGCTTACAGCTGGGGCGACGATGAATGGATGGCGGGGCGGGGCCACCGGCTCGACTTCACGGCCCCGGTCTCGATCTATGAGGTCCACCTCGGATCGTGGCGCTACGAGCCCGGCGGCTACGTCGCCCAGGCGAAGCAGCTCGCCGCCTACCTAGCCGACACGGGATTCACCCATGTCGAGTTGCTGCCGACGACGGAACATCCGTTCTACGGATCGTGGGGGTACCAAACGACGGGGTATTTCGCCCCGACGGCGCGCTACGGATCGCCCGCCGCTTTCATGGAGTTCGTCGACATCCTCCACCAGGCCGGCATCGGCGTGATCCTCGACTGGGTGCCCTCGCACTTCCCCGACGACAGCCACGGCCTGGCGCTGTTTGACGGGACCCACCTCTATGAGCACGCCGACCCTCGCCGCGGACACCATCCGGATTGGGACAGCTGCATCTTCAATTACGACCGAGCTGAGGTCCGCAGCTTTCTCCTATCGAGCGCCAACTTCTTCATCGATCGCTACCACGTCGACGGCTTGCGCGTCGATGCCGTCGCCTCGATGCTGTACCTCGACTACTCGCGCGCCGCCGGCGAGTGGACGCCGAATGAGCACGGGGGCAATGAGAACCTGGAGGCCGTGGCCTTCCTCCGCCAGCTCAACGACACTCTCTATGGGACCCATCCGGGGATCCAGATCATCGCCGAGGAGTCGACCGCATGGCCGGGCGTGACGATGCCGGCCGATCACGGCGGCCTCGGCTTCGGCTACAAGTGGGACATGGGCTGGATGCACGACACCCTCCAATACATGCAGCGCGACCCGGTTCATCGCCACCACCACGCTCGCGACCTCACATTCCGCTCGATCTATGCCGGCAGCGAGAACTTCATCCTCCCCCTGTCGCACGATGAGGTCGTACACGGCAAAGGCTCGCTGGTTGACAAGATGCCGGGCGATCTCTGGCAGAAACTCGCCAACCTGCGCCTCTTGCTCGGCTACCAGTGGGCAGTACCCGGCAAGAAGCTGCTCTTCATGGGCGGTGAATTCGCCCAGCACGGCGACTGGAACCACGAGCAGGAGCTCGACTGGGGGCTGCTGGCCCGACCGGAGATCCGTGGGCTCCAGCATCTCGTACGCCGCCTCAATCAGCTCTATCGAGTGGAGCCGGCCCTTCACGAGGGTGATTGCACCGGGGCGGGCCTCGAGTGGCTCGTCGCCGACGACACCGTCAACACCGTGTTCGCCTTCCTCCGCACGGCACCGGGGCGGAGGCCGGTGCTGGTGATAGCCAACTTCACCCCGGTACCTCGCCAGGACTACCGGGTCGGCGTCCCGGTACCGGGGACGTGGCTCCCCCTGCTCGAGTCCGACTCGATCGACTTCGGCGGCTCCGGCATCGTGTCCGGACATGTCGCCACCGAGCCGATCGCGGCGCACGGCCACGGACACAGCCTGTCGATCACGGTAGGGCCGCTGGCGATCGCGTTTCTCGCACCGACCGACGAGAATGGCAGTGACGCCGGAGCGGAGGTGTAGCGATGTACCCGGCCAGCTCCATCGAGCATCGAGTCCTGTCGATGGTCCTCGCAGGCGGCGAGGGCAAACGACTGCTGCCGCTCACCCTAGATCGCGCCAAGCCGGCCGTGCCGTTCGGCGCTCACTACCGGCTGATCGACTTCCCCCTCTCCAACCTGACGAACGGCGGCTTCCGCAAGATCGTCGTCCTCACTCAATACAAGTCCCACAGCCTCGATCGCCACATCTCCCAGACCTGGCGGCTGAGCACGCTCCTCGGCCTGTACGTCACGTCGGTGCCGGCACAGATGCGCGCCGGGCCCCGCTGGTTCCTCGGCTCGGCGGACGCCATCTACCAGAATCTCAACATCGTCCATGACGAGAGGCCCAAATACATCTTCGTGTTCGGCGCCGACCACATCTATCGCATCGACCCCCGCCAGATGCTGGAGCACCACATCGCTTCCGGCTGCTCGGTGACTGTTGCCGGCATGCGGGTTGATCGCAGTGAGGCACCCCAATTCGGGATCATCACGCCGGGAGAAGGCGGTCGGATCGCCAAGTTCCGGGAGAAGCCGGCCGTCGCGGACACGGAAGGGCTCCCCGGTGCCCCGGACAAGGTGCTCGCCTCCATGGGCAACTACGTCTTCACCACAGAGGCACTCGAACTCTTGGTGAGAAGCGATGCCGAGAACGAGGACTCCAACCACGACATCGGCGGCGACCTGATCCCGGCCATGGTCGAGGCCGGGGAGGCCTCCGTCTACGACTTCACCGATAACGTGATCCCCGGCGAAGACGACAAGCCCCACTACTGGCGGGACGTTGGGTCGATCGACAGCTACCACGAGGCGCACATGGATCTCGTGACGGAGGTTCCCGCCTTCGACCTCTACAACCGGGACTGGCCGATATACACCATGGGACGGTCCCTGCCACCGGCCAAACTGGTCGTGGGGATTGCGGGAAGCCGCTCGGACGTGACGATGTCGCTGGTGAGCAACGGCGTGATCGTCTCCGGAGGGCACGTGCGGGGCTCGGTTCTCTCCCCCGGAGTCCGGATCGAGGACGGCGCGACAATCGAGAACTCAGTGCTGCTCGACGGCGTGATCGTCGGACAGGACGCGGTGGTGCGCAACGCGGTCCTCGACAAGAACTGCATTGTCCCGGCAGGCGCCAAGGTCGGGGAGGACGGCGACGCCGACCGGGAGCGGTACACCGTCTCGCCGGGCGGTGTCGTTGTCCTGGCGAAGGACTTCGAAGCGCTCATCTGAGCGCCGCCAGCTCCTCATACAGGGCAATGTGCTGCTGGGCCGGTGCCTGCCACGACCAATCGTGACGCATACCCCGCCGCTGCATGGCTTGCTTGCGGCGCGGGCTCCGGTAGGCCCGGAGCGCCCGGTGCAGCGCGTCAATGAGCCCGGCCTCGTCGACCGACCGGCTTATGAACCCGGTACCGGCGCGGCCGGCATCGACATCGATCACAGTATCGACCAAGCCGCCGACGGGGGTCACGATCGGAAGGGCCCCGTAGCGCATGGCCTGCATCTGGGCGAGGCCGCACGGCTCGAAGCGGCTCGGCATGGCGAACAGGTCGGAACCGGCGAAGATCCGGTGCGCCAGGGCCAGGTCGTAACCGTCGTGGAAGTACACTCGCTCCGGCTCGGCTTGCGCCGCATCCCGCAATGCCGCGGTCAGCTCGGGGAGCCCGGAGCCGAGCACGAAGAGGCGGCCCGGAAGGGTCTCCAGGTATGGGATCGCCGCCAGGAGTAGGTCGATACCCTTCTGATCGACCAGGCGCGACACGACACCGATCACCGGCTCCTTCGAGTCCGGCCAGCCGGCCGTCTCCACGAGATCGCGGCGGCACACGCTGCGGTCTTCGAGGGTCGCCGCGCTGAATCGGGCGGCGATGTGGGGGTCCGCCTCCGGATTCCACTCCGCGTCGTCGATCCCATTCAGAATCCCGACCAGAGCGTCGCCCTTCGCCTGCAGAATCTCGTGGAGACCCATGCCCCACTCCTCGCTGAGGATCTCGCGTGCGTAGTTGGGACTCACGGCGACGACCCGGTCGGCGAGCCGGATCCCGCCTGCCAGCGGGTTGGTCTGGCCGTACCAACCGAAGGAGCCGGCACCCCTCTCGAAGTGTCTCATCCAGCTTGCCGGAGCGACACCCTGGTACCCCAGCGTGTGAATAGTCAGCACGGTGGGGACCGACGAGTCTCCGAAGGCCGGCGCCGCCGCAGTGTGCCAGTCGTTCAGGTGGACCACGTCGGGCGCCAATTCGTCGCGGACGGCCGCAACCGCCGCCGAGAACTGCATGAAGCGCCGGTCATTGTCGGGCCAGGCGATGCCGGCGGAGTCGACGTACGGATGGGGACGGACCAGATCCTCGCTTCCGATGAGGGTCACCTGTCCGAGGTCCGGGTGGTCACCCGTGCGGGCCCACACCGCCCCGGCCCACGACGGCAGATCAAGGGCTCGGCGCGTCTCCGCACGCAGCGCACCGCCGCCGTAGTCCGGCACGAGCACGGTCACGTCGATCGAAGCGGCCCGCAACGCGGCGACCAGGCCACCGGCCGCCTCAGCGAGGCCTCCGACCCGCACCAGGGGTGCCAGCTCTGCGGCCGCGAAGAGGACTTTCACACCGCGACCGCTTTGGGTTGCCGCAGCAGGACGACGGCCCAGGGGGCGACCTCGATGGTGTCCCCGGCCAGGTACTTCTCCCCCTCACGATCGGCCGTCGCCGTATCGAGCTCGAGGATCCAACCGTCGCGGCGCAGGTCGCTGGGGATGACGAAGGGACAGGCGTGGCCGCCCGAGTTGAACAGCACCAGGAAGCTGTCGTCCTCGATTGGCTCGCCGCGGGGGCCGCGGGCGGGGATCATCGATCCATCGAGGCTCACGGCCAGCGATTTTGCATATGACACTCGCCAATCCTCGTCGCTCATCATCGACCCATCGGGACGATGCCAGCCTATCTCGCGCGCCCCGGCGCCATGGAGCGGACTGTCCTCAAACCAGCGGCGGCGGCGAAACACCCTGTGTTTCAGGCGGATCAGCACCAGGCGGCGCACAAAATCGAGCAGCTCGGTGTCGGCGCCCTCCCAGTCGAGCCATGAAGTCTCGTTGTCCTGGGCATACGCATTGTTGTTGCCGTGCTGAGTGCGCCCCATCTCGTCGCCGGCCACGAGCATCGGAACCCCCTGACTGAGGAAGAGAGTCGCCAGCATCGAGCGAACCCGAGACCTCCTCACTTGCAGCACCTCGGGGTCGTCGGTGGGCCCCTCGACACCCGAGTTCCAGGAACGATTGTTGGTGGTGCCGTCCCGGCCGTTCTCCCCGTTCGCCTCATTGTGCTTGTGGTCATATGAGACCAGGTCGTTGAGGGTGAATCCGTCGTGGGCGGTGATGAAGTTGATGCTGGCGGTCGGGCGCCGCTGGGATGATCCGTACAAATCGGAGCTGCCCGTGAAGCGGAACGCGAAATCGGCGAGGGACTCGTCCCAGCCCCGCCAGTAGTCGCGGACCCCGTCGCGGTACCGGTCGTTCCACTCGGACCACAGCGGGGGGAAGTTGCCGACCTGGTATCCGCCCTCACCGACGTCCCACGGCTCAGCTATCAACTTCACCCGGCTGACGACCGGGTCTTGGTGAATCAGATCGAAGAACGAGCCCAGGCGATCGACCGCGTGAAGCTCCCGCGCCAATGTCGCCGCCAGGTCGAACCGGAAGCCGTCGACGTGCATCTCCGTGACCCAGTAGCGGAGGCTGTCCATCATCAGCCGGAGAGCCTCGGCGTGGCGCATGTTGAGGCTGTTGCCGGTGCCGGTGTAGTCAACGTACTTGGACGGATCGGCGGCGACGAGACGGTAGTACGCGGGGTTGTCGAGGCCCTTGAGATGGAAGGTGGGCCCGAGATGGTTGCCTTCAGCCGTGTGGTTGTAGACCACGTCGAGGATCACTTCGATGTCGGCGCGGTGAAGGTCCTTCACCATCTGCTTGAACTCGGTGACCTGCCCTCCCCGGTCACCTGAAGCCGAGTACGGGCCGTGCGGCGCGAAGAATCCGATCGAGTTGTAGCCCCAGTAGTTGGAGAGACCGAGATCCACCAGATGCTGCTCCGAAACGAAATGGTGAATCGGGAGCAGCTCGATGGCAGTGATCCCGAGACTCTGGAGGTGTTTGATGATCGGCGGCGATGCGAGCCCGGCGTACGTACCGCGCAGCTCCGGGGGTACTTCGGGGTGGCGCATCGTCATTCCCTTGACGTGGGCCTCGTAGATGACGGTGTCCTGCAGCGCCGTGCCGGGCCGGTCGTCTCGGCCCCAGTCGAATTCCGTGGAGACAACGATGGAGCGGGGCATCACTGCGGCGCTGTCACTGGTCGAGATAGTCCGCGGAGCCGCCTGCATATGGCCGTACAGTGCCGGATCCCACTTGATGTCGCCGGAGATGGCCTTGGCATACGGGTCGAGGAGGAACTTGGCGGGATTGCATCGCAGCCCGGCGGCAGGGTTCCAGGGCCCGTGCGCTCGAAAACCATAGGCTTGTCCGGCAGCAACTCCGGGGACGAACCCATGGTGCACCCCGTTCGTGACCTCGGGAAGCCGGATCCGGTGCTCGCGGCCGTATTCATCGAAAAGGCAGAGGTCGACGCGGCTCGCCACTTCGGAGAACACTGCGAAGTTGACACCGTCGGGCCGCAACGTTGCCCCGAGCGGGTAGAGATCCCCCGGCCAGGCCGGAACTGGTTTCGGGTCAGCGGGCACGCGAGAGAGCCGGCGCGTAGATCCGATCGCGGTACTCGGCCACCATACGAGCCGCGGTCACCTGCGGGCCCAGCGAGCGCCAGGCGTGTCGAATCCGGCCGACGAAGGCGGTGGGGTCCCCGTGGTACTCGGCGACTATCGCGTCGAGCGTGTCCAAAGCAGCCGCCGCCTCTTCACGATCACGCCGCGCCGGATCGGCGGCATCGCTCGTCGCAATCGCCCACCCGTTCCGGCCGTCGAACATCTCAGCCCACCAACCATCGAGGATGGAGCAGTTGAGCCCGCCGTTGAGCGCCGCCTTCTCCCCGCTGGTTCCGGAAGCTTCCCGCGGCCGGACCGGGGTATTCAGCCAGACGTCGCATCCTTCGTACATGACGCGGGCGACCCCGATCCCGTAGTCGGGGACAAATGTGAACCGCCCATTGGCAAAGGACGAGTCGGCGAACGCGG
>JBFISZ010000095.1:0-10268 GCA_041608315.1 Acidimicrobiia bacterium | reverse complement strand
GTGCGCTTCTTCGCGGTCGGCTTCTTCGCAGTCCGCTTCCGGGCCGCCGGTTTCTTGGCCGTTGCCGCCTTGGTAGCGGCCGGTTTCTTGGCCGTTGCCGCCTTGGTAGCGGCCGGTTTCTTGGCCGTTGCCGCCTTGGTAGCGGCTGGTTTCTTACCAGCCGGCTTCGCGGCTGTCTTCTTCTTAGCCGCGGAGGCCTTTTTCGCGGGCACAGAGCTCTCTCGTCTCGGGAACGAACATCACTTTAGCCGCTGGCCGTCAGGTCACATACGCCCGTCATCCTCGAAGCGCCAGGTCATCCCCACTTCGAGTAACCGGTCGAAGTACGAACGGAGCTGCTCGGCCCGAGCCGCACCGACGCCTTCCACCTTGCCGAGATCAGCAACGGGGGCATGGATCATTCGCTGGAAATCCTTGAAGTGGCTGATGAGGGCGTCCTTCACGGCGTCCGGAAGGCGGGGGACCCGGGACAAGGCGCGGATGCCGCGGGGCCGCACGGCCGCGTCGAGCGGATCCATCCCAATCGCCGCCGCCACCCGAGATGCCACATACAGATCCTCGGTGGGGACCGTCTGCAGCCGCTCGAACACGGACTTGCCGTTGCGGGCCCGTCGCTTCGAGTAGTCCTGGTAGACCGTCTCGGCGAGATCGTTGACTCCCTCGGTGAGGTCGGCCGCCTGCAAGCGAATGAGCTGACCCTCGCCACCAAGTTCGATCACCGTCCGCTCGACGTCGGCGTGCAGCCGACGCACGAGTGCCGCCCGCAGCAGCAACAATGAGACGTCACGGACGATGACGACGTCGTCGACCTCGCTGCGGGTGAGCCGGTCTTCGGCCTCCTGAAGTCGACGACGCAGCCGCTCCAGCGAGATCAGCCGTTGATTCGCCTCTGCGGCGAGCACCTGGGGCGGTCGCAACTCCCGCCGGGTGCCGTTCCAGTACACCACGGCGATGCTGCGGCCCTCCTCACTTATCGCGAGAATCGGCCTATCGGTCTGCTGGCTGAGCCGCTCGGCGGTTCGAAAGCGGGTGCCCGTTTCGTTCGTGGCCAGAGACGGATCCGGGATGAAGTGCACATTGGCTCGCACGATGTACTCGTTGTCGTCGTCGAGGACGATGCCGCCGTCCATCTTGGCCAGCTCGGCCAGACGTTGCGCGGTGAACTGGGCATCATCGAGAAAGAAGCCCCCCGAGCACATCGACTCGACGGTGGCTCCGTTGCCGAGAATGACCAGAGCCCCGCAACCCTGTCGCAGGATCATGTCGACGGCATTGCGCAGCTCGGTCCCCGGCGCCAGCCGTCGCAGGATTTCGATGTGATCTTTGGCGGGAGGCGGTGTCATCGGTCCCAGAGTGTACTGACTGGGGGGCTACAACAGCGTCTCTAATGCTCGGGCTCAGCAGGGGGGGACGGCGGGCGCGGCAACGGGCCCCGGCTAGGCCGAACGGCGGATCGGCGCCGTCGCCGTCAAGCCGGCATGGCCCAGCGCCGCCACTAGGGTCGCACCGTTGGTCTCGGGCGAGAGGACCAGCGGCACACCCAGGCGCGACGCCTCTTCGAGGCGGGCCGCGCTCCGCCCCACGGCCCGGAGCTCGCCGGTGAGCCCCACTTCGCCCCAGGCGGCAATCTCGCCGATCGGCCGATCTAGGCGCGATGACGCCAGCGCCAGCGCCACCGGCAAGTCGGATGCGGGCTCCCTGACCTTGATCCCGCCGGCCAGGCTCACATACACCTCCTGATCGGAGAACGAGAGGTTGGCGTGTTTCTCGAGCACGGCCAGGATCTGGTGGACCCGAGCCCCCTCGACGCCCTTGAAACTGCGACGCGGCTGGGGGGCTCTGGTGGGAATGACGAGAGCCTGCACCTCGACCAGGAGGAGGCGCTTCCCCTGTGCCGACGGAAACAGCACGGTGCCCTCGGCGACTCCCCGGGGCCCCGACAAGAGGCAGCCCACCGGGTCGGGGACCTCCCGCAACCCCTCTTCCGTCATCTCGAATATCCCGACACGATCGGTCGAGCCGTAGCGATTCTTGAGCGACCGGAGGAACCGCAACCCTGCGAAATCGCTGTCGTCGAGGTGGAGCACGACGTCAACCATGTGTTCAACGACCTTGGGGCCGGCCAAGGCGCCGTCTTTCGTGACATGGCCCACAACGACCACCACCGTTCCGCTGCTCTTGGCGGCGGCGATGAGCCGCGCCGTGCACTCCCGTACCTGAGCAACGCCGCCGGCGGCACCGTCTACGTCATCGGCCACCATCGTCTGGATCGAGTCCACTATCACGAGGCGGTAGTCGCCGGCGGCGACGGCGGCGACGGCCCCGGCGACGCGGCGCGTTGCCGCTACTTCGACATCGGGCAACGCCGCCCCGATGCGACGGGCCCGCAAACCCACCTGGCCGATGGATTCCTCGCCGGTGACAACGAGGACCCGGCCCGCGGCGGCGCCGCCGGCTCGCCGTGCCGCCGCCATCTGGAGCAGCAGTGTGCTCTTGCCGATCCCGGGCTCACCGCCTAACAGCACCACGGCGCCGTCCACGAATCCACCGCCGAGCACGTGATCCACCTCATTGATGCCGACGGCGCGCCGCCGCGTCTCTTCATCCGCCGCCAGACTCACCGCAACGGCTTCGAGTCGGGCACCACCGCCGGGCGTGTCCGCCTCCTCAACCATGGAACGTTGTTTGCACTGGTGGCAGAACCCCACCCACTTGCTCGTGCGATACGAGCATTCGGAGCACACGTACGACATCATCACCTCGGATTGGTCATCGGATAGGCGGTTTGGCCGGGCTCTCACCCGTCGCGAGAGTATCGCCGGGGTACGACACGAATGGCCGGCCGGCCTACCGCTAGTCGCTCAGATACCGCTTCAGCAGCCAGTACCCGGCCACCCCGACCACGGCGACGAGAAACAGGGCCCCAAGGAGATTGGTGGTCGTCCACGGCTCGGCCTCACGTATCGCTGCAATGACTGGCATTCGTGGCACAATAGCGCTCGGGCGAGAATCGACTCAGAAAAGGCGCTTGCGAGGACCTGGTGGACGAAGGCAACACGATCGATCCGTTCGACGACCTCTTCGAGGCGTTCGAATTGGAGGACGGACCGCCCCCTCCCGGAGAGACGCCGGCAGCGGAGCCCGCTCCCAAGGGGCCGCCCACCGCGGCGACTCCGGTGGCCGCGGAGGTCGAGGCGCCGTTGGCCACGGTTGTGTGCACCTCCTGTGGAACGGGCAATCCGGCGCACAACCGTCACTGCGAGCAATGCGGCGCCCGGCTGGGGTCCGGACCGCTCCCCGTCGCCCCGGCGCCAATGATTCGCGCCACGCCCGGGGGACGAGCATTGACGGTCATCGGGGGTGTGGTGTTGTTTGTTCTGATCGCGGTGCTGCTGTTGAATCTGCGCGGGGACACTCCGAACGAGCCGACGACGACGTTGGCCGGGCCGACCACAACGGAGCCGCGTAATGTCAAGAACCTCGTGCCTTTCGAGGTGGACGCCAGCTCCTCGTTCCCCGGGTTCGCGGCGAGCAACCTGATCGACGGCGACCCGGAGACATACTGGAACGACTTCAGTCTGCGGGGCAACGACGCTCGGCTCGAATTCTCCTTCACCCAGCCGGTCCAGATCACCGAGATCGAACTGCAGAACGTCGAGGACGAGGAGAGGCTGCGGCGCAACTACCGCATCAAGTCACTCATCATCAAGGTCGACGATTTGCAGATCGAATTCCCGATGACGATGGAGGACAACAGCGATCCGCAGCGCATCTCGATCGGGAGCCTGGAGACCACCAAAGTCACGATCGAAGTCCGCTCCACATACCCGGCCGAGCAGTACGACGGCAAAGCCCCATACGATGAGCTCGCGCTGCAGTCGGTGCGGTTCTTCGGGACGAACGGCTAGGGAGGGCCCGGCCGGCCGCTACTGCTTGATGTAGGGCTGACCGTCGGCGGCCGGTGGGCGCGCCTTCCCGACGAGCCCGGCCACCACCAGGATCGTTGCGATGAACGGCACCATGCCCAGGAACTCCGATGGGATGCCGGTCTGCAGGATTCCGAGCGTCTGCGACATGGCGTCGGCGAACCCGAAAACGAGGCCTGCGGCCATCGCCCCGACAGGATGCCATCTGCCGAAGATCATGGCCGCCAGGCCGATGAACCCGCGCCCGTTCGTCATGTTCTCATCGAATCGGCCGACCGAGCCGAGCGTGAAGAACGCCCCACCGAACCCGGCAACGGCGCCACCGATGATGACGTTCAGGTACCGGGTGCGATACACGTTGACCCCCAGAGTGTCGGCCGCTTTGGGGTGCTCTCCGACTGCCCGGGCCCGCAGACCCCACCTGGTGCGGAACAGCAGGAACGTAAGGAACGCCACAAGGATGAACGAACCGAACACGAAGATGTTGTGGTCGAACAGCACCGGCCCCAGGAAGGGTATGTCGGCCAGCAGCGGGATGCCGATCGATTTGAAGATCGGGCCCTTGTTGAGCTCGGGATTGTCCGCCAGCCAGCGCAGCGCGAGGAACGAGGTCATCCCGACAACAAAGATCGTGATCACGACACCGACGATGATCTGGTCGACGACGTATCTGATAGACAGGACGGCCAGTACCCAGGCGAGCAGCATCCCGGCGAGTATCGCCGCGCCCACTCCGATCCATCCACCGATCGGAGATCCGAGGATGAGTGTCGGGTCCTCTCCGCCGGTCAACGGTGACGCCACGACGACGGCGACAAACGCGCCGGCCAGCAACTGGCCCTCGATGGCGATATTGATGACGGCTACCCGTTCCGACATCACCCCCGCCAGGGCCCCCAGGGTGATCGGAACGCTGCGCACGATGGTGGTCTTCATCATGCCGACCATGCTGAAGGCCCCGATCGAGCTCTGCGCCGTTGCCCATGCCAGGAAGGCGAATATGAACAGGAAAAGGCCGATGGACAGGACGAAGTTGTTCATCTTCCCAAACCCTCGCGCCAACTGCACCCCGCCCATGGCAGCGAGCACGACGCCGACGATCAGCGTGACCCGCCCGGCCGACATCGTGAGGTCCGGCGCCGAGGGATCCGTCGGCCTGGCGAGCTTGAATGTGAAGTTGCCGAGGTCGACGCTCCAGCGAGCGAAGAACCACAGAACGACGACGGCGAGGAACAGGTACGTGAAGCCCAGGTAGCGAGATCTCTTGATCTCCGCCGGAGTCCGCACGACGATGGCCGCGGGTGTCGTTGCGGCGGCCGTCATGTGCCCCACCCCGTCGTCAGCTGCCCGATCTCCTCACCGGTCTTGACCCGGAAGATCGCCCGGATCAGCGCCGGTGCCGCGATGAAAACCACAACGAGCGCCTGGATCACGCCGATAAGGTCGATCGGGACGTCGGTGACCACTTGCATCTCCAAACCACCGGCCCGGAGCGCTCCGAACAGGAACCCGGCGGCGACGACGCCGGCGGGATGCGACCTGCCGAGGAGCGCCAGAGAGATCGCGTCGAAACCGATCCCGGCGGCAAACCCAGGGCTCGCTCGATAGAGCAGGCCGTTGATCTGCGTCATCCCGGCGATACCAGCCAGGCCGCCGGCGAGTGCCATCACGGACACGTAGAGCCAGGTGACCTTCATACCGGCGTAGTGGGCGGCGTCGGGGTTGAAGCCGACGGCCCTGAACTCGAAACCGATTGTCGACTTGTAGAGCAACCAGTAGATCGCATAGGCCGCGATCAGGGCGATGATGATCCCGAAGTGGACCCGCAAGTCGGTGCGGTCGAGGAATCCGAGCAACCGGGGCAAGCGGGCCGAGACCGCAATGTCCTCGGAGACCGGGTCCTGGCGGCCTGCCGGCTGGAAGAAGTCGGTCGACAGCATCCAGATCACGGCCAGCCCGGCGATCGAGTTGAGCATGATCGTCGTGATCACCTCATGGGCGCCGGTGCGCGCCCGCAGCAGGCCGGCGATGCCACCCCAGATCCCGCCACCGACCATCGCTCCGATCACGGCCAGCGGGACGTTCAAGAAGACCGGGATATCGATCGTGATGCCGAGCGCCACCGCCGCCATCCCCCCCATGAGCATCTGGCCCTCGGCCCCGATATTGAACAGACCGGCCTTGAAACCGATGGCCACCGACAGCCCGGCGAGAATGAGCGGAGCGCTGAATGCGAGTGTCGAAGACACCGCGGCCAACGAACCGAAAGAGCCGGTGAAGAGGGCCCACATCGCCGAGCCCGCCTGGCCGATCGCATCTCCCAGCGCGCTGAGCGAGAACTCGCGCCACAGCTCGATGTCGGACACGACGATGATGATGACGCTGACGGCCAGAGCGGCGGTGATGGCTAGCGCCGGCACGAGCAAGGCCGAACGCCAGTCGACGTTGACCCCAGTGAGGTCGTCCATGAAAGCGGCCCAGCGGGAACCCGACGCCGAGTCGGGGCCGTTGTCCGGGGCCGGGGTCTGCGGTTCCGTCATGGGGCGGCTCCCGCCATCGCCAGGCCGATTTCTTCGGCCGTTACGGCTCCGCCCTCGTATTCGGCTACGACCTTGCCGTCGAACATCACCAGGATGCGATCCGAAAGGGCCATCACCTCGTCGAGCTCGGTCGAGACGATCAGCAAGCCCGCGCCCCGATCACGCTCTTCGACAATGCGCTCGTGGATGTACTCGATCGAACCGACGTCGATCCCCCTGGTGGGCTGGGCCGCGATCACCAGCCGGACCTCTCTACCGAACTCACGAGCCACGATCACCTTCTGCTGGTTGCCTCCCGAGAGCGTGTTGGCTGCCACCTCCGTGCCGGGAGTGCGCACATCGTATTGCTCGACGAGCTCCCCGGCCTTGGCCCGGGCCTGGTCCCAGTCCATCTTGATCCCGCGCGAGTAGGGCTCGTGGTAGTAGCCGTCGAGCACCATGTTCTCGGTGATGCTGAAACTCATCACGAGACCGCTGCGCTGGCGGTCCTCCGGGATGTGGGCGACGGACTGCTCGTGGATCTGGCGGGGCGTCGCATGGGTTACCACTTTGTCGCCGATCGTCACCGTGCCCGCGGCCACCCCGCGCAGGCCGGTGAGGGCTTCGACCAGCTCGGTCTGGCCGTTGCCCTGGACTCCGGCGATGCCGACGATCTCGCCCGCTTTGACGTCAAAGGAGATGGCGGCGACCGCCACCTGGTCCCGGTCGTCGACCACCACCAGGTCCGCCACCGTCAGCACCGGGGCGCCCGGCCGGGCCGCGCCCTTGGCAACTACGAGCTCCACGGGCCGGCCGACCATCAGGTTGGCGAGGTCCGCTTCGGTGGTCGTGGCCGGATCGGCGCGGCCGGCCATGGCACCTCGCCGCAGTACTGCGATGTCGTCGGAGACCTCGATGACCTCTTTCAGCTTGTGGGTGATGAAGATGATCGCCTTGCCCGCATCACGGAGCCCGTTGAGGATGCCGAAGAACTCCTCGATCTCTTGAGGCGTCAGGACCGCCGTGGGCTCGTCGAAGATCAAGAACTCGGCATTGCGGAAGAGCACCTTGATGATCTCGACCCGTTGCTGGATACCGACCGGAATGTCCTCGATGATCGCATCAGGGTCGACCTCGAGCCCGTACCTCTGCGAGATCTCCCTGACTTCTTGCTTGGCTTCCTTGATGTTGATCACTCCGCCGGGGCCGACGGGCTCGACGCCAAGGACGACGTTCTCCGTGACGGTGAAGACCGGCACGAGCATGAAGTGCTGATGGACCATTCCGATGCCGGCGGCGATGGCATCGCCGGGCCCGGCAAAGGACTGGGGCACGCCGTCGATGAGGATCTCACCCTCGTCGGCCGAGTAGAGGCCGTAGAGGATGTTCATCAGCGTGGTCTTGCCGGCGCCGTTTTCGCCGAGCAGGCCGAGAATCTCGCCGGAGCTGACCTCGAGGTCGACGCTGTCGTTGGCAAGCACACCGGGAAATCGTTTGGTGATTCCCCTGAGCTCGAGCGTCGCCACCGACGGGCCTCTTCCGTACGCGAGTGTGCCTCCGGCAGACTAGACGGGACTCAGCCGCTCATGTCGAATCGAACATCAACAAAGAAAGGGGCCCCCACGGGCCCCTTTCTTTGTGTTCGATCGGCGGCTCGCTCTAGCCGTCAGCCTCCAGGGAAGCCAGGTAGGCGGTGAGGCTCCCGGCCGCCACGATGGCAGCTTCGAGGTCGGCGACTTCTTGGGCCAGCTCGGCGGACACGCGGTCGGCGTTGTCCTGGAGCGGCGCCAGGCCGACACCACCGTTGGCGAGGGTGCCGTTGAACGGGTTGCCGAGCGAGTTGAGCACCAGGACGTTGTTGATCGTGTTGAAGATCGCAACGTCGATGTTCTTCAGGATCGACGTCAGGATGACATCGCTGAACTCGGCCGCCGTGGCGTTCCAGTCGGCATCGACGCCGAGGATCAGGCAAGCACCGGTGTCCTGGCACAGAGCCGCGGAGCCGAGGCCGACGGGCCCGGCAACGGGCAGCACGATGTCGGCGCCGTTGTTCACCAGCGTCTCGGCGAACGAGCGACCGTCGTCCAGGCTGTCGAAGTTGTTCGTGAACTGGCCTTCGCCACTCTCGACGTCGTAGCCAAGAGCAACCACGGAGGTTCCCTTGACCGAGTTGTAGTGGTCGACGCCGCGAACAAACCCGTCCATGAAGATGGTCACCGGCGGGATCGGGAGGCCGCCGAAGGTGCCAACAACACCGGTCTCTGAGGCGCCCGCCGCCATGTACCCGGCAAGGAACGCCGCTTCGTCCGTCGAGAAGGTCAGCCCGCGCAGGTTGGCGTAATCGGACATCATGTTGCCCTCGGCGTCCGCCCAGGGCGGGAAGGGCCCGGGTGCCTGGTCGACGATCGCGAACAACTGGTTGGGATTGTCCGCCGCCGCCGCCGCCGTGTCGTCGGCCAGCAGGAACCCGATCGTGAGAATCACGTCGCAACCCTCAGCGATGAACGCATCGATATTCGGCCGGTAGTCGGCCGCATCACCGGACTCGAGGAACGCGATCGACACGCCCTCCAACTCGGCTTCCGCCCGTTGGGCGCCTGCCCAAGCTGATGCGTTGAAGCTGGCATCGTCGATGCCGCCCGTGTCCGAGACCTGGCAGGCCGAGATCTCACGGCCCGGGGTGGGCGGCGGCAAGGTGGTGGTTGGTGGAGCCGTGGTAGCCGGCGCAGCCGTGGTAGCCGGCGCAGCCGTGGTGGCCGGCGCAGCCGTCGTAGTCGTGGCGGCCGGCTCATCTTCGGCGCATGCGGCGACTACGAGTGCGAATGAGAAGAGGAGCGCCAGGAAGGCGCCGCGCTTCTTAAAGGCAGAGAACATTTTTCGGAACCCCTTCGTTGCTTGTACGAGGGCTCACCCGAGCGGGCGAGCAGTTCGCAGTCTAGCTCTGATTGGAGGCTCGATGATCTAGTCACTACCTCGCGACACCGTGGTTGGTCGGTCCGACACGGAGAGCAGTTAGCGCCAAGTGCCAAGCAGTACTAAGTACCAAGCAGTGGCTGTCGGGTACTAGGTAACTAGGTAGGTCAGCTGTCGGAGTCGGCCAGCTCGACCGGCGGCAAGTCCGGGGTCTCGATGGCGTTGAAGGTCAGCTCTGAGTCGGAATCGGCGTCGACATCGATGAGAATCGTCGAGCCCGCGGCGAACTCCTGATAGAGGACCCGCTCCGAGAGGGGGTCCTCGAGGAGCTGTTGGATGGCCCGGCGGAGAGGGCGGGCGCCCAGCTGCGGGTCGTAGCCCTTCGTTGCGAGCAGCTCCTTGGCTTCATCGGTGAGAACGATGTCGAGTCCCTTGGAGGCGAGCTGTTCGCGAACCCGCTTCAGCAAGAGGTCGACGATCTGCTTGACCTCGTCGAGCGTCAGCTCATGGAACACGATGACCTCGTCGATGCGGTTCAAGAACTCGGGACGGAAGTGACCCTTGAGCGCCTCCATCACCTTCTCTTTGATCTGCGCGTAGTTGAGCTCGTCGCTTTCCTGAGAGAACCCGAGCTTCTTCTTGCGCAGCTCGGCGGTGCCGAGGTTCGAGGTCATGATGATGACGGTGTTCTTGAAGTCGACGCTGCGGCCCTGCGAATCGGTCAGGCGACCGTCCTCGAGAATCTGCAGCAAGATGTTGAAGACGTCGGGATGCGCTTTCTCGATCTCGTCGAAGAGAACTACCGAGAAGGGCTTGCGGCGCACGGCCTCGGTCAGCTGACCGCCCTCGTCGTAACCGACGTAGCCGGGCGGCGCGCCGATCATCCGCGCCACCGCGTGGCGCTCGGAGT
>JBFISZ010000094.1:0-10292 GCA_041608315.1 Acidimicrobiia bacterium | reverse complement strand
GAGGAGGCCGATGAACGGCAGCCAGATCAGCACGCCCAGGGCGTTGAACACGGTGTGTACCAGGGCCGCCCGCTGCGCGTTACGCGGCTTGCCGATGGCGGCCAGTGCCGCCGTGACCGACGTGCCGATGTTGGCGCCGAGGATGAGCGCAATTGCGGCTTCGAGAGAGATCAGGCCGGATCCGGCAAGGACGATGACAAGTCCGGTCGTGGCCGAGGACGACTGGATGATGGCGGTGAATGCCGCCCCGACCAGGATCCCGACCAGTGGGGTCTTGAGCCCATCCATGGCATCGACGAATGGCTGATAGTCGCGCAGCGGATCCATGGCGTCGCCCATGACGGCCATCCCGAAGAACACCAACCCGAGACCGAGGATCGCCTTCCCCCATGCCCGGCGGACTTCGTGCTTGCCGAAGAACATCAGCGCGAACCCGACCGCAACGGGAGCCAATGCGTATTTGGTCACCTTGAAGGCAATCACCTGCGCAGTGACCGTGGTGCCGACGTTGGCGCCGATGATCACCCCGATCGCTTGTGCCAGCGTCATGAGTCCCGAGGTCGTGAACCCGACGACGAGGACCGTCGTCACCGACGAAGACTGGATCACCGCAGTGATCGCCGCCCCGGTGGCGGCACCGGCGACGCGATTGGAGGTGAGCCGGGAGAGAATCCCGCGCAACCGGTCTCCGGCAACCACTTTCAGCGCCTCGGTCATCCGGTCCATCCCGTGCAGGAAGAGGGCGAGGCCACCAAACAGCGTGATGAGCAAGATGAACCAATCGATATCGGTGGTGGTGGTGAGAGTTTCCGCCGCCGCAGTCACGATGTCGAGTTCCCCAGTCACGTCCCGCAAGGTACCTCGTCACGGGCCGTCGCGTCGTCAAAAGTCACTACGACTCCCCGATCCCGGCGGCCTTGGCCCGATCCCAGAGCGCATCGAGCTCGGGCAGCGACATGGCCGCCATGTCGCCGTCGCCGACGTGAGCCTCGATCCAACGGAACCGCTCCTCAAACCGGGCCGTGGCGGCCCGCACCGCCAGCTCGGGGTCGATTCCGAGATGGCGAGCGACGTTCACGGCGGCGAACAGCACATCCCCCAATTCGGCGGCCGACCGCTCTCCGTCACCGATGGCGGCCGCCAACTCGCCTGTCTCCTCCGCCAGCTTGGCGATGACGGGTTCCAGTTCGGGCCAGTCGAACCCGACCGAGGCGGCGCGACGCTGGATCTTCTCCGCCCGGGCCAGCCCGGGAAGAGCCTCCGGCACGTCGTCCAGGGTGGAGTCGCGCCGTTTCTCGGCGGCCTTGAGCCGCTCCCAGTTGGCTTCGACGGCGGCGGCGTCACGGAGCTCGAGATCGCCGAAGACGTGCGGGTGCCGGGTCACGAGCTTGCGCCGGATCCCTTCGGCGACCTCTTCGACGTCGAACGCCCCCGCCTCTTGCGCCATGGTGGCGTGGAACACCACCTGCAACAGCAGATCGCCGAGCTCCTCCTCCACCGCGGCGTAGGCACCGAAGTCCGGATCTCCCCCCGGGGCACCTTGGGGGAGATCGAGCACCGCATCGACCGTCTCGTATGTCTCCTCCAGGAGGTGCTTGAGCAAGCTGTGGTGGGTTTGCTTGCGATCCCAGGGACATTGCCGGCGCAGCACCCGATTGACCTGCACCAGCCCGACCCAGCCCGCCTGCTGGGCTTCGAGATAGGCGCTCGTCCGGGGGCCCGTCCCAACCCGCGGCAGCTCCGCGATCGTCGTCGCCGTCACCGACTCGGCGGGTGACCCGAGGTCGGCCAGAACGGTGATCACGGTGTCGTGCGCCAGCACCCGCCCCAGCTCGGCCGCCAGATTGGCTGCGGTCCCCGGCGTGTCCAACTGGGTGAGCATGGTCGGCAGGTGAACCGGCATCGGATCGGGCAGGGCGCGAGCGTCCAATACTTGGAGACCGTCGGCGATCGGGTCGAGCCCGACCCGCTCCATTGCCAAGTCCAGAAAACTCTCGCCGGGATGGAGTTCCACGGCGCGGCCCCCCTCGGTGGCCATCCGGCGGATCAATGGCACGGCCGTCTCCCCGACCAGGGCGCTACCCGGCACCGCATAGACCACCGGGCCGGCGACGCCACACACCCTCCGGGCGATCGCTTCGTAGAGCGTGTCGAAGTCGGCGGCCGCCTCGTAGATGTCGTCGCAGGCGAGGACGGATCGCAGCGCAGCGAGCTCGGCCGCCGCCGGGTGATCGCGGGTGCGGAGAACCACCGTGGCCGTCTCGTCGCGCAGGGCCGCCAGCACGGCGGGGGTGACTCGCTCGAGCCCGGCCGGGCCCAGGCCCACGATCGTGATCATCATTCGCCCGGCGGGACGATGCCGAGGCCGGCCGTCGACCAGCGGCCGACGGCGGCGGCGACCGAGATGTCCGACCCGCGAACGGCTTCGTTGAACCACGGTGTGAAGAAGCTGCTTTGAACGGCTCCCGGGAAATAGAACGCCGGGTCGGCGGTCAGATCGGCGACGCCCGGGGCGTCGATGCGCTGCTCGACCAGGATGACGTGGAACCCGTACTCGCTCTGTACCGGCCCGACGACCTCGTTCAGCGGGGCGGTGGTGGCGGCCCGGGCTACCTGAACAGTCAAGGAGCCGAATGGCACCGGGCAGCCCCCGACGTGCTCCCCACCCGAGATGGTGTCGAGGGTGACCTCGTTGGCCACAGCGACGAACTCGTCGCCGGCACGCAGCCGCTCGAGAGCCGCCTCTGCCTCCGCCTCCGATTCCACGAGGATGTGGCGCATACAGCCCGCGGTGAGGTCCTGGGGCGAATCGGTGACCACACCATCGATGAACCCGTCCTCGCGCCTGATGAGCTCGGCAGAGACCTTGTCGCGAAGAATCGACAGCTCCGCCTGCGTCCGGGAGTAGGCCGCGGTGGTGTCGTCATCGGCCGCCAGCTCGACGAACATAGCCTGCCAGCGCAGCGGAGGGTTGGCCAGGCGATCTTCGATCTCGTCCGAGCTGACGGTGATCCCGAACTGGGACTCGGCCTGTTGGGCGATCGCGACCCGCACTATGTTCTCGCCGAGGTCGGTGCGGAATCCCTCCGTGGCGACGTTGATGCTGCCGCCGTAGCTGGCGCGCAGCGACGCCATGAAGTCGGCCGTGATCGCGACGCCGTTGACGGTGGCCACCGCCTGCGACTGGTCGCCGCACGCTCCTGCGAGGAGCGCCACGACCACAGCGACGCTGGCGAGGCGGAGTTTCATGAGTCACTTTCCGACGGCGGTGGCCACATTCTATGGAGAAACGTGAACAGTGAGTCCATCAGCGGCTCGGGCGGCGTAGGGATGAAGAGCACGTCGCCGCGCAGCACGGCGCCCGGTGCGAGGCGTTGCAGGCGGACTTCCTGCGACACCGACAACGCGACCGGGCGAACCCGTATCTCATTGCGAACTGCGACCATCTCAATCAGCCCGATGCGCAGGGCCTCGTCCCGGAGGCGGGCCACCCCGACGAGGGCGGCCGCCGGCGGCGGGAGCTCGCCGAATCGGTCACGCCACTCCGCCACGACGTCGTCGATGGCCTCCGCAGTCAACGCTTCGGCCAGACGGCGGTAGGCCTCGATGCGCTGCGATCCCGGAGGAACGAAGTCGTCGGGAAGGTGAGCGTCGATTGGCAGGTCGATTCGCACGTCGGGTGTCTCGACCTTGGGTACCGGATCGCCCCGCAGCTCCCCGACGGCATCGGCAACCAGCTCTATGTACATGTCGAAGCCGACGGCGGCGATGTGCCCGGCCTGGATCTCGGAGAGAATCGATCCCGCCCCGCGAATCTCGAGGTCGCGCATCGCCAGGTCAAAACCGGAGCCGAGATTGCTGAACTCGCCGATGGCCTCCAACCGGCGATAGGCGTCCTCGCCGAGGGAGTGCTCGGGCGGGTGAAACAGGTAGGCGTAGGCTCGTTGGTTGGACCGCCCGACCCGGCCGCGCAGCTGGTAGAGCTGGGCGAGCCCGAGCCGTTCCGCCCGCTCGATGAGCAACGTATTCACCTGCGGCAGGTCGAGACCCGACTCGATGATGGTCGTTGCCACCAGCACGTCGTACTCGTGGTTCCAGAAGTCGAACATGACCTGCTCGAGTTGGCTCTCGCTCATCTGCCCATGGGCAACCGCGTAGCGGGCATCAGGAACGAGGTGGCGCAGGCGGGTCACCGCGTGGTCTATCGACTGCACCCGATTGTGCACGTAGAAGACCTGTCCCTCCCGCAGCATCTCACGCCGGATCGCCGCCGAGACCGTCCTTTCGTCGAAGGGCCCCACGTAGGTGAGGATCGGGTGGCGATCCTCCGGCGGGGTCCGAATGTGGCTCACGTCACGAATCCCGGTGAGCGCCATTTCGAGAGTACGGGGAATCGGGGTGGCCGTCAGCGTCAGCACGTCGACCGAGGCCCGCAGCCGACGCAGGGTGTCCTTGGCGGCCACCCCGAATCGCTGCTCCTCGTCGACGATTACCAGCCCGAGGCGGGCAAAAGCCACATCGTCGGACAGCAGCCGATGGGTGCCGATGACGATGTCGACGGCGCCGCTGCGGAGCCCGGCCACCACCTCCTTCTGCTCGCGCGAGGTGAGAAAGCGGCTCAGCATCTCCACTCGCACCGGGTAGGAGTCGAAACGGTCGGTGAAAGTCGAATGGTGTTGTTGCGCCAGCAGTGTCGTCGGAACCAGCACCACGACCTGGTGGCCGCTCTGCACTGCCTTGAACGCCGCCCGGATCGCCACCTCGGTCTTGCCGAAGCCGACGTCGCCGAAGATGAGCCGGTCCATCGGCGCCGCGGCCTCCATATCGGCCTTGACGTCCGCAATCGCCGTCAGCTGATCCGGCGTCTCTTCGTACGGGAAGGCACCCTCGAATTCCCCCTGCCAGGGCGTGTCGCCGTCGAAGGCGACCCCTGTGGCGGCGGCCCGTTCCCGGTACAGCGCCACCACCTGCTCGGCGACGACCGCCACCGCCTCGCGCACGTTGCTCCGGGTATTGGCCCAGTCGGTCCCGCCCATGCGGGATAGCCGGGGAATCTCACCTCCGGTATACCGGCGGACTGCCGCCAGCTGATCGGTCGGCACGTACAGCCGGTCCTCCCCGCGATAGGCCACCAGCAAGTAATCGCGCTCGACTCCTGCCATCTCGCGATGAACCAGCCCCTCGAACCTGCCGATCCCGTGGGTGCGATGCACGACGAAGTCACCCGGCTTGAGATCGCGGTACTCCTCGTCGGCTTCACGTCTGCGCGCCTTCCCGGCCCGATGGGAACGGCGCCTTCCGGCGATCGCCTGCTCTCCCAGTACCGCCAGGCGCATCTCCGGAGCAACGAAGCCGTGATGAATCCCCGTGGGGACGATGGCGGCGCCGATCTCGTCCAGCGACTCGACGACGTCGAGGCCGAGGCCGGCCTCGGCCAGCACCCGGGCGACCCGGGAGGCCGCCGCGGCACCGTCCATGGCGATGACGGTTTCAATGCCCGCGGCGGCGAGCCGTTTGAGCCCCTGGGCGACCGACTCGGCGTTTCCGGGGGTCGCGTCGAGGCCGCGCATCTCGAACCCGGCGTCATCGGGCCCCGCGGCCTGGGCGGGAGCGAACAGGGCGGTGTCGGGGGGATCCCAGTCCAGGTAGAGGTCGGGATGTTCGCCGGCCGCGGGCGCTCCGGTCCCCCAGGTCACCGAGAGCGCCGCAGCGAGATCCGCTTCCTCCCGCAGCAGGTCGGCCGAGCGGCTGCCGGCCCGATCCGGGTCGAACACGACGATTCGGGCGCCGGCGGCAGCCGCCTGGTCGAACATCGAGCGCGGCGCCGCGAGCCACGGCAGCCACGACTCGATCCCGGCGAAGGTGATCCCGGCTGCAATCCGGTCCCACGTCTCGGCCGCCCACCGCTCGGTCGTTGCCAGCTCCCGGGCCCGCTCCGCCAAATCGTCGTCGACCTGCACCTCGCGGGCCGGGTACAGCTCGACCGCCTCGATGGAGTCGGCGGCGCGCTGCGTGGCGACGGAGAACGAGCGGATGTCTTCGATCTCGTCCCCCCAGAACTCGGCCCTGATCGGCTCGTAGCCCTGGGCGGGAAACACGTCGATGATGCCGCCCCGCACGGCGAACTCGCCGCGTGACTCAACTCGATCGGTGCGGTGATACCCGGCACTCGCCAGGGCGGCAACCACCGCCGCAAAGTCCTCCTCCGCGCCTGAGCGCAACCTGACCGGAGCCACCGGCGACGGGCTGAGCCGCTGGGTGACGGCGCGGACCGATCCGACGACGACGGTCCGATTCCCGGCACGGAGGCGGTGGCGGGCGACCGCCCGATTGGCCATCGTGACCATGTTCGGCGAGACGTGCTCGAAGGGCAGCGTCTCCCAGGCGGGGAGCAACACGCCGTCCTCACTGAAGAGCGTCAGGTCGTCGATCAGGTCCTCGGCTTCTCGCTCCCCGGGGACCACCGCCAGGATCGGCCCCGCCGCATGGCACTGGATGCCGGCCAGAACAAAGGCTCGCATGGCTGCAGGCACGACGAAACGCCCCGGCATGTCGGGAACATGGACCGGGGTGAAGCGCTCGAGAAGCGTGGCGAGCGGTGCTGTCACGGCTGCGGCATCGTACAGGCTCGACGCGAGCTACAGATCAAGCCCCGGCGTACATCCGAGCAGGTATCCGCCGCCAGGTCGGCGAGAGCCCGGGGCGCCGGCCGGTCAGCGGACCCGCAGCACGGCACCGAAATGCCTGAAGTAATCCCAGGCCGAGAGCAACGTGAATAAGACCGCGGCCAGCATCACCCACTCATCGAGGAAGTAAGGGCCCCATTCAGAGGAGGGCCGAATCATGGCCAGGCCGATGGCGAGGAATTGAAACACCGTCTTTCCCTTGCCCCACAGACTCGGAGGCACCTCCGACTTCTCGAGAGCGGCAACCCCGCGCAGCCCCATCACCGCAAGCTCGCGCCCAATGATGATGAACGCCGCCCACGACCACGCCCGGCCCACTTCGATGAGCACTAACAGACTTCCCGTGACCAGCACTTTGTCGGCGACCGAGTCCAGGAATGCCCCCAGCACGGTCGTGATCTGCCAGCGGCGCGCCAGGTACCCGTCGGCGAAGTCCGTCAGCGCGGCGACGGTGAACACGACAAAGGCTATGCCGAAGGCGCCGTCGATATCGTCCGAGAGCAGCACGAGCGCCATGACGACCGGCGTGAGCAGAATCCGGGCCACTGCCAGCCAATTGGGGACATTCATCGCCGCGATGGTATCGCTTCAGGGCCCCGCAACATGCTCTAACCATCCCAAGCTCTTGGAAACGGCCTTCTGCCACGAGCCGTACAGCCGGTCACGCTCGGCCTGGTCCATCTGCGGCTCGAACCGGGAGTCTTCCGCCCAGTTGGCACGCAAAGCCTCTGGATTCTGCCAGTAACCGACCGCCAGGCCGGCGGCGTAGGCCGCCCCGAGCACTGTGGTCTCGGTGACGACGGGCCGGATCACGGGCACACCGAGGATGTCAGCCTGAAACTGCATGAGCAGATCGTTGGCCACCATGCCGCCGTCGACCTTGAGCGACTCGAGGCCGATGGCGGCGTCGGCGCGCATCGCGTCGAGTACGTCCCTCGTCTGATATGCGGTCGCCTCGAGGACGGCTCGGGCGATGTGGGCCTTGTTGGCGTACCGGGTGAGCCCGGCAAAGACCCCGCGGGCATCGTCCCGCCAATAGGGAGCGAAGAGCCCAGAGAACGCGGGCACGAAGTAGACGTCACCATTGTCTTCGACTTGGCGAGCCAGCGCTTCGATATCGGCGGCGTCCCTGATGAGGCCGAGGTTGTCCCGCAGCCACTGCACGCCGGCCCCGGCGATGGCGACAGAGCCCTCCAGGGCGTAGCGGGGCTTTCCGGGACCCACCTGGTAGGCCACGGTGGTGAGCAGCCCGTTGGTGGAGCGCACCAAGCGGTTCCCGGTGTTGACCAGCAGAAAACACCCGGTGCCGTAGGTGTTCTTGGCCTCTCCGGCCCCAAAAGCAGCCTGGCCAAACAGGGCGGCTTGCTGATCGCCGAGGATGCCGGCGAGGGGGACGCCCTCGAGTAATCCGCGGCAACGGCCGACCGTGGCGATCGAAGGCACTATCTCGCCGAGCAAACTGCCGGGAATACCGATTCCCGTGAGCAGCTCGTCGTCCCAGCTGAGCGATTCGAGATCCATGAGCATCGTACGGCTGGCGTTGGTGACGTCCGTGGCGTGGCGCCCTGTGAGGTTCCAGACGAGCCAGCTGTCCATGGTTCCGAACGCCAGCTCCCCGGCTGCGGCCCGCGCCGCCAAGTCCGGATCGTCGTCGAGCAGCCAGCGGATCTTGGGACCTGCAAAGTATGTGGCCAGGGGGAGGCCGCTCTTGTGTTGAAATCGGCTCGGCCCGGCGTCGCCTCCGAGCCGGCGAACCAAGTTCGCCGTCCGCGTGTCCTGCCACACGATCGCCGGGGTCACCGGGTCACCCGTGGCGCGATCCCACAGGACGGTGGTCTCTCGCTGGTTGGTTATGCCGACCGCGGCCAGCGCACTCGGCTCGACGCCGGCGCTCGCCAGACCCTCGGCGACGACGGCTTGGGTGTTGGCCCAGATCTCGGCGGCGTCATGCTCGACCCAGCCCGGCTGCGGATAGATCTGCTCGTGTTCCCGGGCGGCGACTGCGACCAGCGCGCCGGATCGATCGACCACTGCGAAGCGGGTACTGGTGGTTCCTTGATCGATGGCTCCCACGAACTCGCCCACCGGCGCCTCCTATCTCGCGACTCTATTGACCCCGGACGATCTCGCCGGCTCGCTGACGGGCTTCAGCTCCCCCGGCGGCGACGAAGACCTCGATCATGTCCGCACCATCTTGGCGGAGAAGATCGATGTCGTCCTTTTCTTTCTTGGCAAACCTCTTCAGCACGAAGGCGGCCGGATCCATGCGCCCGGGGGGCCGGCCCACCCCGCACTTGAGCCGCCAGAACGCCTCGTCACCGAGGGAGCGGATGATCGACGCAACCCCCCTGTTGCCGCCGGAGCCGCCGCCCTCCTGCACCCGGAGCTTGGCGAAAGGCAAATCGATGTCGTCATGGACGATGAGCACCCGATCGAGCTCGATTCCGAAGTACCGCACCAGTGGCGCCACCGCCTGGCCCGACTCGTTCATGAAAGTGATCGGCCGCGCAAGAACGGCGCGGGCGTCGCCCAAGCCGAGCTCGGCCATATCGGCCCGGATGCGGCGCGCCTTCTTGAAGCGGGCCCCGTGACGCTCGGCCAGGGTGGTGACGATGTCGCCACCCAGGTTGTGCCGGGTGTGCTCGTAACCCTCGCCGGGATTGCGCAGCCCCACAACGAGTGCCGCTGATCCAGGTACGGCTATCCCTCGCCTTCGGAAGCCGTATCGGCGTCGGCAGCCGCTTCGTCTTCGGCAGCTTCGCCCTCTTCGCCTTCGAGCAGTTCGAGCTCTTCACCTTCGACCTCTTCGATGACCTCCTCCTCGGCCCGCGGGGCGAGGACGGTGAGAACGGCACGGTCGGGGTCGTCGAGGTATTCGACACCCTCGATCACCGGCAGGTCACTCACTTTGATCGAGTCGCCGATATGCAGATGGTCGATGTTGTACGAGATAGACGTGGGAATCGCCATCGGCAATGCCGAGATGGCGACGGTTCCTGCGATGGCCTCGACGAAGCCGCCTTCCTGGTGGACACCGACCGGCGTTCCCATCGGCTCGAGGGCAACGTCCGCCTCGATTGCCTCGTCGAGGGCCACCCGGATCAGGTCGAGATGAGTGATGTCGCCACGCACCGGGTCGCGCTGAATCTCGCGAGCCACGGTGAGCAGTCCCTTGCCGCCTTCGACCTGGAGATCGATGAGGGCATTGAGCCCCGCCTCGGTGTGCAGGGCGGAAAAGAGCTCCTTCACGTCGAGAGTCACCGAGCGGGCATCCATGCCGCGCCCGTAGACGGTCGCCGGGACGCGTCCGGCGCGCCGCAGCCGCCGGGCCGGCCGGGACCCGGACTCGGTGCGCTCTGCGGCGCGCAGCGTGATCTGATCCATGAGAACTCCTGATAACGACGGAAACCGGGGCGCGTGCATCACGGCCGCATGCCGGTCTTGCGGCTCACATTAGTACTAAGTGCTAAGTACCAAGTACTGAGTACTCGTGTACTTACATCACCTCCAGCGTCCGCCTCTGCCGATGCGCTCCGAGGCGGCGGTGCCGTTCGTAGGGGAATACCTCGATCGTCTCGCCGCTCTTGACTCGCTCCTGGGTCCGTT
>JBFISZ010000093.1:0-10623 GCA_041608315.1 Acidimicrobiia bacterium | reverse complement strand
GACATCGGCGATCAAGCACAACGAACGCGTCCAGACTCCCATAGAATCGACCAATGGCAGGCGCTACCAAGACGTTTGAGGTGTCTGGGCGCGAGGTCAAGATCTCGAGCGTCGACAAGGTGATGTTCCCCGAGCAGGGTTGGACCAAGCTCGACGTGGTCGAGCACTTCATGATGTGTGCCGACGGCGCGCTGCGGGGCGTCTACAACCGACCGTGCCTGCTGAAGCGCTGGAATGCCGGGGTCGGCCAGCGAGCGCTGTTCGTCAAGCGTCCCAAAGGAGCCCGCAACCTGGTCGATGTGACTTTCCCGTCGGCCCGTCCCGGCCGGATGTTCGCCCCGCTCGATCAAGGCGACGTCATCTGGATGGCCCAGCAGAATTGCCTCGACCTCAACCCCTGGAATGCCCGGGCGAGTGACCTGGACCACCCCGACGAGCTGCGCCTCGACCTCGACCCCACCGAAGACCACGACTTCGAGGCCGCCCGCGAGGTGGCCGCCGCCGTCAAGGAGCTCCTCGACGAGCTCGGCCTGGTGGGCTGGCCCAAGACCTCCGGCAACCGGGGTATCCACGTATATGTGCGGCTCCACCACGAGTGGGACTACTACCAGGTGAGGCGCGCCGGGCTGGCACTGGCCCGCGAGCTGGAGCGGCGCCACCCCCTGGCGACGACAGCTTGGTGGAAAGAGGAACGCGACGGGGTCTTCATCGACTACAACCAGAACGCCTGGGACAAGACGATTGCTTCGGCCTACTCGATTCGTCATACCGGCCTCGTCTCCACCCCGTTTCGCTGGGACGAGCTCGACTCGATCGATCACACGGCGATGGATCTCATGTCCTTCAAAGACCGCTGGTCCGACGTCGGTGACCTCACTGCCGGCATCGACGACGCACCGGGACGGCTCGAGGCGGCGCTGGCGATGGTTGCCGCCGACGAGGAACGAGGCCTCGGCGAAGCGCCATGGCCCCCGCATTACCCCAAGATGCCTGGCGAGCCGCCCCGGGTACAACCCTCCAAGAAGGTAGAAGAGAACTGGGAGGACTGAGCCGGTGCCGACGTACTTGCAGCGCCGCCACCCATCACCGTAGCCTCGCCTGACAAGCGATCAGCAAAACAGGAGAAGACATGCACTTGCATCGCCTCATGGCGTTGGCCGGAACCCTTGTCGGGGTCATCGGGTTGTTTTTCAGCAGTCTGACGACAGACGGCAAGGCAGTGCTGGCAGCGCTCAGCCAGCAGAGCGACTCATTCCCGGATGGAATACCGACGATTTGGGGTGGCCTCGAAGGCTGGGCGCAGGTCGTTCTCGTCATCCTGATCATCGTGACCGTGGCGCTGGCCGTCATGCCCGATCGTTTGGTGACCTACGACAGGACCGGGGCCGGGATCACCGCAGTGATCGGGCTGGCGCTCCTGGCTTACGCCTTCGTCAAATACTTCGACGCCGGTGACAAGGCCGACACCCTCGAGGCCGGATTCGCCCAGGCCGCGGCCGGCGGAGTCGCCGGGGTGCAAGCATGGACCGTCGCCCCGAGCATCGGGTTCTTCATACTCATGATCGGCACCATCCTCGTCCTGGCCGCCGGCGCGCTGAGCCTGATCGCCAACCCGGAGTAGCCCGCGGAAGAGACTCAGAGCGCTAGTCGAGGAACTTGTCCTCGGTGAGCAGCTCGTAGAACTCGATCCAGCTCTCCGTGGTGAGCTCCCGCAGCTGCGGTCCGAGATCGGTCGCCGTCGCCGGGTACTCGTTCCCTGCCCGGTAGGGCGATTCGAGGGTCTCGGCGACCCACTCCATGATCACCCGGTCCTTGTCGCCCGGGGTGGTACCGCTGTTGAAGTAGACGCGAACCGAGTGACGTTGGTCGGCATTCTCATAAGCCATGCCGATCTTCGCCGCCAAGGTCGCGGCCCGCCGGGCTTCACGCGGCTTGGCCACCCACACTCGCCGTACCAGGTACATGTTTACCCATCCCTTCGTCGACTTGCGCTGACTACCGACCCACGACCTCGCTGAACCCGATGCCGTGCGGGCGCTCCAGCTGATCGAACGTGCACTCCTCGGCGGGCTTGTCCGGCCGCCATCTCTCGAAGCGCGTGGCGTGACGAAAACGGTTGCCCTCGAGCTGGTCGTAGCTCACCTGCACGACAACTCCCGGCTCGACGGCCACCGAATCCAGGTCTTTGCCGCCGGACCAGCGGCTCGGCGCCCCCGGCACCCTGACATCGGCGCCGCCGCCGAAGCTCTCGTCCGCCCGGATCGACTCGAACTGCGCCAACAGCTGCACCCGATCATGATCGGAGAAGCCGGAGCAGTGCCCCACAAAGCTGAGATCGCCCGCATCGTTGTACAACCCCAGCAGGATGGAGCCGATCTTGTCGCCGTCCTTGTGCACCCGGTAACCACCGACGACACAGTCGGCATCGCGGCGGTGCTTCCACTTGATCCAGTTGCGCTTGTCCTCGACGTAGGGCTCGTCGGCTTGCTTGACGATGATGCCGTCGCAGCCGGCCGACTCGTATTCCGTGAACCAGCGCCGGGCCACTTCCAGATCAGAGGTGACCGGCGTGAGGTGCCAGGGATGGCTCAGTCCGGAGAAGAGTCTCTCCAGGCGGCGGCGCCGCTCCTCATAGGGATGATCGCGGAGGTCGTCTCCTCGATCGGCCAGCAGGTCGAAGGCGACGATCTCGGCGGGAGTTTCGGCGGCGAGGAGGTTGATCCGGGATTCCGCCGGGTGGATGCGTTGCTGTAACGCTCCGAAGTCGGTGACGTCGCCGACGGTGACGACGATCTCAGTGTCCATGACGGTGCCGGCGGGCAGCTGATCGAGAGCGGGCCGCAGCTCGGGGAAGTAGCGGAGCAATGGCCTCAACGACCGGCTGTCGAGGCGGGGCTCCCCTCCCGACCAGGCGATGGCCCGGAACCCGTCCCACTTGGGCTCGTATACCCAGCCGGGGGGCTCGGGTGGCGTCTCCCGTATCTTCGCCTTCATCGGCTTGATCGGTGGTGCAAACGGCCAGTCTCCCATCGCGCCAGGCTACCGGGCCCCGGCTAGGTCCGCCTGCCGGCTCGCAGCACGACGTCGTGGGCGGTCTTGGTGACGCCGTCGCGCTCGACGGCGCGCAGCACCTTCTCGTTACGTTCGATGTCGAGGTCGGCGAAGTCCGCCGCCAGGTCATCTTCGGTGAAGAGGGCTTCGGGCATCGGCGGTCCGCCGACGCCGTGGGCCAGGTTGTCCAGGTGGTGGGCAACGAGAAACAACATCCCGCCGGGAGCGAGGGCGGCCGCCGCCTTGGCATGGACGACACGGCGCTTCTCCTCGGGGAGCTGGATATAGCTGAGCAACACGACGTCGTACTGCTCGTGCGGCTGCCAGTCTTCGACCAGGTCGACCACCGCGAATTCAATGTCGAGGCCGGCCACCTCGGCGAGCTCCCGGGCGTGGCCGATGCCGACCTCGGACAGATCGAGCCCGGTGACGTCATGGCCCTGCGCCGCCAGCCACAAGGAATTGCGCCCCTGGCCGCACCCCAGATCCAAGACTCGGCGCGGCGACAGTCCGGAGAGCTCGGCAAGGACGAACTGGTTGGGCTCTGCCCCGTACAGCGCCGTGGCCCGGGCGTAGCGCTCGTTCCACGTGGCGCCGGGGTCGGTCTTCGAGGCAATGCGGGCCTGCACCCAGGCCAGCGCCGCCGCCGCGTTCTCGTCCGGTGGGAACACGGGATACATGACATGCTCTACGCGACCGTGGCGCAGGATCATGGTCAGGCGCTTGTACAGCGTCATCCCGGCCGCCTCCAGCGTCGGCAGCCGGATGGCGGTGCCCAGCTCCATCGCCGCGTCGCTGAGCACGGGGAATCCGACGCCGAGCCTCTCGACCATCTCGCGCTGATAATCGGTGCTCTGGGCGCTGAGGCCGAAGACCTCGGCACCAACGGCGGCGAATTGCGCCTCGAGGTCGCGAAATCCGCAGGTCTGCGGGGTACATCCGCGAGCGCCCGGAATCAGCTCCCAACCATCGGGCGACTCCTGATCGGGTCGGCCCGTCCGCGGGTAGACGTAGACGACGGCCCAGGGTGCACCGGCCACACTGAGGTCTACGGTGCCCCCCGTGGTGGCAGGCAGCTGGATCGGCGGCAGATGCATCCCGAGCAGGTGGTCGGCGGCACCGTCGTCGATCGGGACGGGCAGTTCGCCGGGCAGTTTCTCGAGTGTCATGTCGGGGAGTATCGCATCATCCGACACGCTGGTTAGCGGTGCTCTCGAGTCGCCAGACGCGCACTCGCCACGCAAAGACCAGCCCGACGAGCGCCAGCACGCCCCCGACCACCTGCATCACGCCGAATCCGGCAGCCACCGCGTCGGCCACGTCGGCCACGTCGGCCGAAGTCGCCACGTCGGCGCCGGCGAGCACGTCGCGCACCAGCTCGATATCGTCGATCCGGCCGCTCATCACGGCAAACAAGAGGCCGCCACCGATCGCGGTGCCACCGGTGAAGCCGATGTTGCGGCCGAAGTCGTGCGCCGCGGTCACCCGTCCAATGACCGCGTCGGCCGTTGCCACCCGCAGCACATGGAAGGCGGCGTTGGTGGCGAGGCCGATGCCGACCCCGATGGCCGCCATGACCGCGAACATCAGCCACAACGGCGCCGTGAGGCCGACGAGCAGGCCCGTGATCAGCAACGAGACGGCCGTCGCCAGGGTGCCGGCCATCATGATCTGGTCACCGGTCGCCCGATCCTGAAGACGGCCGCTGATGTTGGCCCCGATCGTCCAACCGACGGTGAGGAAGAGGACGCTCCATGCCGTCAAGGCGCCGGACCCGAAGCGGGCCGCCCGCACATACACCGGAGTGAAGACGTAGGCCCCGATGCCGCCGATCAGGAGGAACATGATGGCCAGCCACAGCGAGCGATACGGATCGACCAGGAAGTGGGCGATCCGCACGACCGGCGCGTCGGCGCGACGAGCATGCCGCCAGTAGCCATAGCCGCCGAGCACTGCGGCAGCTCCGAATGGGACCGAGCGGAGGCCCAGCGAGTCGAGGGCCAAAACCAGGCCGACGAAGAAGATCGCGAGTAGCGCCAGTCCCCGGCCGTCGAAACCGGTCGGCTCCGCCTGGGTGACCCGGCCGGGCAGTGTGCGGGCGCCGAGAACGGTGCCGAGGGCAACCAGCGGCAAGATAACGAGGAAGATCCACCGCCAGTCGAGCACCGTGAGGACCACGGCGGCAATCGCCGGCCCCGCCACGGCCAGCACCCCCCACACAGTTGCCCCGGCCGCATAGGCTCGGCCGACCATCACACGCGGATAGGCCAGAGGCACCGCGGCCAGGGAGGCGGTGAACACCAGGCCGCCGCCCGCTCCATGCAGCAGTCGAATGGCCACCAGGAACTCCATCGACGGAGCGAGCGCCGCCAGGATGGTCGCTACTCCGAACACCGAAACGCCAATCAGGAATATCGCCCGGACGCCGATCGAGTCGATGAAGGCGCCGGCCGCCACCGACGACATGGTGGCCGCTATGAGATATGCCGTGACGATCCACGCCAGCAGCTCGATCCGCCCCAAATCGGAGGCAATCTCGGGAAGCGCCGCGATGACGGCGAGGCTCTCGAACGCGGAGAGCGCCACCATGGTGAAGATGGTTATCGAGACGGCCGCGTAGCGGCGTGACAGCAGCGGCTGTACCCCGGTCATGGTGCCACGCTACCGGTGTCGCCGCCTCCATGAGTTTGGGGCCGGCAGTCGTCACGTAGGCTGGAGCCGAGGAGGAAGGGATGCGGACACACGTACCTATCGCCCTGATAGCCGTTGTCCTCGCGACCGCGATCACGGCATGCGCTGGCTCGACGAGTGATGCGACGGTCGGTGCCACCACGTCACAGGCGCCCCCGACGAGCGCCGGTACGACCGCCGGCCAGACTCTGACACATCTGCGGGACGGCAGCACGATCACGCAAGATGACTCCACGAGGAACTTCGCCATAACCCACGGCGATTCAGCCGAGCTGCGGCTGAGTCACGACTACAGCTGGACCGATCCCCAAATCGCCGGACCCGGCGAGCTGAAACCCGTCACCGCCCGGGACGATGCCGGATACACGGCGTGGGAGCTCGTCACTTCGGGCCCGGGCAACCTGGTCATCTCGGCGAGCGGCGTTCCCGACTGCGAAACGGGGGACTGCACTCTCGACGACATCGACTTCACGATTTCGATCGCGGTGCGCCGGCCCTGATTCAGCGCTCGGCGATGCCGCGGCTCTCAAGCGCCGCGGCCAATCGATCGACATCGGCGACCGTCACCGTCAGGCCGGGGTGGCTCGGGCCGGCGACCAGAGCCGGGATTTTCTCGACGAACTCGACGCACAGGCCGTGCCGGGTGTTGGAGCCAAAGGTCAGCCCGTGGTCGGCGAGTGAACCACGGATTCCGATCGCTCTCCACCACTTGTAGTCGCCCGACCGCTGATAGCAGGCGATGTTCGCCAACGGCGTCCTGACCTGCCACCGCCCGAACTTGGCGATGAAATCGTCCTCGTCGGTTATCGCTACGTACGAGTTACCGGCGTGCACACCGAGAGGCCGCAGCAATAGGCGATACCGCGGGTTGAAGTCGAACTCGAACTCGAGCATGTCGCCCTCCCAGTTCCGGAGTGTAAGACACACCGCGTCTCTCCCCCCGTTGAACGACGCAGTCGGGCAACGGGGGCTGCGGAGTCAGGTAACAAAGCTCCCCCGCCACACAAGCCGCCCACGGCGCCCCAGCTGCCCCCTCCGACCCCGCCCTCGTCCCTCGGGCGGGCCCACCTCCCCCAAACGTATGCCACTTCGTGTCAAACGGGGGAGGACACAGGCGCAGCCACCGGCTCCCCGAGTTGTGGCGAAACCAGAGCTCGCAAGGAACGCCGCAGGCGTTCCCACGATCCGGTGCCCTCGCAACGGCGTAGAATTGGAGCAAGCACTCAAAGTCTGCGAGGACCTATGGCCAAGAACAACCCAGGCAACATCAACGGGCGCCGGGTCGCCATTATCGACGGGTTGCGGACCCCCTTCTTCAAGTCTGGTACCGCCTATCGCGACCTCTCGACCCTCGAACTCGGCGCCGCCGTCGTCAATGAGCTCGTCCAGCGCACCAACCTCGAGCCTGGAGATGTAGACCAGGTCGTGTTCGGCGCCGTGGTCGCCGATGTGGCCGCCCCCAACATCGCCCGTGAAATCGCGCTCCGCAACAACATGCCGGCATCGGTGGACGCCTACAGCGTCAGCCGGGCATGTGCCACGTCGACGCAGTCGATTGTGAGCGGAACTCAGGCCATCCTCAGCGGAGACGCCGCGATCGTGATCGCCGGAGGTGCTGATTCGCTCTCCAAGCCGCCGATCACTTACGACGATGCCGTGGTGGACGCTTTGATGGCGGCCAATGCCGCCAAAGATCTGCCGTCGAAGATCAAGGCCTTCTCGGCAGTCCGCCCGAAGGATCTGGCGCCGCGTCCTCCGGCCCTGGCCGATCTGTCGTCGGGTCTCACCATGGGCGACGCCGCCGAGAAGATGGCTCGGGAGAACGGGATCACGCGCGAAGCCCAAGACGAATACGCCTATGAGTCGCACCTCAAGGCGGTCGAGGCGTGGGAGAAGGGCGTCTTCGAGGGTGAGGTCATGACGCTGCCGATACCCCCCAGGTACCGGGAGACCGTAACGAGGGACGGAATACCTCGCGCCGACAGCACACTGGAGAAGCTCGCCTCGCTCCGGCCGGTGTTCGACCGTAAGTACGGCAGCGTGACGGCGGGCAACTCGTCACCGCTGACCGACGGTGCCGCTGCCGTCGTGCTCATGGAAGAGAAGACGGCGCAGCGCCTCGGGTTCGCCCCGCGGGCGTACGTTCGCTCGTGGGCGTTCGCCGGGCTCGACCCGTCCGGCCAGATGCTTATGGGACCGTCATATGCCTCGCCCCGGGCCCTCGACCGGGCCGGGCTCACAATGGACGACATCGACGTCGTCGACATGCACGAGGCGTTCGCGGCCCAGGTGCTCTCCAACCTCCAGGCCTTCGGCTCAACCGAGTGGGCCCAGAGACATCTCGGTCGCGATGGCGCGATCGGCGCCATCGATCTCGACAAGCTGAACCTCTACGGGGGCTCCATATCGCTCGGACATCCCTTCGCGGCCACCGGCGCCCGCCAAGCAATGACGATGGCCAATGAGCTCGTGCGCCGCGACGCCGGGATCGCCCTCGTCACCCAATGTGCCGCCGGCGGGCTCGGGGCGGCACTCATCCTCGAACGCTGAAAGGACTCTCGTGACTTCCACTGAGACGAACCTGACCCACGTTGAGCTCGAAGTCGACGCCGGCGTCGCTACGATCCTCATGGACCGGCAGGGCGACCCGATGAACACGCTCGGCCCCGAATTGGCCGGCGACCTGTTCTCATTGCTCGATCGCCTGGAGACGGACCCTGCGATCAAAGCGGTGGTCATCGGCTCCGCCAAGCCGACCAACTTCCTCGCCGGCGCCGATATTCGCTGGCTCCGCCAGATCGAAGACGCCGCCGGCGCCGCCGAGTTGATCGCCGACCTCAACAAGGGTTTCGGGCGGATCGAGGACCTGACGGCAAAGCACGGCAAACCCGTCGTCGCCGCCATCCACGGCCCCTGCCTGGGCGGGGGGATGGAGCTGGCCCTGGCCTGCTCCATACGCGTGGCTTCCAACGACGAAGGCGCCACCCAGCTCGGCCAGCCCGAGGTGAAGCTGGGGCTAATCCCCGGCGGAGGCGCCACCCAACGGCTGCCGCGCCTCATCGGCCTCGCCGCCGCCCTGGATCTGATCCTCACCGGCAAATCGGTCAGGCCGCGCCGGGCGCTGAAGATGGGACTGATAGATGAGGCGGTGCCTCGTGAATTCCTGCTGGAGATCGCCAAGAAGCGGGCACTCGAAGCGATCGGCCGCTCCGGCGACGATGACGGTGGGTTCTCGTTCGGGAAACTGAAGAGCTGGCTATCTCCCGCCCATCTCCAGGAGCTGGCACTCGAGGACAACGCGATCGGACGCAAGGTGTTGTTCGCCAAAGCCGAGGAGAAACTCCTCGCCGAGACCAAGGGCAACTACCCGGCGCCGGAAGCCGCGCTGCGGGCCGTCAAGGCAGGCGCCGAGCACGGCATCGAGGCCGGCTACGCCGCCGAGCTAGACGAGTTCGCTCAGCTCATCACCTCACCGCAGGCGAAGGCGCTCATGTCGATATTTTTCGCCGGCCAGGATCTCAAGAAAGACCCCGGCATCGACACCGACGCCATCCCGCGCCCGATCGGCAAGGTCGCAGTGCTCGGTGGCGGTCTCATGGGAGGCGGCATCGCTGCGGTCAACACCACCAACGCCCGGGTGTCGACCAGGATCAAGGAGATCGACAATGCCGGTGTTGCTCGCGGTCTCGGCTACGTGTCCAAGCATCTTGCCGACCAGGTGAAGCGGCGGCGAATGCCCCAGCGGGCCGCCGCCAAGGCGATGCAGCTGGTAACCGGCACGACCGACTGGACCGGGTTCAACAACGTGGACCTCGTGATCGAGGCGGTGTTCGAAGACCTGACGCTGAAGCAGGAGATCCTGGCGGAGGTGGAGGCAATCGTCGGAGACGAGACCATCTTCGCCTCCAACACGTCATCGATCCCCATAGCCAAGATCGCCGCCAGAGCGGCCCATCCCGAGCGTGTCATCGGCATGCACTATTTCTCTCCAGTGGAGAAGATGCCGCTGCTCGAGATCGTCGTGACCGAGCAGACGGCCGACTGGGTCACCGCATCCTGCGTCGAGTTCGGCAAGAAGCAGGGCAAGACGGTGATCGTGGTCAACGACGGCACGGGCTTCTACACCAGCCGGGTGCTCGGACCGTACATGAACGAGGCCTATCACCTCCTGACGGAGGGAGTGAAGGTCGAGGACATCGACGGTGCCCTGGTGGCCTGGGGGTTCCCGGTTGGGCCGGTGACTCTCTCCGACGAGGTGGGTATCGACGTCGGCGCCAAGATCGGCAAGATCATGGAGAAGGCGTTCGGTGATCGGATGGCGCCCCCGGACGGGCTCGACGGGCTCGTCGCCGACGATCGCAAAGGTCGCAAGAACGGCCGCGGCTTCTACCTCTATGAGGACGGCAAGAAGGGCGGCGTCGACGAATCGGTCTACGCGGTGATCGGGGTCGGCGCGTCCAAACCGATGTACCGCGAGGTGATCCAGGACCGGGTCGGCTTGCAGTTCATCAACGAGGCGGCCCGCTGCCTGGAAGAGGGAATCCTGCGCAGCGCCCGCGACGGCGACGTCGGGGCGATCTACGGGCTGGGGTTCCCACCTTTCACCGGGGGACCGTTCTCGTACGTCGATGCCAGGGGGGCCGCCGAGGTAGTCGCCAAGCTCGAGGCCTTGGCCGCCGAGCACGGGCCCCGCTTCGCGCCTGCTGACATCCTGAAGGAGCACGCCGCCTCGGGAGAGCTGTTCCGGCACTAGACCGCAGTCTGTAGCCTGCGGCGATGCCTGTCCTCCTTGCCCTGAGCGCCGCCGTCGCCTGGGGCACGGCGGACTTCCTCGGTGGGTTCGCCAGCCGGCGCGACGGCCGAGTGCCCGCGATCACGCTG
>JBFISZ010000092.1:0-10702 GCA_041608315.1 Acidimicrobiia bacterium | reverse complement strand
GTGGAGAGCTCGTGCCGCGAGCCGGGCGTCGACACAGATCGTGACGGCCTCACCGATCAGGCCGAGTTCGAACTGGAGCTCTACGCCGCCGAGATGTGGCGCGTGCTCGAGCAACGCCAGGCGGGAACTCTCGAGATCGTTCCGGACCCGGCATTCGACGCGAAGTTCGATCGCAGCGATGCCTTCACCAACGAGGACGCCCAAGGTACCCCCATCCCCGATCTGGAGCGGGCCGATTCGCTACTGACGGCCCTCGACGGCGCCGACCTCACATTGTCGGTGCTCGCCGAGCGCATCGACCTCTTCCGCGATGCCGTCGTCGCCGATATCGCCTTCCTCGAGCAGGCTTTGAGCGAGCGCAGGTGGGAAGTCGACATCGCATCGATAGCGGACAGTGCGGGGGTGAGCCTGATCCGGGCCGAGCGGGCCGTCGGGCTGTTCAACGCATATTGCGCACGCTGTCACACCGCGGGCTACAGCGCCGGCGTGCCGTTCGAGTATGAAGCCGGATCGGGGGCATGGGGCCCGTCGCTCCTCGATGCCCGGGCCGTCACCCAATTCCCCGACCCTGCCGACCAAATCGACTTCATCATCCGCGGCTCCGACTTTGGGGTCAACTACGGGGTCAACGGCCTCGGCAGTGGCCGGATGCCGAGCTTTGGGCAGATCCTGAGCACCGAAGACATCGAGTTGCTGGTCAAGTATGAGAGGTCGCTATGAGCGATAGCCGCTTCAACCCGAACCGGTTCACCCGCGGTGTGGTCGGCCTGGCGCGGCGCGTCCGTGACGACGAGTCCGGACTGAGCACGCTGGAGAAGATCGGCATCACCGCAGTGATCATCACCATCTTCTCGTTCATCCCTCCGGCGCGCGGGTTGCTCGGGGACGCCTACGACGCCCTATTCAAGCAACGAGACGACGCAGGCGAGATAACCGCATTCTCGACGGCCGCCCGCGGCATCCTGATCACGATCACCGCGCTGGTGTCCTTCGTCGGCACAGGTTTCCTGCTGCTTTACACCAACGTGGGCAAGAGGCTCGCCTTCCTGATCACGGGGGCCGCCACGTTCGGGTGGCTGGTGATCGGCAGCTTGTTGTTCGTGGTGTACGCCCCCCGCGGGATCCGCCCGGCCTCGATCGAAGGCCTCAACGCCTTCCAGGTGCGAGTCCCCGCAATCGCCCTCACCGTCGGCTCGGCCATTCTCTTCGTGATGTTCGTCCTCGCCCTCGATCGATACGAGAACGAGACCGAATCGGACTAGTGGACCGTCTCGTCGGCGCGCGAGCTCAAGTGATACGTGAGGATCTGAAGCTCTGTGGACAGGTCGACGCGACGGACTGAAACGTCGCTCGGGATGTGCAACACAGACGGGGCGAAGTTGAGGATCGAACGAATCCCCGACTGGGTGATCCTGTCGGCGACTTCCTGAGCCGCCGCCGCCGGAGTGGCGATGATTGCGATAGTCACCCCGCGATCCGCGACGACACTCTCGAGATCGTCGAGGTGCTGGATGGTCAGCTCGCCGACGGTTTGCCCTATCTTCTCGGCCTCGGTATCGAACACGGCGACTATCTCGAAGCCCCACGTTTCGAATCCTTCATAATTGGCCAACGCCGAACCCAGGTTGCCGGCACCGATCAATGCGACCGGGTAGTCCCGGGTCAGTCCGAGCGCCTCACGCAGAAGCGACCGCAGCTCAGCCACGTTGTAGCCCACGCCGCGGGTGCCCAGGGAACCAAAGTGCGAGAGGTCCTTGCGCACTTGCGCGGAATTGACGCCGGCAATGGCCGCAAGCTGCTCCGATGAGCAAGTCTGGTGGGACGCGGAGAGATCGACCAGTGATCGGAGATACACCGGAAGGCGGGAAACCGTCGCAGCTGGAATGGCCCTACTAACCACACAAAAAGGATAACCGGCTCCTTCATTTCCTAAATTTTGGGAGAGGAGGTGGGGAGAGGCAAGGTCGCGAGCACGCCGCCGGCTACGTGATGCGTGACACTTGATACGCTCTCCCGATGCGCCCCTTCACAGCCTTTGTCTTGTTGTTGCTGCTGGCGTTGATCGTGGGGACGTTCGTGTGGAAGATTCAAACCACCGGGCTCACACTCTGAATCGCCACGGGTACCGAGCCGGGCTTGCGCAGCGTCACCGCGATCCCCTCTTCCAGGGAGTAGGCCCGATCCGAGCGGCCGCGACGCACGGCAACCGCCACCTGGCCATACGAATCGACGTGGAGGAGGCCCTCGCCGTCGGCGACGTCGCCGTAGGCACCGACCCACTTGAGCTCGTGCTCGATCGCGCCGATCCGCATGATCAAGGCGTCGCCGGGGCTGACCCCGATCGTTGCGAGATCCTGCGGAGTGATGTTCGACTGGGCATTCCCGAAGTTGTCCACCCAGAGGATCTCGCCGCGGACCGCGTTGGGCTCGTGCTCGACCAGTGGCATCATCAACGGTGTCACCGAGTCGGGGGCAACGTCGGCACCGAGGTCCTCGAACTGCGCTTGGCCCGAAGCAATCACTGCTGCCGCCGGGGCGAAACGATCGCGCCCGTCGAACGTGGCCCCCTCGGCCGGCAGCACGAGATCCGGGTTGTCGAGGGACACGATTCGATCGGCGCCGCCGACCATGGCCACGGCCGGCGCCAGCAGCCCGTTGTCCGGCCCGATGAACACACCCCACTCCGTACGAGCCGCGATAGCGCGCCGTCCGGTACCCACACCCGGGTCGACGACCGCCAGCGCTACCCCCGCGGGCATGTATTGGATGGCACGCAGCAGCCCCAGGGCGCCGGCGCGCACGTTTCCTCGCGGAAAGTCGTGCCCGATATCGATGACCCGGACCTGCGGGGCGATACGGGCAATGACCCCATGAACCACGCCGACGAACTCATCGACGCGGCCGAAGTCCGAGAGGAAGGAAACGGGCTGAGACACGACCGAGAGACTAGGCGTGTCGGCGGCGAGCGGTCGCGAACGCGGCCGGCCCGGAAAACGGGTGGAAACGGGCCTCTAGCATTGCTTCGTGAGCGCCCCCCTCGCCGACCGGCCGACGTTGAACGCCGTGTTCCGCCGCGGGCTGGCGCTGATCTGGCGCCTGGTCTCGATGCACCCGGTCGCTTTCGTCCTCGGCGGTCTCGGGGCGGCTGCGTTCGTCGGGGCCATCGTGGCCGCAGCCGTCGTCGTCGGCAATGTGGTCGACGACCTGATCATCCCGGTGCTCGACCAGGGAGCGTCGTCACGGGGCCGGCTGTGGCCGGCAATGGCCGCCATCGCCGCAGTGGCCCTGTGGAAGGCGATCGGGATCACGTTCCGCCGGATCGGCGCCGGCTGGTTGCAGGCCCGCTGCCAGGCCGACGTGCGGGAGAACCTGATAGATCACATGCTGGGGCTCGAGCTACGGTGGCACCAACGCCGCGGCGTGGGCGACCTGCTGGCCGTCGCCGATTCCGATGCCGGCGGCGCCACGTGGATTCTGGCACCCCTGCCCTACGCGACCGGGACATTCCTCCTTCTCGTGGCGACCACGGCGCTGATCTTCCTCATCGACCCGCTGCTGGCGGTGGTGGCGGTCATATCACTGGCTGCCATCATCGCCGTCGACGTCTGGGGCTCCTGGCTCATGTTCAACCTCTTCGAGGCCATCCAGCGCGATCAGGGCAACGTCGGCCGCGTGGTTCATGAGAGCTTCGACGGAGCTCTCACGGTCAAGGCGCTCGGCCGCGAGAGCTACGAGACGCAACGCCTCCGGGTTGCCTCGGAGACCCTGCGCGACAAGATCAGCGCGATCGGCACCACATGGGCCGGCTACCGGATCCTCGTCGAGGGGCTGCTCGGGCTCGTCACCCTCGTCATGCTCATCCTGGGCGCCACCAGAATTCGAGCCGGAGCGATCACCAGCGGTGACCTGATCACGATTGCCTACCTGTTCAGCCTGCTCACAATCCCAATCCGGGTCATCGGCTTCGTACTCTGGGACATCGCCCACTCCTCAGCGGCTTGGACCCGGGTCCAGGCCGTGCACGACGCCGCGGAGATCGTGACGTACGGCGCCATGGACTCACGTGACGTTGGTACCGGTGCCGCCATCGACACCACCCCGATCAGCTTCTCATACGGCGACGATCCCGTTTTGCGTGATCTGGACATGCCGATTCCGCCCGGTCGGACGATCGCGATCGTCGGGCCCACCGGATCGGGCAAGTCGACGCTGGCAACCCTCTTGGCCCGGTTGTGGGACCCCGATAGCGGTGTCATCCGCCTCGACGACCGCGATCTGCGCGATTTTGCCCGATCGGCCCTGCCCGGCGAGGTCGCCCTCGTCGCCCAGGAGGCCTTCCTCTTCGACGACACGGTCCGCGGCAACATCGCGATCGGGGGCTCTCCCGACGAGAGGGCGGTGGCCCACGCCGCCGCACTGGCAGGGGCTGCCGAGTTCATCGAGACGCTCCCGCACACCTATGACACGCTCCTGGGCGAGCGGGGGACCACGCTGTCGGGTGGCCAACGGCAGCGCCTGGCTCTGGCGAGAGCCCTCGTGCGCGTGCCGCGGCTGCTGATCCTCGACGACGCCACCTCGTCCGTCGACTCATCCGTCGAGGCCGAAATCCTCGAATCGCTCAAGCGAGCGGAGCTTCCCTCAACGATCGTCATCGTGGCGTACCGTCGGGCGTCGATCCTGCTGGCCGACGAGATCATCTATCTGGAGGATGGCCGCATCCTCGGGCGGGGAACCCACGAGGAGCTGCTGGGGATACCCGGCTACGCCAAGATCCTCGAGGCGTACGACGAGAACAGCGGCCACGCGGCAACGGAGCCGATACCGTGACCGCGGCGACGTCCGGATTCACCGAGACTGACATGGGCACCGCAACCGCGCTGCGGCGGGTGTTGCGCGTGGCGCCTGAGCTGCGTCGCGGTCTTTGGGTGACGGTGCTGCTGGCCGGGATCGGCACCGCGATCGCTCTCATCATCCCGGTCGTCATCCAACAGCTCGTCGACACCGAGCTGCTCGTTGACGACTCCATCGACCTGGGCAACGTCGTGGAGGGCGGAGCGGTGGCGATCGCCGCGATGGTGATCGCCATGCTGGTGCGCCGCCGGGCTCTGGTCCGGCTCGCAGTGCGGTCGGCGGCCGGTCTCAGCGAACTACGAGTGAAGGCATTCGCCCACATCCATCAGCTGTCGATGCTTCACGTGCAAGGTGAGCGCCGCGGGGCGCTCGTCTCACGAGTCACCTCCGACGTCACGGCGATTCAAGAGTTCATGGACTGGGGCGGCGTAGGCATGCTCGTCGGCTCCGCCCAGGCCGTCCTCGCGCTCGTCGCCATGATGCTGTACCGCTGGCAGCTCGCCCTATTCGTGGCGGCCGCCGCGTTGGTCTACGCCCTCCTGTTGATCTGGTTCCAGACGATCCTGCGCCGGGCTCACGATCGGGTGCGGGAGCGGATCGGGATCACGCTGGGAACGATGAGCGAGGCGATCTCCGGGCTGCCGACCATCCGCGCCTACGGGGCCGAGGACGAAACTCTCGACGGGGTCCACGATGCGCTCGAGGCCCAATTCCGAACCGAGGTACGGACGTTCTCCCTGGGTGCCGGGCTGTTTTCCAGCGCTGAGCTCTTTGCCGGTCTCATCACAGCCGGCGTGGTCGGCCTCGGCGTCGCCACGAGCCTCGGTGACGGGCTGACGGCCGGCCGGCTGATTGCATTCCTGTTCTTGGTGAACCTTCTCGTCGAGCCGATCCAGACGCTGGTGGAGACGTTGAGTGAGGCGCAGTCGGCGGCGGCGGGCGTTCGCCGGATTCTCAACGTCCTCGACACCCCGGCCGATATCGTCGACCCCGGCGGAAGTGACACGGTGTTGGCCCCGGGACCCATCGATGTGGAGCTCACCGAGGTTTGGTACGCGTACCCGCCGGGCGATGAGTACGTCATCCGGGACCTGACCGTCTCGATAGCCGCCGGCAGCAGGATCGCGGTGGTCGGCAAGACCGGTTCGGGCAAATCGACCTTCACGAAACTGGTCACCCGCCTGCTCGACCCGAGCGCCGGCTCGATTCACCTCAGCGGATGCGCTCTCAAACAAATCGGTTTTGAAGAGCTACGCGACCGGGTCGCCTTCGTGCCCCAGGAGGGCTTCCTCTTCGATGCCACGGTCGCCGCCAACGTCCGGTACGGGAAACCCGAGGCAACGGCGGAGGAGATCCGCCGGGCGTTCCGCGACCTCGGCCTGGCAGACTGGGTCGATAGCCTCCCCGCGGGTCTCGACACCCAGGTTGGCGAGCGCGGCAGTCAGCTCTCCGCCGGAGAGCGCCAGTTGGTGGCGATGGTGCGTGCCTGGATTGCGAACCCCGACCTGCTCGTGCTCGACGAGGCGACTTCGGCCGTCGATCCGGCACTCGAAGTGCGGCTGCGCGATGCTATGGAGGCCGCCATTACCGGCCGCACGTCGATCACGGTCGCCCACCGACTGTCGACTGCAGAGGCGGCCGATGAGATCCTGGTCTTCGATGAGGGCCGGCTGGTCGAGCGGGGCCGCCACGTCGACCTAATCGCCGCCGGGGGCAACTACGCCGGCCTCCACAGGGACTGGGCCGCCGGAACGGGAACCGCTGCCGCGATGTAGCCGAACACGGATCAACCTCCGGGGAAACCTCCGGCCTTGCCGATCGCCGAGGGCAGATCGCGCTCGAGCCGGGCCCCGAGCCAGCGCCCGATGTCGCTCACGGCGTCCATGTCGATGCCGGTTTCGATGCCGGATCGATGCAGCATGTAGAGGACGTCCTCAGTGGGGACGTTCCCCGTGGCATTGGGAGCGAACGGGCAGCCCCCCGCACCGCCGACAGAAGCGTCGACGACGGTGACGCCCGCCAGCAGCGCCGCGTAGACGTTGGCGACACCGGTGTTGCGAGTGTCGTGGAAGTGCACCCGCAGCGGAACCTCTCCGGTCGCCGCCCGAACGGCGGCGATCCGCTCGGTGACGGCGCGGGGAACGGCGACTCCGATCGTGTCGCCGAGGGCGACCTCGGACGCCCCGGCTTCGACGGAGCGTCGTGCCAGCGCGACGAGTGTTTCCGGCGCCACCTCACCGTCGAAGGGACAGCCCCAAACGACCGAGATCGTCACCGTGGAAGCGAGGCCGGCGGCCGCCGCCTCGGGGATCATCTCCTCGATCGCGGCTATGGCGGCGGCGACCGACGTCCCCTGATTCGACCGGCTGAAACCTTCCGATGCCGCTACCGAGAAGTTGACTTCGTCGATGGGCGTCGCCAGCGCCCGGTCGAACCCGCGCCGGTTGAGCACCAGCCCGACATACGACGTGCCCGGGGGGCTTGGTCCGAGAGCAGCCATCACTTCCTCGGCATCCGCCATCTGTGGAACCAGGCGCGGGTGCACGAACGAGGTGGTCTCGATGCGGCGAACTCCGGCGGCGACGAGCTGCTCGATCAACTGGACCTTGGCCGCGGTGGCGACAACCACACCTTCATTCTGCAGGCCGTCGCGCGGCCCGACCTCGACAACGCACACCTCTGCTGGCAACATGCCTGCGGCGTTGGGCGCTTCCATAGCTCCAACCTAATCAGCGCCCGGCTACTCGAGGAGGCATGTTGAGCTTCGATACGATGCGGCTCTTCTTTTCGTTGCTGGCCGTCGCGGCCACAGTCGTCGTGCTCAGCTCCATCCTGCTGTGGATCGCCGCCCGTTTCAGCGAGGGCGCTGCCGAGATGCGGGACGCCATTCTCGACTCGGTCGCCGGCTATGAGCTGTGGATGGGATTCGGCGTTGCCACCGTCGCCACACTCGGCAGCCTCTATCTGTCGGAGGTGGCCCACCTAGTCCCCTGCAAGCTCTGCTGGTTCCAGCGGATCTTCATGTACCCGCTCGTGATCGTGCTCGGCGTCGCGGCGTGGCGCCGCGACGCCTCCGTGCGGCTCACGACAGTCCTCTTGTCCGTGATCGGCGCCGCGATCGCGGTGTATCACTACGCCATTCAGCGTTACCCGTCACTCGGCGGGGGCAGCTGCGACGCGAGCGCCCCCTGCAGCGCCGCCTACATCTGGCAATGGAACTTCGTGTCGATCCCGTATATGGCGGCCAGCGCCTTTGGCCTGATTCTGGTGCTCATGTTTGCGTTGCGCTCCAACGTGGCCAAAATGTCGGCACTCGAGATTGCGGAGTGAACGTCAGATGAGTGATAGGCCGCCGGCGCGCAAGCGGAAGAAACGAGTTCAGAAGCCGGCTGCCGGTGCGCAGGCCGCGAGGTCGGCGCAACGTGTCGTCGAGGCCCCCAAACCGAAACGTGAGATCCCCGTCGTCGGGATCGCCTTCGGCTTGATTGCGGTCGCCCTGGTGGCGGCAGTCCTATTCACCGGCAACACAGGCGTCGCCAACGAAGCCGGCGAGCCGAGCACCGAGGGTGAGTGGCTGCCCGTCTACCAACGCACCGACGGCGACCCGGCGGTCGGGCTCCCCGCACCGAAGATCACGGGCATGGATTACGACGGGAACGAAGTCGTGTTCGCGCCCGACGGCACTCCAACCGCGGTGGTCTTCCTCGCTCACTGGTGCCCCCACTGCCAGGTCGAGGTTCCCAAAGTCCAGTCTTGGCTCGACGCCGGCGGGGGCGTCGCCGGCGTCGAGATCATGAGTGTGACAACTTCGATCAACTCGGCCCGGGACAACTACCCGCCCTCAGAATGGTTGGAGCGCGAAGGCTGGACCAGCCCCGTGATCAGGGACGACACGGACAGCACGATCCACTCGGCATTCGGGGCCGGCGGGTTCCCCTACTGGGTCTTCCTCAACGGGGACGGCACGGTGGCGGCCCGCACCACCGGCCAGCTCGACATCCCGACGCTCGAGCAGATCATGCTGACCCTCAGGTAGCGATCCGTCAGCGCGACGCGATCAGTCGGATCCGGGAATGCCAGAGCGCCGATTGGCCGAAAGGCTACAGATTCCCGCGTTCGGCCTGGTCGCGCTCTATTGCTTCGAAAAGGGCCTTGAAGTTGCCCTCGCCGAAGCCGACGGCACCGCGGCGCTCAATGAACTCATAGAAGAACGTGGGGCGGTCCTGCATCATCCGGGTGAAGATCTGGAGGAGCTGCCCACCATCGTCTTGATCGACCAGGATGTTGAGGCGCTTGATCTCGTCGAGGTCGGCTTCGAGCCCGGGCACTCTCTCCGGTACATCGTCGTAGTAGGTCTCCGGCACGCTCATGAGGCCCATCCCGCGCCGACGGGCGGCGGTAACGGTGCTCACGAGGTCTGCGGTGGAGATGGCGACATGCTGCACACCGGACCCGCGGTAGAAGTCCAGATACTCCTCGATCTGCGACTTGCGCATCCCCGTGGCCGGCTCGTTGATCGGCAGGCGGATCACGCCCGAACCGTCCCAAACGACCTTCGACATCAATGCCGAATACTCCGTCGAGATGGCCTCGTCATCGAAGTGGCGGAGCAGGACGAAGCCGAAGACACGCTCGTAGTAGTCCACCCACTCGTCCATTTCCCCGAGGGCGACGTTGGCAACGACGTGATCGATCGCTTCGAGGCCGATCGGGACCGCAATCGAGTCCCGACGCGGCCTGAAATCCGGTGGTGGCCACAGCTCGTCGGGGTTCTCCACGAGGCTGTGAATCGTGTCCCCGTAAGCGTTGATGGCGCTGTGCTTCCAGTGGCCCCGGTCCCCGGCGACCTGGGCCGTGTCGGCGGCCTGCATGGCGCCGCGGGCCACGGCGAGCTCGAGCGCCCGCTCCGCGTCCGGGACGCCGATCGCTACGTCACGCACGCCGGGCCCGTGTAATGCCAGATGTCGAGTCACCTCGTGGTCCGGAGACAGCGCCGCGGTGACGATGATGCGAACGTCGTTCTGCTGGAGAGCGTAGGAGGCCGTGTCTGCCACTCCCGTCTCGGGGCCCCGATAGCCGACGATGGCGTACCCATGCACGGCCCGGTAGTAGTGAGCCGCTTGATAGGCATTCCCGACCCAGATCTCGATGTGATGGAATCCCTTGATCGGGAAGTCATTCATGTGAGCCTCGACGGCCCCACCGGTCGTCGCTTCAACCGTCGTCACGCTCTGCCTCCATCGTCGACCGCCGGGAGAACTGTGCCGGCGCACTCCCCAAAGCCTATGCGCGGCCCGTGGCCTAGTTGACACCAGCCGCGGATCGTCACCGTGTCGCCGTCCTCGAGGAAGGTGCGGCTCTCGCCGTTGCCGATGTCGATCGGCTGCGACCCGTTCCAGGACAACTCCAAGAGGCTGCCGAACTGGTGGGGCTCGGGTCCCGACACCGTCCCGCTGGCGTAGAGATCGCCGAACGGAGCGCGGTGCCGTTGCTGGCGACGTGCGCCAGCTGCTGGCCCATTGTCCAGTACATGTTCCTGAAGTCCGTTTGGCAGATCACCGTGCCGTTGAGCTCCACCTCGAGCCGGAGGTCGAGCGCTCGATTGGGTTTGGCGGCGAGATACGGCAGGGGCGCCGGGTCCTGCGGAGGAGCATCCACCCAATACGGTGCCAGCGCCTCCATGGTCACCACCCAGGGCGACACCGACGTGGCGAAGCTCTTGCCCAGGAATGGGCCCAGCGGCCGATACTCCCAGGCCTGGATGTCGCGAGCCGACCAATCGTTGACTAGCACTACCCCGCCGATGTAATCGTGGGCGGCGTCCACCGGCACCGTGGCTCCGAGCTCGGTC
>JBFISZ010000091.1:0-10832 GCA_041608315.1 Acidimicrobiia bacterium | reverse complement strand
CGACGCCGCCGTCTCGAGGGTCGGGACCTGGCCCACCAGGATGAGGCCGAGCTTCTCCACGCTCGCCCGGCGCCGCAGCAATTCGCGAACATGAGTCGTAGGCGTCTGCCGGGCCTTCATGGCCCGCCTGCCCGCTTCCACCACTATCGCCGCGCCCGGTGCCGCCAACGGCCACAGCGCGACTTCCGGCGTCCCGACCACGATGGTGCCGGGGGTGCCTTTCGCCTGGCTCCACGCCGCCGTCCGTTGCGCTGCGGGCGCCGCCGAGGTCGCCGCGACCACACGATTCCCGAAGCTGGCCCCCAGGACAGCGGCCAAGGTGGCGCACTCCGCCGCCGTGGGCACAACGGCCAGTGTGCTCCGCCCGGAAACGGCGCCGGCCCGCGCCACCGCTCCAATGACATCGGCCCAAGGCCCGGTCCCGGCGATGAATGCCGCCTGCGGTCGGCTTCCCGCCTCGAGTCGGGCGACAGTGTCGACGACACTCGGTGGGACCGCAGCCGGTGGCGGGAGAGCAGCGAGATCGACGACTCCTCGAGTGGCGAGGTTCGGCGGCGCCGCTTTGGATATGAGCGCCGCCAACGGCGCCACGTAGTGAACCGCCGCCCACCGCAGGGCCTGCAGCAGCTCGGCAGTGAAGACGGGATGCGCCCCACTCACTCCAATGATCTCTTTGAGCCCCTGACGCACCTCGTAGCGGACGGCGGTGACCCAGCCGCGCACCCGGCGCCCTCCGAGAGGAACCCGAACGACCGATCCGATCTCGACGTCCATCGTTTCCGGAACGGCGTAGGTGAAGCCGTCGTCCACGGCAAAGGTTGGAACATCGGGAACGACCTGGGCGATGGAGTTCAGTTGCCACCCGCCGCGCCGTGGCGGCGCACGATCTCGGCCACCAGCTTCTCGGCAACCTCGGACTTCGAGAGCATCTCCCAAACCTCCGGCGTCCCGTCGGGTGTGATGATGGTGACCTCGTTGGTTTCCGTCCCAAAGCCCGAGCCGGGACTAGCGATGTCGTTCGCCACCAGCAGGTCGACACCCTTACGTTGCGCTTTGTCGATGGCGCCCTCGAGCGAACCGACCTCGGCGGCGAATCCGACCAAATATGGTCGTTTCTCCAAAGCGCCCACGCCGGCCAGGATGTCCGGAGTCGGCTCCAGGTTGATCTGCGGCGGGCCATCGGCGCGGCGGAGTTTTCCTGCGACCGGCTCGGCGGGACGGAAGTCGGCCACCGCCGCCGCCAGCACGGCGACGTCTGCCTCCGGCGCGAGGGCCCAAACGGCGTCCGCCATCTCTTGCGCCGACTCGACGGCGACAACCTCGATCCGAGCGTGGGACGGAGCGGCGACGGTTGTGACCAGCGTGACGGTGGCCCCGGCGTCGGCGGCGGCGAGCGCCACTGCGTTTCCCATCTTGCCCGAGCTGCGGTTACCGATGTAGCGGACGGGGTCGATCGCCTCACGCGTGCCGCCCGCCGACACGAGGACGCGCCAACCCGTCATCGGGCCTGCGGCGAACACGCCGGCGACGATCTCGAGAATCTCATCCGGCTCCAGCATCCGACCCGGCCCTTCATCGCCGCCGGCCAGGGCGCCACTCACGGGTCCGGCGATGACGCAGCCGTCGCCTCGCAGGGTGGCCACGTTACGCGCCGTAGCCGGGTGCTCCCACATCTCAGTGTGCATCGCCGGAGCGACGACAACCGGACATTGCGCGGCCAGCACCGTCGCCGCCAGCGCATCGGAGGACAGCCCGTTCGCCAGACGGGCGATCGTCGCGGCCGTTGCCGGAGCTACCACGATCACATCCGCCCACTGCGCCAGCGAGGTATGGGGACTGACATCCTCTCGACCGAAGAGGTCGACGACCGGCTGGGCGCCCGTCAGAGCCGCCATCGTTTGCGGGCCGAGGAACTCGCAACCGGATGCCGTCATCACGGCACGCACTTCGGCGCCGGCCTCGATCAAACGGCGCGCGAGGTAAGCGGCTTTGAATGCGGCGACACCTCCGGATATCGCCAACACAACATGGCGCCCGGCAAGCACGAAACTAGCTCTCGATATCGGGGTCGATCACCACTTTGTCGGCGTCGATCTCCTCGAGGGCGATCGAGAGCGGCTTGCGCGACAGCGAATGGACCTGCGGCGGCACATAGCTGCCGAGCCCTTCACCAAGCTGGTTGAAATAGGCATTGATCTGCCGGGCGCGCCGCGCCGCCAGAACCACAAGCCCGAAACGGCTATCGGTCTTTTCGAGCACGCGTCCAATGGGTGGCTCAATCATTTGAAAAGGTCTCTCCTGCTGGCTGGAGCGAGAATCAGAAGCTCAGTATACCGGTGACCTCTGCCACTGCGTCCGCAACCTCGTCGTTGACGACCAGATGGTCGAAGCTCTCCTCCGCATCGGCGATCTGACCTGTAGCGACCGCGAGCCGGCGGCGGATCTCCGTGTCGTCCGTATCCCCTCTGTTGCGCAGGCGGGATTCCAACTCCGCCAACGTAGGTGGGACGAGGAAGACCAGGATCGCATCGGGATACGAGCGCTTGATCTGGCCGGCTCCGTCGTTCTCTATGTCGAGTAGCACGTTCTCCCCCGCCTCGAGGTGGGCGATCACCGGATCGCGCGGTGTCCCGTACAGGTTGCCGCCGTACTCGGCCCACTCGAGGAGGCTCCCCTTTGCGATAGCCGCCTCGAACTGCTGCCGGGTCACGAAGTGGTAGTCAACCCCGGGAACTTCGGAAGGACGCGGCGGCCGCGTCGTCATCGATACCGAGAAGTGGAAATCGGCCTCTGCGGCCAGCGCGTTGACGACGCTCGTCTTCCCTACCCCGGAAGGCCCCGAAACGACGAGGAGCTTGCCTCGCCGGGGCCTATCAAGAAAAAATCTCGAGCAACTTCGCCCGTTGTCGATCACCCAGACCACGAACTCGGCGGTTTTCGGCAATGCCCAGGTCTTCCATGAGCCGCTTGGCCTTGATCTTGCCGAAGCCCGGCAATGAGGTCAGCACGGCGAACACTTTCGTGCTCGCCACGATCTGGTCGTCTTCAGCTCTGGCGAACACATCTTCCAGGGTGAGGCTTCCAGTTCGCAGGAGCTCCTTCAACTCTGCGCGCGCCCGGCGAGCTTCCGCCGCCTTGGCCAACGCAGCTCGGCGCTGGGCATCCGTCAGTTGTGGTGGGGCCATGGCATCTCCTCTTCGCTGCAAACTCTATCAAGCCGGAGCGGGGTGATTACGTTTTGAGCTGGGCAGCGATATCGGCCGCGGCGGTAGCCGGGTCGGGCGCGGCCGTGATGGGCCGCCCGATCACGAGCCATGTCGCACCCGATGCAATCGCCTCCTGGGGAGTGGCCGTGCGACGTTGGTCGCCGGTGGCACTGCCCGCGGGGCGGACGCCGGGTGTCACAACGGCCACGCGAGGCGCGGCCGCCTTGACGATGCCGATCTCGCGGGGGGAGCAAACGACACCTTCGACGCCGCACGATTCGGCAACCTGCGCCATCCGCGCCACGAGCTCCGCCGGCGACTCGTGAATCCCCACCTCCGCCAGATCCGGAGCGTCGAGACTGGTGAGCACCGACACCCCCAGGACTCCGCCGGTACCGGCCGACCCCGCGGCGAGGCCGGCCGCGGCCGCGGTCAGCATGACGGAACCGCCGGCCACGTGCGCTGTCAGCCATCTGGCACCGGCACGCCCCAGCACCCGGGCAGCCCGTTCGACCTGGCTCGGAATGTCGTGGAGCTTGGCGTCGACGAAAACGGGGCGGCCCAGGTCCCGCAGCTCGCCGATCAGTCCGGGGCCCGGGCCGTGGAGCAGGCCGAGGCCGATCTTGAACGCGCCCACATGGTCGGCCACGGCCGCGGCCAGAGTGAGCGCGCTCGCCCTGTCGGCCGTGTCGATCGCCACGATCACCGGGTTGGTCACCAGGGAATGCCTCCGCCCGACAGCTCCATTACGGTCGTCCGCTGCCGGCGCAAGTACCGCTCGAGATCCCGGCGTATCCGTGCCCCTACGCGGGGCGCGGCAAAATGCGCCGTGCCGATGGCAACGGCTTCGGCGCCGGCGAGCAGGTACTCGACGACGTCTTCCGCGCGAGCCACTCCACCGCAGCCTACGATGGGGACCGTCGGCATCGCTTGGTGGACCTGCCACACACATCGCAGGGACAAGGCCTTCAGAGGCGGGCCCGAAAAGCCCCCAACCCCTCTGGTCAGTGTCGGGCGGCGCGTGGTGATGTCGATTCCGAACCCCCATGCAGTGTTGGTCAACACCACCCAATCGGCGCCGGCATCGACGACGGCACCGGCAATGGCGACGATGTCCTCCGCGTTCGGCGAGAGCTTGGCACCGACCGGCAGATCGGTGGCACGACGCACCTCGGCCACCACCGCCGCGGCCGCTTCACCATCGAGGGCGAACATCCTCTCTCCTTCGAGGTTCGGGCACGACAGATTGAGTTCGACAGCCGCGACCCCGGCCGCTTCCAGGCCCTTGGCCACCAGAGCAAAATCGCCCGGCGTACCACCCACGGCCGAGCCCCACACCGGAACTGCGACGCCGGCCAATCGGGGGCCTACTTCTGCGGACCAGGCATCGATGCCGGGGTTCTGGATCCCGATGGCATTCAGCATCCCTGTGCCGGACGAGCCGATCCGCGGCGCCGGATTGCCCTGCCACGGCACCGGAGACACCGATTTGGCGACGGCCGCCCCGTAGCTCTCGAGAGCGCCCACCGCGGCGAAATCGACCACCGAACCGACAGTGCCGGCGGCGGCTATCAATGGGCTCCGCAGGCTCACCGGACCGAGCTGGGCTCGCAGCGAGCTGCTGAGGCCGCTCACCGGTCGCACGCCAGCGCCAGGTGCCGGCTCTGCAAGGAGACGACGTCTTCGATGACAGCGCCCTGCTCGGCGAGACTCGTCCCAACCGCCCAACCACCCTGAATCGTCGTCACGCAGGGGACGCCATGGCGGGTTGCCGCCTTGCGGATCAAGCCACCGTCACCTCGAGCCCGGCGGCCGCGCGGAGTATTGATCACCAGGTTGATCTGCCCATCCTCGATGAGCCGCACCGGGTCGTATGGCCCCTCGCCGACCTTGTCAACGCCGGTGGCGCGGATGCCGTGGCGCACCAGAGCGCCCGCAGTGCCGTGCGTGGCGAAGATCCGAAAGCCGAGATCCTGGAATAGCCGACCCACCTCCATGCCAAATGGCTTGTCACGATCGGACAGCGACAGAAACAGGGCACCCTGGCGCGGGACGCGGTGGCCGGCAGCGAGCAGCGCCTTGGCGTAGGCGGCGCCGACGCTCGGCCCCATCCCCATGACCTCTCCGGTCGCCTTCATCTCGGGGCCGAGCAGAGTGTCCTCTCCCGGGAACCGCTTCCAGGGAAGCACCGCCTCTTTCACCGCGACATATCCTGCGACGCCCGCGGATTGCAGCACCCCGCTCGATCTCAATTCGGCGAGCGTGGCGCCCATCATCACCCTGGTGGCGATCTTGGCGAGAGGCACGCCGGTGGCTTTCGAGATGAAAGGCACTGTACGCGATGCCCGCGGATTCGCCTCCAGAACCAGAACCGAGTCGCCCTTCACCGCAAACTGGATGTTGATCAGACCCCGGACAGCCAGGGAGCGGGCGAGCGCCTCGGTATAGCGCTCGATGTTGGCGAGGGCGGCCGGCGCCAGCGTGGGCGGCGGGACCACACACGCCGAATCGCCCGAGTGCACTCCGGCCTGCTCGACGTGCTCCATGATGCCGCCGATGTAGAGCTCGTGGCCATCGAAGATGGCGTCGACATCCACTTCCGTAGCCGCCTCGAGGAATCGGTCGATGAGAACCGGAGCCTCATTGAGGTCGACCTCACCCCCGGGCACCGTCCCGTACAGCTCCCGCAGGTAGGTGGAGAGCTCATCGACCGTGAAGACGATCCTCATGGCGCGACCCCCGAGGACGTAAGAGGGCCGCACCAGTGCCGGGAACCCGATTTCGTCTGCGATCTCTTGGGCTTCCAGCAGCGACGTCGCGGCGCCATGGGGTGGCTGCGGCACTCCGGCCTCCCGGCAGATCGCGGAGAAGCGTTCCCGATCCTCCGCGGCGTCGATCGCATCCGGCTGGGTTCCCGCGATGCTCACCCCCTCGGCCTGGAGTGCCGCCGCCAGGCTCAGCGGCGTCTGTCCCCCCAGTTGAACGATCACCGCAACCGGTTGCTCCTCGGCAACGACGGCCAGAACGTCCTCGGCGGTCAGCGGCTCGAAGTAGAGCCGATCGCTCGTGTCGTAGTCGGTCGAGACGGTCTCCGGGTTGCAGTTGATCATCACCGGCTCATACCCGGCGTCGCGCAGCGCAAAAGAGGCGTGCACGCAGCAGTAGTCGAACTCGATCCCCTGGCCGATGCGGTTGGGCCCGGAGCCGAGCACCACAACAGTACGGTTTCCCGGCGGCGGCGTTTCGCTCTCGTCCTCGTACGTGCTGTAGAAGTAGGGGGTCTCGGCGGCAAACTCTGCGGCGCAGGTATCGACGGTGCTGTACGTGACGCCCACGGCGTGACTCTCGCGGTGCTCCCGCACCTGCTCCTCGTCGATCTGCCACAGATAGGCGAGTTGGGCGTCGGAGAACCCGAAACGTTTGCCGGCCAGCAGCAGGTCACGTTCCGGTTTCCCGGCCACGAGATCGTGACGCATCTCGACGATCTGAAGCATCTGATCGATGAACCAGGGGTCGATCCGGGTGATCTCATTCAACAGGGCGGGATCCACGCCACGTCGGAGCGCCTCGGCTACCACGAATACGCGGTCGGGAGCCGGTGTCGCGGCGCGGCTCAACACATCGGCCGTGTCGAGGGCGAGCAACGCGGCCTCGCCGACATCTGCGTTGAGGCCGTGACGCCCGGTCTCGAGCGATCTCAGGGCCTTCTGGAGAGCTTCCGGGAATGTCCGGCCGATCGCCATGGCCTCACCAACACTTTGCATCGCCGTGCCGAGTACCGGCGCTACCGACGGGAACTTGGCAAAGTCGAACCGGGGCGCCTTGACGACCACGTAATCGAGAGCCGGCTCGAACGAGGCCGGAGTCGCCCCGGTGATGTCGTTGGCCACCTCATCGAGGGTGTAGCCCACCGCGAGCCGAGCCGCGATCTTGGCGATGGGGAACCCGGTTGCCTTCGAGGCGAGCGCCGAGCTGCGCGACACCCGCGGGTTCATCTCGACGATGATGCGGCGGCCCGATGCGGGGTCGACGGCGAACTGCACGTTCGACCCTCCCGTCGCAACGCCCACGGCCCGCAAGCAAGCGATCGCTTCGTCCCGCATCTCTTGATACTCGCGATCCGACAGGGTCATGGCGGGAGCCACGGTGATCGAGTCCCCTGTGTGCACACCCATGGGGTCGAGGTTCTCGATGGAGCAGACGATGACCGCGTTATCCCGTCCATCGCGCATCACCTCGAGCTCGTACTCCTTCCAGCCGAGAACCGACTCCTCGATCAGCACCTCCCGGATCGGCGAGGCCTCCAGCCCGGCGACCACGATCTCCCGCAGCTGCGTCTCATCGTGGGCGATCCCGGTGCCTCCACCGCCGAGGATGTACGAGGGGCGCACCATCGCCGGGTACCCGATATCGGCTGCAGCGACGAGCGCATCGTCGAGCGTGGTCACGTAGTGCGCCTGCGCGGTGGCGATCCCGATGGATTCCATCGCCGCCTTGAAGCGGCCGCGGTCTTCGGCGGTGGCGATGGCAGCGAGGCCGGCGCCGATCAGCTCGACGTCGTAACGCTCGAGAGCCCGGCGCTCGGCCAGCTCCATGGTGACGTTGAGCGCCGTTTGACCACCCAGGGTCGCCAGCAATGCGTCCGGTCGCTCCTTGGCGATGATGGCTTCGACGACACCCGCCGTGATCGGCTCCACGTAGGTGGCGTCGGCAAACTCGGGGTCGGTCATGATCGTCGCCGGGTTCGAGTTGACGAGAACCACCCGGTAGCCGTCCTCGCGCAGCACCTTGACGGCCTGCGTTCCCGAATAGTCGAACTCACAGCCCTGGCCGATGACGATCGGTCCCGACCCGATCACGAGGATGGTGGAGATGTCATCGCGTCGCGGCATCAGCGACCCTCCAGGACGCCGGCGAAGCGCTCGAAGAGACGAGCGGCGTCATTGGGCCCCGGCGCCGCCTCAGGGTGGTACTGAACCGAGAAGGCGGCGACCTGCGGGCACTCGAAGCCTTCGAGGCTGCCGTCGTTGAGGTTCTGGTGGGTTGGCACGATGATCCCGAACTCCGATTCGACTGCCGCCGGCAGCAGATCGGGCCCAGGCACCCCGCGAGGCCGCGGCGGCTGCTCACCTTCCGCCAGCGGCCACAGGTCGACCGTGAAGCCGTGGTTCTGTGAGGTTATGTCGACCGTGCCGTCAGCCAGGCTGCGCACCGGATGGTTGCCACCGTGGTGGCCGAACGGCAACTTGTGCGTGGAGGCGCCGAGCGCCAGCCCGAGGACCTGCTGGCCGAGACAGATTCCGAAGATCGGCACCTTCCCCAACAGCCGGCGCACGGCGGCTACTGCTTCTGTCAACGGTTCGGGGTCGCCGGGCCCGTTGGAGAGGAACACCCCTGCCGGGTCGAGCTGCAAAACATCTTCGGCCGGAGTCGTCGCCGGGATCACGTGAACCTCGGCACCGTGCCCGGTCAGCCGGGCGAGGATGTCACGCTTGATCCCGAAGTCGTATGCCACGACCCGCATCCGCGCCGTGCCCGCGGGAGCCACGACATACGGGTCGTCGGTGGTGACCAGCCGGGTCAGGTCGCGACCCTCCATTCGCGGTGCGGCGGCTGCCGCGGCCACCAGATCGGCCGCCATGCCCTCCGTTCCCAGCGCGGCGGGCATGGCACCGTGATCGCGGATGTGCCGGGTCAGGCGCCGAGTATCGACGTCGGAGAGGGCGATCACCCCGTGGTCGGCCAGCCATCCGGCAAACGACCCCTCGCTGCGCCAGCTCGAAGCGACCCGGGCCATCGCCCGGACGACAAACCCGGTGCAGTGCGGGACGGGCGCCTGGTCGTCCAACCGGCTGGTCCCGTAGTTGCCGATGTGAGGCGCCGTCATCACGACGACCTGCCCGGCATACGAGGGATCGGTGGCGATCTCCTGATAGCCGGTCATCGCGGTGTTGAACACGATCTCGCCCGTCGCGACACCTGCGGCGCCCACGGCCGTGCCCCGGAATACCGTCCCGTCGGCGAGAGCCAGCGCGCCGGCCGTGCTCATCGGGCTCAGACGAGAACTCCGCTCTCCTCATGGGTCATCGCTCCGCCGTACATCGTGTACTTGACGGCGCCGGCATACCGGCGCCCGAAGTAGGGCGCGTTGCGCGACTTCGAGCGCGAATACCGCACCTCGGTAACGCCCTGGGGATCGAACACGGTGATGTTGGCGGGCGCTCCGGCAGCCAGCCACTGTCCCTGATTCGCAATGCGGGCGATGGCCGCGGGCTTGACAGACATTGCTTCGAAGAACCGCTTCGGGTCGAGACCCACTCGGTCGTTGACCACCGCGGCCGCCCATTCGAGGCCGATGACTCCGTTGGGAGCGTGCTCGAAGGGGACGTCCTTCTCGTGATCGGCATGGGGGGCGTGATCGGTGGCAACGGCGTCGATGACACCGGACTGCAGCCCGGCCACCAGGGCGGCCCGATCCGCTTCGCTGCGCAACGGAGGCATCATCTTGAACGCCGGGTCGGTGGCTTGGACATCGCCATCGGTGAAGGCAAGATGGTGCGGGGTCACCTCTGCCGTGACCGGCAGGCCCTCTCGCTTGGCGGCTGCCACCAGCTCGACGGTGGGTGCGGCCGAGATGTGCTGCACGTGGTAGCTGCAGCCCGTGAGCCTCACCAGCTCGATATCGCGAGCCACGACAACGGTCTCGGCAGCGGAAGGAATGGCGTACATACCCAAGCCGGAGGCGACCGGGCCCTCATGCATGTGTCCCCCGCGGGCCAGGCCGGGGTCGATGGCGTGTTGGGCCAGGACCCCACCGAGCTGGGCGAGGTAATCCATGGCCCGACGGAGCAAGCCGGCGTCGGCCACGACGTCGCCGTCGTCGGTGAACAGCCGGACACCGGCCGCCCACAGGTCATCGAGGTGAGCGAGCTTCTCGCCGGCCCGGCCGGCGGTGACACACCCCGCCGAGGCGACCTCGACCAGGCCGACCTCCCGACCGCGCTCGATCGTGTAGCGAACCAGATGGCCGCTGTCGATCACCGGATCGGTATTGGGCATGGCCACAACCGCGGTGTAGCCGCCGGCGGCTGCCACTCGCGAGGCACTCTCGGTGTCCTCCTTGTACTCGTGGCCGGGCTCGCGCAGGTGAGTGTGAATGTCGACGAGCCCGGGGCCGACCCAGAGGCCGCTGCAATCGATGTCGCGAGCCTCGTCGCCCCCCGGGCGGACCTCACCGATAGCCACAATCGTGCCTGCGGCGACCTCGACGTCGGCGGTCACGGGCCCCGCGGCCGTGAGTACCGTCCCGTTGCGGAATATCGTTCTAGACATCTGCTTCCCCTCCCAGAAGGTGGTAGAGAACCGCCATGCGGGCGGCGACCCCGTTCGTGACCTGGTGGAGCACCAATGCCCGCGGATCGTCGGCAACCACGGCGTCGATCTCCACCCCCCGGATCATCGGACCGGGGTGCAGCACGACCGCATCGGGTTTGAGCCGCTTGAAACGTTCGGCCGTCAAGCCGAATCGAGCCCGGTACTCGCCGAGCGAGGGAAAGACGCTGGCGCCGCCGCGCTCGCTCTGCACCCGCAGTAGGTACACGGCATCGAGCCCGGTCAGAGCGTCGT
>JBFISZ010000090.1:0-10863 GCA_041608315.1 Acidimicrobiia bacterium | reverse complement strand
GCGGCAACGTCGGGCCGCTACGACTTCGTCTGCGAGATCTGGAGCCGTGACAACTCCGATCTCCTGGCCAGCATCGATCGGATCCGCAGCCTGGACGAGGTTGGCGTCGTGTCCTCGCACACGTTCCTTGCCGTGGTGAAAGAGGAATACCGGATCAGCGGCCTCGCCTGAGCAAGAACGGGAAGACTCTGTCAGAAGTTGACCGCCTTGACCGTGCCGCCGTCGATTCTGACGTTGGCGCCGGTGATATAGCTGGCGGCGGGGCTGGCTAGGAAAGTCACCAGCCGGGCGACTTCGGCGTCGGTACCCATCCGGCCCAGAGCCGCCAGCTTCGATACGAAGTCGAAGGTATCGGGATCTTCGGTCTTCACACCCGCCCAGAATCCGCCTTCGAAGTAGATCGGGCCGGGCGACACCGCGTTGACTCGCACGCCCTGGGGTCCGAGCTGCTGGGCTTTCTGCGACATGTAGCTGACCATCGCCGCTTTGAGGGCCCCATATGCTTCGCCTCCCGGTTCTCCCTCGTTGAGGTTGGCGGACACGCTCGAGATGAGTACGGCCGATCCGCCATCGCTCTGCGTGAGCGCGCCTGCAACCGCTTCCAGCCCCCGAACGGCATGCATCAGGTCGATCTCGAACGGCGTGTACCACGCGGCATCGCCGCTACCTTGCGCCGGCAAGGCGACGTTGGCGATGAATATGTCGAGCCCACCCAAGTCGGAGATGGCTCCGGCGAGCCAGGATCGATATGCGTCGCCGTCGGCGACGTCGACCGAACCTCCAAACGCCCGAACGCCCTGGGAAGCCAATTGGGCCGTGGCGATATCGATCTGGGCTTGGTTTCTGGCGCAGATGGCCACGTCGACCTGCTCGGCGGCCAGCTGCGAGGCGACGGCGAGACCGATCCCCCGGCTGCCCCCTGTGATGATCGCTCTGCGGCCCGCTAGCTCTAGATCCATGAGGACGGTCCCTTCTCACCAAGAAATCATTAGTACTCAGCCTAGTCTACAGAAGTTTTCTTTGTCCAGGTGACCAGGAAGGCCTTATCCGAGAAACCGCGGCCGGAATCTGCTGCGCCGCCCGCTAGGCCTCCTTGGTGACATCCGCAATGTCGGCGCCGAGTGCATCGATCATCACCTGCCCGAGCATCTTCACCGAAACGCCGTGGGCGCCGCCTCCGAGCGATATCGTCCCGAGCGGATCGATCGAGGCGTCGGCGATCACCGGCCATGCCGTCGCAGCGCCGAAGGGGGTGATCGTGCCCCGTTCATATCCGGTGGCGGCAAGCGCTTCGGCGGCATCGGGCAGAGTCATGCGGCGAATCCCGAGGTGGTTGCGAAGCTTGGTCCAATCAATGCTGCGGTCACCAGGCACCAGGACGAACAGGTAGTCGGCTTCGCCCCGTCTCGCGACCAGGGTTTTGAGCAGCGCCGCCACCGGGACTCCGCGCCTCTCGGCGGCTTCGGCAACGCTGCCGGCTCGCTCGGTGCGAACGACCTCGTGGGCGACACCCAGCGCCGCCAGGGCCCGCAGCGCGGGAGTGTCGTGTTCGTCGGGTTGCGGTGCGTCCATGCGGTCGCCCAGTATCGCGGGTGACCGGACGTCCCGGACCATCGAACCGCGCCGACCGGGCGGGGCGTCAGTGGTGGCGGGCCCCTCCGATTTCGGGATTGAGCTGCTTGAGGATCCCGAGCGTGTCTCGGGTCTCCCAGATCTCGGCGATGTTGGCGCCTTCCACCCGGTACATCGAGATCCCGCTGAACTCGATCGGCTCGCCGGTGGGCGGCTGGCCCATGAACTCGCCGGCGGAGACTCCGTGGGCGGTCCAGCGCGCTGCCACGATGTCACCGCGAGCCACGACCGACTCGGCGTCGACGACGAGATCATCGAACGCGGCCCACTTCTCATCGATCCACCGGGTAACGCCGTCGACGCCGTAGTAGGTGGCCTCGCACGGCATGCCCGTCGGGTGGACCAGGATGTGGGGCGACGCCAGACCGGCGATGGCGATGTGGCTGTGCCCGTGGTGAATCTGGTCGAACCACCGGCTCACGACGTCGCGGCTTATCTCGCTGGCCACGGCGGGGTTCCCGGTATACGGCGGCTTCGTTCTCATGCGATGCTTGTAGACAACGCGCGGCGCGTCCTCGTCGAAGCGGTAGACCTCGATCCGCAGAGTCTTGGTGAAGGGATCGTCCTGAGGGGGGCCCATGGCGACGACGGCGTCGTCAAAGGCGCAGACCTTGTCGAAATCGATGCCCTGCACCGGCCGCGCCATCTGGAAGGCAACGAAATTTGCCATGGCGGCCTGGCTCAGGTGGCGAGTCGGCTCCCGTGACATGAGACCCATTTGCTGCATCTCGATCAGCGGATCCATACCGAACCAGATCTCGGCGATCTTGCCCTGTTCGAGGCGAACGATGTTGACCATCCCGTAGTCGAGGCGTCCCCCGGTGGGAGGGGGGGACTTCTCGCCGGAGCCGGTGAACGTCCCGTAGGTGGGGAGCAGTACTGCGACGTAATCGCCTTCGGCGATCATGACTGGAATCGGATGCCATGAGTCCGGCGACAGCTGCTTGAACCCGGCCCAGGTTTGGACCATGCCCTCAGGGCCCGCTTGGACGGTGCCGCCGAGCGGGTGGTGGAACACCAGGTCGGGTGTCACGGCAGCGCGGACGGAATGCCAATCGTCGTCGTTGAAGCCTTCGATGAAGCGAGTCGCCGCGGTCAGGTTGGCCCGCTCGACGGTGACTGCGGAATCCGCATACGGAACTGCCATACGATCACCCCTTTCGAGGCTCCGGCGCCGGGGGGTGGCGGACGAGAGCCCGGGCGCATGCGGTCGTCGACGGGGTAGTCCCGGATCGGGGCTAGAAATCCCCCACGGTTGCTTGTTCACCTGACACGAAAGCACAAGCGGCCCTGCGGGGATAGGGCCTTTAGTCTCGGTGAAGTCCCTTAGTGCGCTTATCACGGCGCGCTGCTGGCGGGCTCACTGGGAGGCGTTACGCCGCTATCTGGGCAACTTCATCCGGATGGAGGAGGCGCCTGGTAGCGCGGTGCACTAACCCAGCCGGCGCAGCCGCAGCGAGTTCGTCACGACGGACACGCTGCTGAAGGCCATCGCCCCGGCGGCGATCATCGGGTTGAGGAGGCCGGCGGCGGCGAGCGGAATGGCGGCGACGTTGTAGCCGAAGGCCCAGAAGAGGTTCTGCCGGATCGTGCGGTAGGTCGCCGAAGCGACCTTCATGGCCGTACCGACCAATGCCGGATCGCCGCTCATGAGGACGATGTCGGCCGACTCGACGGCCACGTCGGTTCCGGTGCCGATGGCGATGCCGAGGTCGGCGGTGGCCAGTGCGGGGGCGTCGTTGATGCCGTCGCCGACGAAGCCGACGATCTCGCCCGAGTTGCGGAGCCGCTCGATCTCGGCGGCCTTCTGGTCCGGGAGCACGTCGGCGATGACGGTGTCGATGCCGATCTCGTCCGCGATCGACTGTGCGGTGCGAGCGTTGTCGCCTGTCAGCATGACAGTCCTGACGCCCTTCGCTCTGAGGTTGGCGATAATGGCCGCCGAGCTGGCCCGGACCGTGTCGGCGACCCCGAGGACTCCGCGCACTTCGCCGTCCCATCCGGCCAGAAACGCCGTCTTACCCTCGTTCTCGAGCGCAGTGAGGGTGTCGGTGTGGGCTTCCGAGGCCACGAGACCGATGTCGGCCATCAACTTGGGCTTGCCGACGACGACCTCGACGCCGGCGACGGTGCCGACGACGCCGTGCCCGGGGACGGCGCGCAGGTCGGTAACCGGCAACAGCTCGACGTCGTGCTCTTCGGCCCCGAGGGCCACCGCTTTGCCGATCGGGTGTGAGCTGGCGGCCTCAACCGAGCCGACGAGCTGGAGGAATCGATCTTCATCACCGGAGGTGGAGACATCGGAGAGGGTCATGGCACCCCGGGTGAGTGTTCCGGTCTTGTCGAAAACGACGGTCGTCAGCTCCTGGGTGCGTTCGAAGACGGCGGCGTTCTTGAAGAGAACGCCCAACTCGGCGCCGCGGCCACTGCCGACCATGATCGCCGTCGGGGTGGCGAGCCCGAGCGCGCACGGGCAGGCGATGATCAGCACGGCCACCGCGTTGCGGAGGGACTCGGATACGTTCCCGTTGGCGATCAACCAGCCGACGAAGACGGCGACTGCGATGAGCATCACCACCGGGACGAAGATCGCGGCCACCCGATCGGCGAGCTTCTGGATCGGTGCCTTGCTGGCCTGGGCGTCCTCGACCATGCGGGCGATCTGGGCGAGAGCGGTGTTGGGGCCGACGTGGGTGACCTCGATTTCGAGCCGGCCCTGCAGGTTCACGGTGGCGCCGAAAACCCGGTCGCCCTTCGTTCGATCAACGGGTTTGGATTCGCCGGTGAGCATGCCCTCGTCGATGGAGGATCGCCCGGCGGTGATGACACCGTCGACCGGCACTTTCTCACCGGGCAGCACGACGACCGTTTGCCCGGGCGCCAGCTCGAGCGGATCGACGATCTCCTCGACACCGTCCTTGATCCGGCGCGCCTGAGTGGCGGCGAGCTTGAGGAGGGCGGACACGGCATCCGAGGCGCGTCCCTTCGCCCGGGCTTCGAAGAAGCGGCCCAGCAGTATCAGCGTCACGATGACGCCGGCCGTTTCGAAGAAAACGTGCTCGCCGGCAAAGAGGGCCCACACCGAGTACCAAAAGGCAGCGAGGGTCCCGATCGAGACCAGCGTGTCCATCGTTACGTCACCGCCGCGCAGTCGCTTGGCGGCGATCGTGTGGAACTGGGCGCCGAAGACGAAGACGACCGGAATGGTCAACAACATCTGGACGATGCCCCAACCTTGCGACTCGGGCCCGAACATCGAGAGCAGCATCAACGGCGCCGTCAGCAGGCCGGCTCCGATGACGTTGCGCATCTGGCGGCGGGTCTCCTCGGCATAACGCTCGACGATTGACACCCGCTCGCCACCCTCGAGGGGGCGGATGGCGTAGCCGAGCTTCTCGATGGCGGCTTGGAGCTGGGGTACGTCGGCCGGGTCGTTGATCTCGGCGCGCGCTTCCTGGCCGGCGAAGTTGACCACCGCGCTGGCGACGCCGTCCTGCTTGTTCAGCACGCGTTCGATGCGAAGGGCGCACGAGGCGCACGTCATGCCTTCGACGTCGAAGACGACGCTCTCACTCATGGGGCTCGGTCCTTCTCCTCGGGGGACTCACGAGGCGGCTACGGCGTATCCCTGTTCTTCGATGGCGGCGACCACGGCGTCGCGGTCGGCGGGGGAATCGAATGACACGTCGACCATCTTGGTATCGACGCTCACTTCGACCCGGTCGACTCCGGCGAGCTCGCCGACGGCGCCCTCGATGGACATCTTGCAGTGATCGCACGAGATCTCGGGCACACTCAAGGTGATGTCGGTCATGTGGCTTCTACCTCCTGTTGGATGGCTCCGGTTACGGCCGGCGTGTATCGCAGCGTCTCCATGAGCTCATCGACGATGTCGCTCGAGCGGCCCTCGGCGACCGCGTCCAGCACGCAGGTCTCGACGTGGTTCTGCAGCAGAACCCGGTTGACCTTTTCGAGAGACCCTTGCAGCGCAGATACCTGCTTCATGATATCGGGGCAGTAGCGCTCGGCTTCGACCATGCCGATCACCCCGTCGAGGTGGCCGCGCACGGTCTTGAGTCGGTTGAGTGCGGACTGTTTGTGTTCCGGCTTCATCACTGTCTCCCAACCACGGCTGTCTCGAGCTATTCCCACCCCACCGGGGGTGGGGTATGCAATGGTACCGACTACGGCCGGAGCCGGCAAGCCGGCGCGTCGTGGTCGACTATTCGCCGGGCACGGTGCCCGCTCCGGGCCGGCGAGTTGACAGCACGCGGCGGATACGTTCGTCGAGGTCGGGTGGCACCACCGTGTCGGAGTCGCGCAGCGAGCCGAGCTGCTCGTGGGCGTCGACGAGAGCGGCGTAGAGCGGGGGACACGTGGGGCATGTCTCGAGGTGCGATTCGACGAGATGGGCCGTTGACTTCTCCAGCGTGCCGTCGAGATAGTCGGACACATGTTGGCGGGCGTCCCAACAACGCATGGGTACTCCTTCGAGTTGCTTCTGACGCTCCCGGCCCTCGGCGAGGGCGCTGACCAGTGCCATTCGGCCTCGCCTGAGGCGTTGCTTGGCGGCGGGGAGTGATATCTCTTGTAGCTCGGCGACCTCACGTACCCTCCAGCCCTCAACGTCGTGGAGCACAACGGCCACTCGGTAGATGAAGGGAAGTCGCACCAGGGCGTCTTCGAGCTGCTCGCGGGTCTCGGTGCGCTCGGCAGACGCCACCGGATCCACCGTATAACCGTCATCCATCCAACGGTCCTCGACTTCTTCGACAACCACCTCGCGAACGGCGCGTCGCGCCCGGTCAATGGCGAGGTTGTGGAGGATCCGTCGCAACCAGGCTCGAACCGGCGCATCGCCTCGGTATTGGTCGGCCCGCTCCAACGCCCGCATGAAGGTGTCCTGGACGAGGTCGGCAGCCAGATCGGGATCCCGCGTGATGCTCAGGGCGAATCGATACAGCGGTTGGGTGTGTTCCGCGAGGTCGTTGATGCTGTCACTCACTTGTTGATGCCTCGGCGAGACGCGACTCCCCACGCCGCAATGGCCCCTCCGATGCCGACCAGCGGCCAGACGGGTCCCGAGATCGTGCCGAACGAGACGAGAGCCAGCCCGGCTCCGACCCGGAGGATCCGATCCTGTCTGCCGACTTCAGGGGCCGCCGCGTCGCCGGCTACCGCGCGGAACAACTCGTGGAGCTCGGAGCTGGTGCGCCTCCCGACGACCCGGAAGATCTCCTCGCCCGCCGAGGCGCCGATCAGCGTCGGTGTGGCCCGAGCGCCGAGCGAGCGCGCCAATGCCGGTTCGGCCGCCGCGTTGACCATTGCCAAGCGGACCAATCCGGCGAACTCGGCCGCCGCGAGGTCGATGTCGGGCTGCATGGCACGGCATTCAACACACGATGGTGCCCATACCTCAATGATGGTCGGCTGATCTCCGGCCCATCCGACAAGTCCGCGTTTCATCTTGCGGCCCGACTCTGTGTCGCAGGAGGATCGAGCTTGAAGAGCAGTCGCAACATCGTCCCCTTTGCGTAGCGATGGAACAGAGGCGGCACGATGACGGCGATGGCGACCCCACCGCCGGTGACCCACCAGGGGCCCTCTCCGGCAGTGAGCACGAGCCCGCCGACGATCCATACCATCACGAGCCCCATCGTCACCCACATGTTGATCCAGACGGCGGCCAGCCAACCATGGCGGCTCAGCGCGAACGTGCAGCGGGGGCACGAATCGACCGCGGACGTCCAGCTCGCCCACACGCGGCGATTGCCGCACTGCGGGCAGGCCGGGCCGTTGCGAAGCCCTCCAGAGCGAGACGCAGATCGGGCAGGCCCCGAGCGGGACCTGCCCAATGTCGGCTGCGGCGGTGTCTCACGCACTCAACCGGCCTCGACTGCCTCGCGGGATGCTTCCGCGGTACGGAATCCGAAGACCGCGTAGAGGGGGCACCAACCGAGTAGTCCGGTGGCCAGTGGCACGAATCCGAGGAACTTGAATACCGTGCCGAGGCCTCCGCCGATTGCTCCGCCCCACCCAAGGGCTAGGAGTGCGATGCCGAGCACAACTCTGGCGATCCGGTCCCAGCTAGCTTCGTTGATGAAGTTCATTGCTTCTCCTTCCAGCTTTCATCAGCCAATTCATCAACAGAGACGGATCGCCGGGCAAAATGGATACAGGAGGAGGGCTCAACGGAGGTCCCGGACCTCAGAGCGATGTCGCGAGTTCGTCCAGCTTGGCTGCCGCGTCGGCGGTTACCGGCTCTCCGTGGCCGGGCAGGATCGCCTCCGGCCGCAGTGCTGCTAGCGCGACGACAGACTGGTCGGCGGTGGCCATGTCCTCGGAGAACCGCGGGCTGGCGCCGGCAACGGATCCGGGCTCGGCGCCCCCCAGGACGGCGTCGCCGGACACGAGGACCCCGCCGACGGGGTCGAACACGCTGATGCTCCCGGGGGTATGGCCCGGTGTCTCGATGATCTGGAGGTCGAACACCGAGTCGCCATCGTTGAGGATCGTCAGCGGCCGGGGGGCGGACACTGCGGCGGCGTCGCCCTCACCTATGTATCCGGTGGCGTCCGGGGCGGCCGCCATCACGGCATCGATGCTGCCGACGTGATCGCCGTGGCGGTGCGTCAGGATGACATGACCGAGGTTCCCCCACGCGAGTCCCAAGCGGCCGAGGGCCTCCTCGATGTCCCCGGCGCTGCCCCCGACACCGGTGTCGACGAGGACCGCCTCGCCGGAGCGCTCGAGGATGTAGGCCGAGACGTTCCCGAGATTGACCCTTTCCCAGACGAAAGCTTCTCCGACAGCAGGTGCCGTGGTTGCGGGCGGCGCCGACGTTGCCGGGGCCGTCGATGTGGTTGCGTTCGTGGTCGACTGCGGCGGGGCGGATGTGCCCGGGTTTGTGGTGGGGGCGGCAGTTGACGAGGTGGCGTCTCCGCCGGCGCCGCTACAGGCGGCCACTCCCAGGATCGCGATCGAAGCTGCCCCTTTGCTGGCCGTGGCGATGAATCGACGTCTCGAGAGCTGGGGCATAGCGCGCCTCCCTTCGCTCGAGACGGTAGCCAGCGTCGCGCGCTATTTCGGCGGTTGAGACACTGTGTGACCTTTGGCCCTTGAGGCGACCCAGCGAAGGGCGCATCCTGAACTCGTTCTGAGGAAGGAGCCTGTCTATGGCCACCATCAAGGAAGCTGCTTCAGAGTTTCTGGCCCACAAACGTATCGCCGTCACCGGAGTGACGCGCAACCCGAAGGGTCACGGCAGCAATGCCGTGTACCAGCGCCTGCGCGATCGCGGCTACGACGTGTTCGCCGTCAACCCGAACGCCGATGAGGTCGAGGGAGACAAGTGCTACCACGACCTCGCTTCGATCCCCGGTGGTGTCGAGGCCGTCGTCATCGCCACCAAGCCGGAGCGGGCCGAAGCTACCGTGCAGGAATGCCATGAGTTGGGGATCCGCCATGTCTGGATGCATCGCGGCCCCGGGAAGGGGAGCGTCTCCCCGGAGGCCGCTGCGGCCGGTCGCAAGCTCGGCATTCAGGTCATCGACGGGGGCTGCCCGCTCATGTTCGGCCCCACTGCCGACTTCGGCCACAAGTGCATGCGGCCGATCCTGTCACTCATGGGGTCGGTGCCCAAGAAGGTGAGTTAGCTCTCCGGCGCCGAGGGACAATTCGCCGAGTCGATCACGATCGTCGTGGCCAGCGTGGCGGTGGTCGGCTGCAGGATCTCGATGCGGCCGATCATCGGGTCCGGCGCCGGATCGAGGTGCCACAGATCCCATGCCGACAGGGTTCGGCAATCGCCGGCACCAAGGATGGCATGAGTCTCGAACTCGGCCGGATCGTCGGCAATCACTGATGTCGCCGCGTTGACGACGATTCCGGTGAACGGGGCTCGCTCCCATGCCAATCCAATTGACTCGGTCACCACTCCATCGGTGGTGTTGACGCCTCCGGCGGTGGCGGCGAGCTGCAGCACATATCCATCACCGTCGGTGGCGGTGAAACCGTCAGTCGTATCGATCTCGCGGGCGGTGCCGTAATGGCGGTGGAAATCGTCCACATGGTCGGAACTGATCGACACGGTCTCGAGGCGCAATCCGAGGTCGGCATCGTCAACCGACAAGCTGTGGAACTCCGGCGACGAGTCGGCGCCCTCATCGGAACCGCCGCAAGCAGTCGCCAGCAGCACCACCACGACGATGAGTCTCACGAGCGGCACAGATGCCCCTATCTCGGCTGCGACCGGCTTGGAGGCGGCAGCGTAGCCGGGGAGGTCACCAGGATCGGCCGGGCGGCCGCCGGCGAGCCAGCCTGCAGCCCTACCCATCCCGCTTCGATGAGATCGGCGATCCGAGGTGACGGCAGGCCGGTCAGCATCGCATAGAGGTCGAGATGCTCCCGGTAGGAATCCAGGCGCAGCTCGTCGAGCCCGAGCTGCTCGCCCCGAACTCCGGAAGACACTATCCGGGCCACCTCCTCAACGCCCTGCTCCGAGCGAGCAGCCGCGCGATCGTTCCACACCCGGAGGCCGGTGCGCTCCATGAATGCCTGCCGCCGGGCATCATCCATGTTGTGGAACTCCCACACGTGGGCCAGCTCATGCAGCAGAACGATGGTGTTGCATAGGTCGACGCGGTGCCCGGAGCCATCCTTGTTGAATAGGCCGGCGTAGCCGTCGCAACCGGCGCTGCTGTCATGTACGTAGATGCGCAGTGGGGGCAAATGAAGTCCGGAGTCGGCATATCGCCTGATGCCCGCCCGTATTGCTGCTTCGGTCGCGTCGTCGGCGCCGTGGATTGCGGGCGGATCCGGCCACTGCCCGCCGACGAGTTCGTCGCCCCCGGCTCCGTCCTGGGGGTTTCTCTTCGCCGCAGCGACACCCTCCTCGCCGAGGCTTGCCAATCCGGCGGAATGGAATGTGATGCCGGCTGCCATGAGGCCGGCGATTGCTAGGAGGCGCTGTTGGTGCTTCATGCACGCAACGTGCGGCCGAGCTCTTTGCGGCCGACATGCGGTCGATTTGCGGCGCCACGCGATCGGCCTAAGCGGACACAAACCGGTCGCTAAGAGCCTGTGCCGAGAGCCCGGCGAGGCCAGCTTCGCGCAGGCCTGGTGTGCATGACCTGGCAGCCCGTCTCGGGATGCCTCCGGCGGTCACCGGCAGTGCCGGGTTGTGGCGGCCGGCGCGCCCAATCGGCACGAAACGCGCCGACTCTCGCCGGC
>JBFISZ010000089.1:0-10971 GCA_041608315.1 Acidimicrobiia bacterium | reverse complement strand
ATCTGGGTTCTCGCCCAATTCGGCAAGGAGGAGTTCGTCAGGTTCCTGGCACTCCCCGTGATGGTCGCATCCGGTCTCGAAGGTTCGCTGGCGCTCACTCAGCTCGTGACGGGCCGCGCCGTGCTTCCGGAATGGACCGGTGCGGCGGCCCCGGTGGTCGTTGACGGTGTGGAGCGCGCCGCCGGGACGTTGGGGCACCCCTATGAGCTGGCAACGCTCGGGCTGATCGGCGTCGCCCTCGGCATCGCTTCCTTTCGGACGGTTCCGCTGCGGTACCGCCGGCTCTGGCTCCTCCCGGTGGCAATTGCCGCGGTGCCGGTTGCGATCTCCTTCTCCCGGGCAGCTCTGCTCGCTGTGGTCGGCATCGCCGGGACGCTGGCGTGGGGAATGCGCCGCGAGACCGTGAGCTGGGGACCGGTTCTGATTGCGGTGACCGTCGGTTTCGCCGTCCCCGCGGCTTTCTTCGCCGGTAGTTGGGGAACGCGGGTGGATCACTCGATCGGCGGCGCCGAGGAGTCCGGGCTCAACCTGCGTGTCGAGCAGGTCGAGCAGGCGTGGAGCATGATTGAGCCGGAGTGGCTGATCGGGGTCGGTCCGGGCTTGTACTCCGTGGCCCTCGAGAGCCGCGTCGCCCTCGATCCATCCCGGGCGTATCCGGTCTACGACGTGCCGCTCTACATCACGGCGGAGGACGGCGCCGTCGTCGGCGGGTTACTGGTCCTGATCACGTTTGCGCTGGCCGTGCAGGCACTGCGCCGCTCCACCGAGAACCGGGCGCTGTTCCTGGCGCCGATTCCCTTCCTGGTCTTCGATCACCTCCTCTACACGGCACCGGTCGGCCTGCTGCTGCTGAGCCTGTGGCTCGGCGGGCTGGCCGCCCTGGAATCCCGACCCGAGCTGTGACGTCGCCGCCGCCCGGCGCCGCGTCTCCGCAGAGACGGCGCCTGCGGCCGATGAGGGTCGATCAGCCTTCGCAGCAGTTGCGGTCGACCCAGATGCGCAGCCTGCCGACCTCGGTGGCGTCGGGTGGTCCCGTCAGCCGAGAGAGCCAGGCCGTGGCGGCAAACTCGAAGCCGTCCTCCGGCGTTGTTGGAAGGAGCTCGGGCTGCGACGCGATGATCGCATCGGGGCGCACGATGATTGGGGTCCCGGCGGCGACCCCGGCAACGCTCACCTGACACCACGAGCGCAGCGGCGGGCCCAGCCGCCACCACAGGGGGACTTCCGGGTCGTCGTCGATGATCAGTACGGACCGGCTATCACCCAGCAGTTCGCACAGATCGCCCATCTGCCCGCCCAAGCCGGCCCGGTCGGCGGTGAGGATCAAAGGGGTCGAGGACATGAGAACCGGGGCGACTATGGCTAGTGCCACGACCGTGACCACTGGGCTCGAGTATCGAACCGGTTGGAGCCGATCCGCCAGCGCTCGAAACGCCGCCAGCCCGAATATGACCAAGCCGGGAATCACGACCGGGAGGAAGCGCCGGATCGCCCAGATGTGATCCGGGTTCACCGAGGGGCGCACCAGGTAGGTCACGGCCGGCACCAGGAAGGCGAGCACCATCAGCCGCATCGCAGCCGTGCCGGGCCGAAGCGTCCGGCGTATCGCCTCGATCACGCCGACGGCACCCAGCGCCGTGAGCGGAATGCCGACGTACCACGTGAGCCACCACACCGACAGCTCCGTGTAGACCCGCGTTGGCTCCAACGGCAAGCCCTCTCTGAGCTGAATCACATCGAGCCCGTACACCCCTGGTGCGGTCTGATGCGGCAGCAGCGAGCGACCGAACCAGAGAAAGGCGATGACCCCGACCGCGATCAACGTGACGGTCACCTCGACTGGCCGGGCGTGCCGCTGGGCCGCCTCAGCCAAGCGCTGCAGGGGCGCGCCGCCGGCCACCGGGGCGAGGGCCCGCAACCCGATTGCTGCCAGGATCAATGGCAGGAGGACCTTCCCCACTATCGCCAGATACGGTTCCGCGAAGAACACGAGATCGAGCAGCCCGAGCGACCCCGTCACCGCAAACCCGAGGAAGAACCGTTTGGCAACGGCCGCGGCGGCGCCTTCCCGCATCCATACCGTCGACAGGAGCAGCAGGCCGATGGCCACCCCCATCATCCAGGCGTCGACGCGCACCAGCGCCGCGCCACCGAGCAGCAGACCCGCCGGGACGGCATAGCGCGGGGCCGACGTCAGCGCGACATGGCCGACCCACAACCCCCCGATCGACAGCACGAGGGCCGCCATCTCGCTGAACGTGCCCCGGGCGTAGTAGGCGTAGGGCAGCGAGGCCGCCGTGATGGCGGCCGCCGCCACCGCCCACCATGGCGACAGGAACCGCGACGCCAGCAGGAGCATGGCCAGCACGCCGACTCCGGCGAGAAGTGCGTTGACGGCGAATATCGCCGACTTGCCGAAGACCTCGCCGAAGAACGCGTATAGAGCGGGTGTGGCGTGGAGGAACTGCTGCCAAAACGTGCCGTCCGCGCGGGGCACGAACCCGGGGGCTTCGAACTCGAACTCGTCCCCGCGGAACGGGTCCTCGATCGCGGCTGGGAACAGACCACCTTCATCGACGAGGAAGCTGGCCGTGTTGGCATACGTAGCGCCGTCACGCCCGGTGAGCACCAGTTCGGACCGCGTGGCCAGGTTCAGTACGGTCACGACCGTTACGAGCAGCAGCACTGCCACCTGGGCCAGGCGGGGCCACTCGATTGTGGACCGGCGGGGGAGATGCCGAAAGAGCGCCGCCGCGATCGCGATGCCCAGAGGCCCTTGAAGCCAGGCGTGATGAATCCCCGCCATGGCCAGGACCAACCCGGCCACCAGCATCCCCAGGGTGGCCGCCAGCGCCGCCGCGGTCACTGCGGTGACGGGGTCGGAGCCGCCGGCCGGGGCCGGCTCGCGAGGCGCGGGGGGCGCGCTAGCGGCCAAGGGGCTTGACCGATCGAGCGGCGGGCCGGCGAGCCGGCTTCCTGTGCGGTTCATGTCGATTGTCTCCGAGCTGGCGGTGGCAACACCGCCGGGCGGCAGAGTTGTACCGGGCGGGCGGTAACGCGATCGGCTCGCCCGGTTCACTCCTGAACCAATACCCGCCGGTGGGAGGTCCCGAAGTACACCCCGGCGACCGGCCCGCCATCAGGGCAGACTCAGGATTTGGCCGTTGGCGGTCGAGCGTTCCATGCTGGTTACCTGGACAAACTGCGACCCGGTGGTCGCCGCGTTGGTGTTGGTGCAGCCCCCGGCCTCATAGGCCTGGTAGTTGACCCTCACCGCGCGCACCGGCACCCAGCGCTCCGGCTGGGCGGCCACTTGCAGGTCGCGCCAGTGCACTCTCACCGTCGGTCCGTCGCACGGGGCGAAGACCTCGGACCAGACCAGGGGTGCCGTCAGGTGGGTGCCACCACCGTCGAGCTCTCGGATCACCGTGGTCTCTCCTCTGTCGAGGTCGGTGACGGAGCCGCGCCACCAGCCGGGGCGCGAGCCGGGCTCGATGGCCAGCCGATAGCTGCGACGCGGCTCCCACGGGTAGTCCCTAGTGTTGGGATCGTTCGGTCGCGACGGCAGGATCGAGTCGGTCCCGGCAAGCACGGAGCCGCCGAGCTGCTGCGATCGATAGCCGCCCCAGTTGGCCGCGGTGGATCCCGGGTGGCGGCGATTCCATTGCAGGCCAACGTGCCCGCCTCCGTAATCGGTACCCGCCTCGGTGAAAGTCGCCTGCAGGGCGAAGAAGTAGAGGTCCGCCGTTTGGGGAGGCTCCCTCACCTCGAGCGTTGCTCGGACCGCCGTCGCGGCCGGCACGGGAACCTGCCAGATGAGATGCAACGACGAGGCTCCGTTGCCCGACGGCGGCCGCCCCCGATCGCGCACAGGAGCCGACCCGGCGCGGGGTGCGACGCCGAAGAGGCGGTTCAGGAAAGATCGCATCACAAGACACTAGGACCCCTGGGGCCTCGGGTAGGCCTGCCGTCCGGGCGCTACCGGCCGAGCGCGGCCAGCAATCGAGCTTGATCGTCCGTTCCGATGCGGAACACGCGGCCGGTGTCCAATTCGAGCTCCACGGTTTCGAGGCCCCAGACCCTCCACATCCAGCCGCCCGGTATCTTGCGAATCCCCCAGCCGGCCAGCCGGCTGGTGCGCTGCGCGGTGGCGGCGACGATCGACGCCCGATCGATCTTCTTCGAGGGCCATCCCAACCTCCACACGAGCTCGACGGTGGTGGGAGTCACCCGAGTGGTGAGTCGTGTCGCGCTGAGGACGGTCACATAGACGGTCGCGCTCCCCAAGACGACGACGAGCATCACCCAGGGCGGTCCCTTTTCGGACTGTACGAGCGTTATCGTGAACGAGAAGACGAGGATGGCGGCCAGCGAAGCGAGGCCGACCACCCATTGCGGGGAGTCCTGAACGTGGTGGTACTCGATTGCTCGGTCGTCCACGGCGCCTCACTCGACCAAACTGGAGATGTAGGCCTTGTCGGTGTCGAACGCTAGTGGAGGCAACTCGTCGAGATTGAACCAGCCCACGTCCACGGCGTCGTCGCCGGCTGCGAGCACCCCCCCTACTCGGGTGCCGGCGAACCATATGCCGACGGTGACTTTGGCGGGATCGTGGGTGTTGGTCGCCACCCACACAGGTTCCCCTACGGTGGCGATCAGTCCCGTCTCTTCGAGCAATTCGCGGGCGGCTCCGGCTCGCACGTCCTCGCCATAGTCGACGAAGCCCGCCGGTATCGACCACAACCCGGGGCGGGTGGCGTTGGGACCGCGGCGGACCAGCAAGATGCGGCCCAAGTCATCTCGCAACACCACCGCGGCGCCAACGCCGGGATTGCGAAAGTGGACGAAGTCGCAGGCGGCGCAGGCCGGTCGCGTCTTGCCCCCGACAACACGTGACGTCAGCCGGTGCCCGCAGATGGGACAGAAGGTGAACTCTCCCGGCCATTCATCGTTGCCGCCGTCCCGGCCGGAATCTTGGGTTGGGTGTGAATGGTTCGAGTGCATCGTGCGTGCTACGTCGGTGGGTTGACATCGAGCCTAGGTGCGCCGTCGCCGCGATGAACCGGAATCGCCGGATCGCAGCTGAGCCCGGGGGTCTTCCGGCGGCTAACAGGGTGAGCATTCCCTAAGTTTCCACGTCTTACCTGCCGATTGATCCCTTACGTGAGCCTGCCAAGTACCCCGGGGAATCCCATGCGGGTCATCCGAGATCGAGAGGCCGTGGACCGGTCCTCTTCGGAGGCGCTCTTCGGCGCGTTCTTCACCAACATGGCGCAAGCCATGCTCGTGCTCGACGCCGATCTCGCAGTCGTCGCCGCCAACCGGGCCGCCCGGCAGGCGCTCGGCCTCCCCGGCGACGGCGCCGGGCAGGATTTCCGGAGCTTCTGCGGCAGCCAAAGCTGTGAGCCTGCAACCTGCCTCTTGCTGGCGGCTCTCGACGGCGCCGCCGAGTGCTGCGAGCCCGACATCTTGTGTCGCCGGACCAACGGCACATCGTATCCGGCCAGAATCACGGCCAACCGATTCGAGGTGGACGGCTCGCCGCTTCTCGCAGTGGCCCTTCACGATCGCAGCGAGTACGAAGCCGCTCTCGAGGTGCAACGCAAAGAGCGGATGCTCTACGAATCGCTCTTTGATCTGACCCCGATCCCGCTGCGTGAAGAGGACTTCTCGGCTATAGGCAGATGGTTCCATGGCTTGCGTCGTCGGGGTGTCGTTGACCTTGCCGCCTATGTCCGCGATCAACCCGGCGAGCTCATCGACGCCGTGATGAGCATCAAGACGATTCGGGTGAACCGAGCGATGATGGAGCTCATGGGAGCGGAGCGCCCCGATGACTTGGACAGCTTCTCGCGCGATCAGTTGACCGATGAGGTGCTCGAATCCTTCCGGAACGAGTTCATGACATTGTGGAACGGGGGCACCTCTCATCGGGCGGAGTTCGTCGGGCTCGATCTGCATGACAATCCCTTCGAGTGCCTGCTGACGATGTCCGTCCAGTCGACCGACGGAGAGCTCGACCTGTCGCGAGTGGTCGTCGCCCTGCAGGACGTGACGCAGGTGCGGGCATATCAAAGGACACTCGAGAAGCTCATTGCGGGCAAAGACCGATTCGTTGCCAGCATCTCGCACGAGCTGCGCACGCCGTTGGCCACCGTGCTCGGCCTGTCGCAGGAGCTCTACGACCTGTGGGATCAGTTTGATCCCGACGAGGCACGCGAGTTGATGGGCTTGATCGCTCTCGGCGCCAATGACCTGGCCACCCTGGTCGAGGACCTGCTGCTGGCTGCGCAGATCGAAGTGGGCGAGGGAGTTCCGTCGGCGGCCGGCGTGTTCGACCTTGGCTCCGTCGTCGAGCAGGCGGTGGACGACTGTATGGCCGCCGGGGACTTGACCATGCGACCGCCGTTGCCGGAGTCGAGCGTGAGCTGCTACGCCGATCCGAAACGCGCCGGTCAGATAATCCGCAACCTGGTCTCGAACGCGGCCCGCTACGGCGGCGGCAAGGTCGAGATAGTCCTCGAGGCCGATCCACAGCCGACCGTGCAGGTCCGAGATGACGGTCCCGGGATCCCGCCCTCGGATTGGGAGCGAATCTTCAGCCCCCACGAGCAGACGGGAACGGACGGCACGCGCGGTGCGCTGGGCCTCGGCCTGGCGATCTCCAAACAGCTCGCGGAGATCATGAACGGGTCGTTGTCGTACAGCTACGTGAACGGCACGAGCGCCTTCACGTTGACCCTTCCGGCGGAATCGGTCCAAGCGGGCTAGGCGACGGGGGGCGCCTCGACATCGAGCAGCCGCAGGGCCGCGGCCGCGTGCTTGCGGGCGCACTGGATTCGATACCTGGGCGGTCCCCACGGCGGCCGGTCGTGCAACACCGCGGCGGGCACCCCGCCGGCGACGAGAGCCGCCCATGCCGCCTCCGCCAGGTCCCACGACGGGAACTCGGCCACGTCGATGGGCTCCTCGTCGAGTCGGCTCATCGGCTGCGGTATCAACGACGCGGGGATGCGGCCACCGGGCGTGCTAGTGGTCGGGGGTGTGCTCGTCGCCTGCAGGGTGGTCGGGTTCGCTGGCGATTTCCTTGCGTACCGCGTCCATGTCGAGCGCCATCGCCTGATCGATCAGGTCACGGAACGCCGGCTCGGGCAACGCACCGGGCTGCGAGTAGATGCCGATCTGGTCGCGGAAGATCATCAGCGTAGGGATGGAGCGGATGTTGAAATGGGCGGCCAGCTCGCGCTGATCCTCGGTGTCCACCTTGGCAAAGACTATGTCGGGCCGTTCGCTCGACACGCTCTCGAACGTCGGGGCGAACATCTTGCACGGTCCGCACCAGTCGGCCCAGAAGTCGACTATCACAGTGCTGTTCTCGAGGATGGTGTCTTCGAATGTGTCTTTGGTCAATGCAACGGTTGCCACCTGGTCATTCCTTCAATCGCTCGGCGGTTCGAATAGCTCGGCACTGCGAACGCGGGTGCCACTGGTGATATTCCCGGTGACTAGTCATGGCGAAGCGCCGCCAACCTACCTACTTGAAGGAATCGCATCCTGGTACTATCGGTGACGTCCACACCACATTGGGTAGGGGTTCAAAGATGTTCGGTTCGCCGCGCTGGCGCGTCATTGTTGGAGCATTCGTCGCTGCGGGTGCCCTGGCAGCCGTCGGCGCGCCCGCGCCGTCGGGGGCGGCCGCTGCCGGCTGCTTCGCGATCGACCTGTCCTTTGGGGACCGGATGGCTGTCGATGCGATCGACGAAGCTTCCGGGCTCGTGCTCTCGCGGCAGATGCCGGGGGTGATGTGGACTCACAACGATCATGATGCCGCCGCCGGCAACAACCAGAACAACCGAATCTACGCCGTGAACATGAACGGCGATCTGCTGGCCACAGTCCAGTTCACCATGTCATCGCAGCTCGACATCGTTCCGGGCGCGACCTTCGGCGAGCTCGAGGACATCTCTTTCGGGCCCGGCCCCGGCAACGACCCCGATTACCTGTATTTGTCCGACACGGGCGACAACGACCTGACGCGGCCGTACGGCAGCGTCTACCGATTCGCCGAGCCGGTATTCACTCCGAATCCGCAAAACCCCATCACCATCAATGTCGCCGAGCGGGATCTCGACGCCACCCGGTTCCAATACGAGAGCTTCGCCAACCCGAGGCAGACCAAGGCCCGCAACGTCGAGGCAATGTTCGTCGATCCGGGAACCGGAGATCTGTTCCTGTTCGAGAAGGCACTGCATGCCCTCGACGGGAACGGCCGGGTCATAGACGACCCGTCGCTTCCCCGGGAGTACTCGTTCGTCCATCGGGTTCGGGCCGGCAAACTGTTCCCGGCCAACCCGGCGACGGTCCGTCGGGCCGCGATTGTCGGCCACGTCCGCGGCAAGCTCATCGCAGACACGTTCGGGATCCTGGCCGCGGACATCTCGGCCGACGGCACCATCATCGCGCTGAAGAACACCGAAGAGACCTTCTACTGGGTGAAGCGACCGGGTGCCAGCGTCGTGACCACATTCGCCAACAATCCGGATGCTCCCTGCCTGGCTCCCTCCGGTATGAAGGGTGAGGGGCTGGCGATCGGGCCGACGTCGGACCGATTCGTCGCGATCCGCGAGGGGCTCCTCAGCCCGATCTGGGAGGCGGTGCTGACCGACCAGCGTCACATGTGCTTCGGCCGGGCCGCGACAATCGTCGGGACGTCGGTTGATGACGTGCTGATCGGGACCGCCGGAGCCGATGTGATCGTGGCCTACAGCGGCGATGACGTCGTATACGGAAAGGGCGGGGCGGACCGCATTTGCCTCGGGCCCGGCGACGACTACGGCAACGGCGGCAAGCGCGGCGATCGGATCGATGGCAGCTGGGGGAATGACACTATCGACGGCGCCAACGGCACAGACACCCTCCGGGGGAGTGGCGGCCGCGACACGATATCGGGTAACGCCCACAAGGACGTCATCTACGGCGGTGCCGGCCGCGACGTCCTCGGGGGCGGTCCCGACAATGACACCGTCTTCGGCGAGGGCGGTTCGGATCTGCTCAACGGGTGGAGCGGCGCCGACCGCCTCGTGGGCGGTTCGGGAGGCGACTCCGTTGACGGTGGTCTCGGCAACGACATCCTGTCGGGTGGAAGTGGCACCGACTCGTGCGAAGGTGGCCCCGGGACGGACACGGCGGTGGGGTGCGAGGATTTGACGGGTGTTCCCTAGGCGGCGTTATCGGATGGCTCGGCACGCTCCCGAGCGTTTTGGGGGATCGCCTCAGCCGGCAATACACTCCGGCCCGATGGCACCGGCCTCCCCTTTGATTCAGCTCTCCGGCGTTGCAGCGCGCGCCGGCTCGGCGACCATTCTGCGTGACGTCGATCTCACGGTGGACGCGGGGGAAGCCGTGGCGCTGTACGGGGCCAACGGCGCCGGCAAGACCACGGTGCTGCGGATCGTTGCCACGCTGCTGCCGCCCTCGGCAGGCACCGTCGAGGTGCTTGGAGCGAACCTCGGCTCCCTGGAACGCTTCGAGGTGCGGCGGCGTATCGGTCTGATCGGCCATACGCCGGCCCTCTACCCGGAGCTTTCGATTCGCGCCAACCTCCAGTACGTCGCCAGCGTTGGCGGCTTCGACAGCGAGGAGGTCGAGAAGGTGCTGGCGACGGTCGGGCTTGCCGGGGCTGCCGGCCGGCCTGTCGAGGCGGCCTCGCACGGCATGCAGCGGCGGTGTGAAATCGCCCGGGAACTGATGCGCCTGCCCGAGGTGCTGCTGCTCGATGAGCCCCATTCGGCGCTGGATGAATCGGCCGTCGAGCTGGTCGCTCACCTCGTGGCTTTGGTCACTGAGCGCGGCGGATGCGCTTTGGTGGCTTCGCACGACCGGCATCAGGTCGACAAGCTGACCGACCGCTACGTTCAGCTGACCGGAGGGAGCTTGTCATGAGTTCCCCCACCCTGTTCGAGCAGACCATGGTGGCGGCCAAGCGAGACCTGGCCCGGGAGCGGCGCCGCGGCGAGGTGCTGTGGGTGACCATCCCGTTCGGCGTGGTGGCCATGCTCCTGATCCCGATGGCCGTCAGCGCCGATGCTCCCCGGCTGCGCGAGCTCGGGCCCGGGCTGTACTGGGTGGTTGTCCTGCTCTTCGGCGTCCTGGTGACGGTGCGTTCCACCGCCGCCGATTCGCAGCAGCAGCGCGACCTCAACCGGCTCATCGGCCTCGATCCGGCGGCCGGGTTCGCCGGGCGCACGTTGGCGAGCTTTGTTCTCCTGATGATCTTCGAACTCGTTGTCGGTGCCGCCACCGTCACGCTCTATGACGTCGCGCTGACGGGCTGGCTTTGGCTGCCGATGATCCTGGTGATAGCCGGATCGGGTCTCGCCCTCATTGGAAGCCTGGCGGCGTCGATCGCCGGCAGCCTCGCCACGGGGTCCGCGCTGGTGCCACTGCTGGTCGCCCCGTTGGCAGTGCCGCTCCTGCTTGGTGCGACCCAGGCATTGGATGGGTTACGCATGGGAAACACTATTATTCAGTGGATACTGCTGATGATCACCGTAGTGATCGTCCTCATGATCGTCGGGGTAGTCACGGCCAGAGCGCTACAGGAGACACAATGACCGAGACCGTAAACAGGTGGCTGCCGCGGCTGACGGGAGTTGTGGTCGTTCTGGCTCTGTTCTTCGCCTTTGCCTCACCTCGCGAGGTCACCCTCGGCCAGTCGGCGCGCCTGTTTTTCGTCCACGTTCCGAGCATCATGGTCGCCTACATCTCCTTCACCGTGACGCTGATTGCCAGCGCGCTGTATCTGGCTAGGAAACAGATGAGGTGGGATCACCTCGCCCTGGCGTCCGCCGAGGCCGGAGCGGTGTTCACCGGGATGACGCTGGTGATCGGGATGATTTGGGCCAAGCCGACGTGGGGCGTCTACTGGACCTGGAGCGCCCGGCTCACCCTCACCGCAATCCTCTTCTTCGT
>JBFISZ010000088.1:0-11030 GCA_041608315.1 Acidimicrobiia bacterium | reverse complement strand
ATGAAGACTTCGGCGCGCTCGCGGAGTCGGTCCACAGTCGCCGCGATCTCGGCCGCCGGCTGCCCGGATGCAGCCAGCTCGGCCGCCTCGGCCGCCAGCAGCGCGTGCGCCCCGGCTCCGGTGCGGGTATCGATAACCGTGACTCGCTCTCCGCCCAATTCGCGGGCCACCAGGCCGGCGCTCTCATAGGAGATGCTCAGGCTGGAACTGACGGTCAGGATGAGTACCTCGTCGTACTCACCATCGAGAAGGCGACGGGACACGCCGAGAAAGTCCGCCGGAGTCGGCGCCGAAGTGGTCGGCTGCCGGTCGGCGGCCGGGAGCCGCTGATAGAAATCCCCCGGCATGAGGTCGACCTGATCCCGGTAGGTCACGCCGTCCCACTCGATGTAGAGAGGGACCACGTGCACTCCCCACGCGGCGGCGAGTGCTGGTGAGATCCCGCTGGAGCTGTCGACGACGACCGCCACCGTCACGTGACGTCCACCGCGAAGTAATCGACCACGCTGTGGTCGTCGTCCCACGTGCGAGAGACGGCGACCAGGTACCGGCCCGGCGGCAGATCCACGAGCCACTGCCCGCCGGAGGAGTCGAGGGGACCACCCGTCGTCGCCGCTAGCGTTCCATCGAGGACGGCAGATTCGGCGTAGGCCGTAACGAAGACGTCTTGCGGAAGGTCGCCGGAAAACGTGACCGACGCGCCCGCCGCAACCGGGACGACGATGTCGGGAAGCTCCGGAATCCGGTCGACGGCTCGGCCGTCCCAGACCGTCGACCCCCGCACGCCGGTCACCGTCCGGCCCTCTAGTTCCAGCTCCAGAGCGCGCGGCTCAGCTTCCACGCCACATCCCCCGATCCAGAGGGCCGTCAGACATATCGCCGTCGCGCTAACCCTGATCGATCTCCACCGGTTGACTCTTGTTGACCGGTCGCGGCAGCTTCGAATCCGTGAAGAACACCCGACCATCGCGCTTCACACGACCTTTCATGAGGCCTTTGGCGGACGATGTCGACCGCGTGATCGGAATCGAGAACTCGAGGTCGCCACCCCGATTGACGAACGCCGGTCCCGCCCACAGCGTACCCTTGTCGGGGTCGCGCACCTGCATCTCGAGACCACGACCACGCGGGGTGAGCACCATCTCACGGTGGACGAACGGAGCGGCGGTTCCGCTGTGCTCATAGATGAGGGCACCGACCACGATCTCGCGACTCCCTAGTGTGCGCCACTCCTTCGCCGCCTCTCGCGACAGGAGAAAGGTCCACTGGCGCTCGCCCACCGTGACGATGGAACCTCGCGTGGCGTCGAGCCTGACCCCCTGGGGAACCTTCTCGGCGTTCCTCGCCATTCTGGCGAGCTTACGCGGTGTCGCCTTCCTTGAGTCTGCCGATTCGTACCGACTCGTCATGATCCCTCCAAGTGCAGCTTCTCGCGCAACGTCGTCGCAGCCCCGCCGGCGATCGTGCCGACGAAGGTGTCCTCTGCCTCCGCCATCGCTTCCAGCAGGCCGACATCGGCCACCGTCCCGAGCCTGGCGAGCGCCAATGCCGCCTGGGCCCGGTCCTCCGGCTGTCCCGACTCGATCACATCGAGCATGAACTCCCGGGTTCCCTCTCCGCCCATCTCGGCGAGAGAGGCGATAGCCTCCGCCCTGACCCGCGTATCGACCTCGGGATTCTGGGCTAGCCGCGCGATCACGAGCGAGGCGGCGTGGTCCTTCACCTGGCCGAGGGCCCCCAGCGCCGCCTTCTGCAGCAAGATCCCGCGCGCCGGGTCCTCTTCGGCGGCGATCTTGCGCAGGGCGCTGCGCTCGGCTCCGCGGAGTCGACGCAGCTTCCGGGACGGGACACCTTCGGGGGCCGACAGCATCAGCTCCACGCTGAGCCGTGCCCCGGCCTCGCCCAGCTCCAACAGGTCGGGCCGCTCCACGACGACCGACACCGGGTAGCGGTAGTTCCGATTCTTGATCACTTTTTCTGTTCGTTCCGTCATCGCTACCCCCTATCCCATGAACCTGACGAAGCACGGGAAGTTCTTCATCGTGTTGCCCTGCGCGTTCGTGAGAACGGTGTTGGCCGTTCCTATCGCCGGGTTCATCAAGTTGTTGGTCGAGTTCGTGTGCGGCAAGCCCAGGTAGTGGCCCAGCTCGTGGGCCATGAACATCCCGGTCGTCGCCACGCCATTGGTGCCCGAATCTGCGAAGGACTCGACGACGACCCCGTTCATGCCCTTGGCGTCCTTGTCGCACGGCCCCGGGCGCGGCGAGAGACCGGCCACCGATCCTGTGTACAAACGGACGATGAACATGTCGATGGCGTCGTTTTGCACCGTCCAGTCCTCGGTGAGGTCTTCCGCCTCTCCGTTGCTGTTGATGGTCACGTAGCCGCCGGCCTGGGCCACCGAGATGATGTACGTCCGGATCGTCCCGATGTCCATGTCCTGCGAGTTGAAAATGCTCGCCGCCTGAGTCCTCAGGGCGTTGAACACGCCGGTCCGCTCGGCGGCCGAGAAGTTCTCGTTGCCGACCCGGATGATGTTGACATCCGGCCCGAAGATCCCGCGCCAGGTGAGCGAGTCGGTCACGGCGGCACCGGTGCCGGCCTCGATGAACCGCCACTCGATGGTGATCTGCCGTTTGGCCTGGAGCTCGTTGAACCCTGCCGAGCCGGGAGGGAAGGTGAAGTTGAACCAGAACCCGGTTCGCACCTGCCATGGGCTCAGCGTGAGCGGCCCTCCCCAATCCCAGGTCCCGGCGTGGATCTGGGCCCCCGACTGGTTCCGCACCGTCCACGTCATGTTGCGATTCAGACTGGTCGCCGTGCCGGTCCCGTTCAGCAGGAGGAAGTTGCTGTTGCACTCGAACGAGCCGCTCCGAAGCAGCGCGGCCCCGTTTGACAACCGGGCGGATCGCTCCGAGGGCCAGAAGATGGCGAACGCCGGATTGTGATAGACCATGCCGGTTGTCGACACGTAGTCCTTGTTGCCGGCGTTGTCGTAGATCGACGCCTCGATGTTCATCGCGCCGGCTTCCATGGCCGGCAGCTCGAATGCCTTGACCCCTTTCTCTCGCTCGGTGGCGTCGACCTCGCGCACGAGATCGAGAGAATGGCTCATCGACTCCACCTGGAGCCGCGCCAAACGGACGCCGGAGCGAGAGTCGTCGAAGTGCATCTCCAGCGCGAACGGCTTGTGATACAAAACCCGGTCCGGTGCGGTTTCGATCGACCGGAGGACGGGTTCTTCGCTGGTCTCGGTTCGGGCGGCGCGCCGCAGGTTCTCCAATACCGTCGTGGGCAGCAGTCCCCGCGCAATGAGATCCCCCGGATCGATGAACGGCCGCCTGCGGCGGGCGGCGAGTATTCGCTTCGCCGTCGCCGGCCCGATGCCCGGTAAGAGCACGAGGTCCCTGGTTGCCGCAGTGTTGATGTCTACGCGTTTGGCGCGTAGCGGCGTGTCGGCCACGAACGTGATCGTTGGCTGGAAACGCTGATCAACACCACCGCCTGACGTAGGCTCCATGATGATGCACCCCTTCCCGCGCGGTCTCCCAAACTCGCAGGGGCACCTACGGCCGGCAGGCGCACCAACCCGGAGCAAGCCGCACTGCTGCCAGTATGGGGTGAGGCAACCCGCCTGGTCAAGGGCCGAACACCGTCACTGCGCCGAGCCCCGAGGTGTGAGGAAGTGAAACCGCCGACCGCGCGCGTGATCGAGCACAATCTCTCAACGGCGATGGAGTGGCAGGCCTACTCCTCGCACCGCGAGACCGTCACGCGGCTTCTGCTCGAGGCAGCCGGGGATCCGGTAGGGATGTCCCTGTGCCTCGTCGGAGCGGGCAACTGCAACGACGTCGACCTGGTGAGGCTCCGCGAGAGATTCGGCGAGATTCACCTGGTCGACCTGGACGAGTCGGCCATGCGCAGAGCCGTGGCGCGCCAGCTGGGGGGAAATCGCGCGGCGCGATCAAACATCGTGATCCACGGTGCCGTCGATGTGGCCGGCGTGCTCGAGGCGCTGGCGCGGCCGGTCGACCCGGTCGAGCTCGCGGCGATCGCGACGGGGGCGAGCCCGCATGTCGGCGGCGCACCGTTCGACGTGGTCGCTTCATTGTGCGTTGTCACCCAGATCATCGATTCAGTGGTTACCGCGCTCGGGACGGACGACCCGGCGATCAACGGGGCCGTGACCGCCGTCAGGAACCGCCACCTGGCGATCCTTGGAGAGTTGGCGAGACCGGAGGGTCGCGTCGTCTTCGTGACGGACTTCGTATCGGCCGACACGGCGCCCGACATCCTGGAGCCGGGCGCCGCCGGCTTGGACCTGATGAAGCGCCACATCGCCGATCGCAACTTCATCACCGGCACCAACCCCGTTGCGATCGAACAGGTCTGCCGGGGCGAGCCGGCGGTTCCGCTTGACGTCGAGAGCTTCGTCACGCCCTGGATCTGGGATCTGGGAAGACGGTCTTACCTGGCATACGCGCTGGTGATGCGTCCCAGCCCTCGCACCGACTGAGCAGCTCCGGAGTTACCCTGCACCCCCAACCATGTCTCCTCCCTCTTCCCCAATTGCGCCACCGGGCGGCCTGACCGGACCGATGCTCTATGCAACCATGGCCCGCTATCGAGATGTTCTCGAGGCGCGCCGCGACGATATCAACTCGATCAACGTCTTCCCGATCGCCGATCGCGACACGGGCTCCAATCTGCTCCACACGATGGTGTCGGTGACACAGGGATTGGACCCGGCCGCCGCTCTGGCCGATGCGGCCGCCGAAGTGGCCGCGGCCGCCGTTTTCGCCGGACGGGGCGCTTCCGGCTTGATCATGTCCCAGGCGATCACCGGTATGGCACGTCGCCTCGAGCAATCGGCGACGGCGGGCGCGGGCGAGGTCGCGGATGCCTTGCAGGCCGCCAACGAAGCCGCCCGCCGGGCGCTGGCCGACCCTGTCGAGGGAACGATCATCACCTGTGCCCGGCGGGTAGCCGAAGCCGCCCAGTGGTCGGCCGGGCGCGGCTCCAACCTCGCCGGGGTGACCTCCGCGGCGCGGGACGAGGCCTGGGCCGCCGTGTCCGAAACGCCGACGATGCTCCCGGTACTCGCCGAGGCCGGCGTCGTCGACGGCGGCGCCGTAGGTTACGCCCTCCTTCTCGACGTGCTCGATGCCGTTGTGCGGGGAACCGAAGTGCCGGAGGCGCACATCGCCGCGCCCGGCAGCTTGGCCGTGGCGCTACCCGATGACCGCTATGAGTTGATCGTCAACCTGGAAAACGTCGCCGACCCAACCGGCCTGGCCGAAGCATGGCAGGCACTGGGGTCGAGCGTCGCACTCGCCTCGCAGGCCGCGGATGTGAGAGCCCACATTCACACCGCCGACGTCGCCGGCGCCTACCGGACGGCCCTCCGCTTCGGCGAGGCATCGCGTGTCGAGATGACCGACCTCCACGCCTACGCCGGCGACGGGGCACGCCGGCTGACCGTGCTGGTCGCCTCCTTGCCCGAACAAGCCGGCGCTTTGCTGAGCCTGGGGCCGACCCGGCTGCTCTTGCCGGCCGACATCCCCTCTCTCGTGCACATCGTGGAAACCTCTGCCGGGCACGACCTGAGGTTTGTGGTGGTGGGTGACGGAGCCGGACTGGTCGAAACTGCCCGGGCGGCGACTAGTGGCGAGTTCGTGATCGAAGTCGTCGCCGACGCCGGGGACGCCGCGGCCCTCGTCTGACGGCTCTCCGATGAGCCGAACCGGGCGGGTTACAGCCGTCGGCAGGACTCGACGATCAGGGCCGCAGCTGCAGGTTCGTGAGGTCTTCCTGCAACACCAGCGGTGTCAGCGTCGGCTGCACCGCGAAGAGCCCGGCGAGGTCGGGCCGCAGCGTGAGTGCTTCCGCGATGGCAATCGAGGTCAACGCCGACCTGCGGTCGACGGTCAAGACGTACTGCGACTCCCGATCGGAGCGGGTGTCGCCTTCGGCGTAGTCGTCGAAGGTCGTGACCACCAGGAAGTCACCCGCCAGCTCGGCCGTGATCGACGTCGTCTTCAAGCCGAAGTCGTACCGTGCCGACAGCGACCCGGCGGCGATGGTGCCGGACGTCTCGCCCCAGTCACATGCAGTCGGCGTGCACGCGCCGAATCCCTGGACGGTGGCGGTGGTGTCACCCGTCGCCCGTACGACCAGCCGCGCCAGTCCCCCGCTCTCGTCGACGTTCTCCCAGGTCGCGGCGAACTGGGCCGCCCCCGGTCCCGCCGACACCACCAGCGCAACCTCGGCCGCCCGCGTCCCCTTCCCAGGATCCTGCTCCAGCACCGTGCCTTCCGGCTGGGCCGAAGGCTGCCGCACCACCCCGGAGACGGCGACGCCGAGTTCGGCCAGGTTGTTGGCTGCATCGGTCTCCGCCAAGCCCACGAGCGTTGGGAGCACGGGAAGGCCGGGCCCGGCCGAGACGCTCAGGGAAACCGCCTCCGCCCTGGCGCCGGCCGGCGGGCTCTGGGTGAGCACCGTCCCCGCGGCGGCCGCGTCCTCGATGAGCTCGACGGTGAGGCTGACGCCGGCGGGGACCGCGTTCCGTGCCTCGGCCTCGCTGAGGCCGACCAACGCCGGGATTTGCGGCAACTCCGCAGGCGGGCCCGACGACACGAACAGCAAGATCGCCACGGACTCGACACCCGGCTCGGGGAACTGGTCCACCACGACCCCGGCAGGTTGGCTGTCCGCCCTTTCGCTGATGTCGACCGAGAAACCCTGGCCGGTCAGCTCGGTTGCCGCCTCCCGACCGACCCGCCCCCGCAGATCCGGCACGAGACTGCGGCGACCCTCCGATATGACCAGGACGACACTTCCGGCACGGTTCCCCGACTCGGGTTCTTGGCTGATGACGAGACCTTGGTCGGCGTCCGCCGCCTCGGTGCGGACTGTGATGTCAATCCCGGCGGCGGTCAGGATGTCGGCTGCCTGCAGCTCGTTGAGGCCTACCAGGTTCGGAACGACCGGCGACCGCAGCGCCAGCGTTGCCAAAATCGCGATCAGTGCCAGCACGGCGGCGGCCCCGGCCCCCTGCAGCAAGCGGGTCCGTCGGTCCGCGGGCTTTGCCCGGTCGCGGGAAGGAGGGCGCCGAATGGCCGATTCGCCCCTCACCTGGTCGATCGCGCCAATGAGCCGCTCAACGTCACGATCGAAATCGGGGTCGGGCCGGATCGGGAGCCCGTTCAGGTCGGGAAGCGTGGCGATCGATCCGGGTAGGGCCGATTTCGGCGGCATCCCGGCGCCGCGCACCAGCAGCGGGATGATCGGAATCCCCCGGCTCATGGCGGTTTCGATCTCGGTCCGCACCGGGTCGTCCGGCTGTTCGAGACGGCGGACCCCGTCGCTCGTCTGGGCGTCCAGCCAGTCCGGGCCGATCGCCACGAGCACGCATTGCACGTCGCTCAAGGCGTCGGCGATCGCCACCCGGAAGTTGGCGGCGGGCATGATGTCGTCGACGTCGCGAAAGACGAAGTCGTCGCCGAACTTCTGGTTGAGTCGATCACCGATCCGGCCAACGACGTCTGCGGCGTCGCCACGCCGGTAACAGAGAAAGACACCCTCCATAGCTGAACCTCAATTGTGAGCGCGCACGGCACCAATCGCACCGAATTGTCGGCATCTACGGCGATGCCAACCCAGCATACGCGAATTTCGCGAGAATCCGCGACGGCGGCCCGGATCCGCGCCAGTTGGTCGCTCGGGCTCAGAGTATCTGGAACGCCAAGCCGTCGTGAGTGAGCATCGGCCACGCTCAGATCGGGAAGCTCGGATCTTCCTGCAAGCTGCGCGAGGTCTCGATGTACAGCTTCATGGGCGCGAGCAAACCCAGTTTGGACCAGTTGGCGATCATGTCCCGGTTCAAGGTCATCTTCTGGTTCTCGAAGACGTCCGGATTGCCGGTCTGGGTCAGGGGCCGCGTCCAGCTCATGTCGTCCGACACACCGCTGCGCTTGGCGGCGACCCGTACCGGACGGGCGCTGGGCCAGAGATTGTCCGCCGACGCCTCGGTGGGGTGCTGATAGTTATGCTGGTTCATACCCACCTGCCACGGCACAGCCAGGGTACCCGTCAGATCGCCAGGCTCTATGGCGTCGGAAATGCGGAAGTCGGATTCGGCATTGGGCAGGCCGACGCGGAAGTAGCTCGCCGGGTCGTCGAGCACTGCGCCGACCTCGACGCCTGGATAGAACGGCCCACCGACGGCGAAATCCATGGATGCCCGGTTCAGCGCCGCCGGGCGACCCGCCAGCGGAATGTCTCGGAAGCCCGGCTGGGCAAGATCGGCCGGGTCGCGCCCGGGTGGCCAGTCGGATGCGAATGTGCCGGCCGCGAGATCGCTGAAATACTGATACTGCACCGGGGTATAGGTCAGGCCCTCGATGGCGGGCATGCTGTGGATCTGGCCCTGCCCGAGCGGCGGCAGAGCACCGCTGGGGTCCTTCAACATATCGAAATAGAGCCCGCGCCGTCGTTCGCCCTCTGCGAACGCCGGATCGCTCGTGTCCAGCGTGTGCAGCCCCGGAAACACGCGGCTGTCGAAGAAAGCCCCGTCCGGGTGCATGTCGTGATTCGCGATATAGCCGTGGCCGTGCTTGGGCGTGCGCCCTTGGGTCATGCCCCGCACTGAGAACAGGGTGAATTCCAGGAACGCGGTGCGGTGCAGGATCGGATGGATGTGGTCGCGGAAAGATGTCTGCGGCACGGTGGCGCCCCAGCCTCCGCTGCGGTCAAAGGCCAGATCAAACAGCGTCACCGGCGCCAGGCAGGGATGCGCATAGTCCGGCGGACCGACGACGATGCGCGCCGAAAGCGCTTCGTAGGACTGCTGCCCAATGGTCACCCGCGCCTCGACGATCCCGTCCGAAATGTCGTCGTACCAGTTCCGGTTGCGCATCGCGGTCGGCGCGAAAAGTGCGTCCCAGGTGCCCGCATCCCCATGCCCGCCAAGCACGATGAGGCGGCCCCGGGCATCGGTCTGTATGTCGCCGAGCTTGACGTAACGCTCATCCGGGGTGCCGGACATCAGATTGCCACCGAGCTCGAGCGGTCCCTGCGAAGTCCCGGAGATCGTCTGCGCCCCGCTGTCGATCGTCAGCTGAGCGGCGGTGGGCCCCACGTTCAGCGGCCCTGGCACCAGACCAAGCCCCCAGTCCGCGTCGCCTGCAGCTTTCTTGTTGACGAGCTGAATGGTCCACTCGATCTGCGCGTTCGCACTTGTGACCTCTCGTACCGGCTGGCCGCTCGCATCGAACTCGTAGATGCGGAACCGGCAGCCCATGCGCTTCAGCGGGCGCAACTCGATCGGAATCGGCCCCGGCGGCGTCACTCCTCCTCCCGGGAGCCCGGGCTGCGGATTGCCCGGGGGCAGAACACTCTGAGGCGACAACCACGACCCCTCGGCCAGCTCGGCGACCGGGCGGTAGCCGCCTTCCGGCACATAGTCGATCAGCGGCGCCTCGCTTGCGAGGTAGCTGTAATGGCGGCTGTTGCCAACCCGGGCGAGCCCGATCGCCGGGAATATCTGAAACGGAGGAATAGCCTGTTGTGTCGTATCCATGAGGGCACTCCTTGGGACGAAGGGTGAATTTACCCGAAATTCCCAAGTCGCACTGTCGGGCCGATGTTGCAGCCCTGTTCAAGCTGTTGCGCCTGGGTCCAGCGACTACGACATGTCGACACTGCTCGAGGAAGCCCCAGCCGAACGTTCAATGCCGATGTCGTCATGCCCGGTTCGGCACTTGTTCACAGCTTTCGGTGACCACGCCGCCGAGTCGCCATGGTCGGCACGTGGAAGTTGCCAACCGCGGACGAAGCCACAATCGCCGGTTCCTCCGCAATGTGATCGAGCGGACGGCCGAGCGCTCATCCTGAAGCAGCAGGACCGCGGTTTGCTCAGGTATCGAAGTGTGCCGTCAACGCCTCGAGAACCCGTTTGCCCTGCTCGGTCTCGATGCTCCCGAGCAGCTCTGCTCTCCAAGTCGCGAAGTCCCGAATCTGACTGCGATAGATGTAAAGCTGTGTCAGCTGGTCGAGCCGGTCGAAGTCCTTGGCGATCCGGGCGTTGATGTTGGAGCCTTCATACTCTCTCCACAGATCGCCCAGCTCGCCAACGCCGGCGAGCTCGGCATAGGTGGAGAGGGTGGTCGCCTCGGCGAACCAGCGCGACTCGGCACGTTGTTGCGCCCGGGACTTTCTGACGATGTCACCGGTTTCCGATTCGGCCAGGTCGTGAACCAGGAGCAGCTTGAGGATGCGGTCACGGTCGTAGCCCTCGTCTTCGTCTTGCAACGGCAGATAGCAGAAGGCGAGAAGAAACGCGCCGTACATGTGGTCGGCGACGGATTCGGGGCGGTCCACTTTGCGTTTCACCCAACCCGTCCGGAGCACTTGTTTGACTCTGAAGAGCTCTTCGGCGACGCAGCCGGTGCCGAGCGACTCGTATCCGAGGTGGCGCCGCATCACCCCCAGATAGAGCTTGAGGCGGTCCGACCTCACCTCCTTGGCCAACTTGGGAGCCAACCTCACTAGCTTCTTGCGGATCGGCTCCTCGAGAATGCCGTCGAGGTGGCAGGACTGGGCGAGGGAGTAGAGAGTGAAGACGTCGAGGTCAAAGCTGGCCTGGCGGTGCGGCGACGTGATCTTCGCCGTCAGGCGTCGGTACGTCCGAGGGAAGGGGCTCGCCTTGCCAGGGCGCAGGGCATCCGGGGGCATGATCGGGATGTCGCCGTAATACTCGAGGTGGAACCCCCGATTGATCCGGTTCCACCGCGGATCGTCGATCATCAGGCCGATGTAATCGTCAGACGCCTTCCGGTCCCCAAGGTAGATCATGCTGACGTAGAGCGTGCGGAGGCTGAACAGCAGGCCGCTGATTCTCTTGTCCGTGACGCCGGGAATGTCGAGCCCTGCCAGCTGGTCGAGGTATACGTCGCGACTCCGCCTCAGGAGTCGCCGGGCGTCCTGTCGGGCTTCCTCTCCCTCGAGCCTGCCCAGCAGGAAGCTCATGT
>JBFISZ010000087.1:0-11112 GCA_041608315.1 Acidimicrobiia bacterium | reverse complement strand
CCGAGGTGACGCCGACGTTGTCGGTGGCGGAGCCGGTGAGCGTCACGTTGGGACCGGTGAAGTCGGCGAAGGCGGCATGATCCAGCGTCGGCGCCGCCGGCATCGTGACGTCCGAGGTGGCGCCGCCGACGTCGAAGGGGCTCCAGAGGGTCTGGGTGCGGCTGTTGCCGGCGGCGTCGAATGCCTCGGATACCGGGTTGAAGCTGCCGTTGGGCAAGACGACGGCGATCGACCAGGTGACGCTGGGGGCACCGGCGTTGGTGATGGTGGTGGCGTGCCAGGTCTGGGCGGCGGCGAAGGAGCCGTCGGCTTGCAGCCACAGCCCGGTGCTGCGGTTCTTGATCTTGATCCGAACCGAGGTGACGCCGACGTTGTCGGTGGCGGAGCCGGTGAGCGTCACGTTGGGACCGGTGAAGTCGGCGAAGGCGGCATGATCCAGCGTCGGCGCCGCCGGCATCGTGGCGTCGGATCCCGCAGCCACCGTAAAATCGGCGCTCGTCAGGAGCCTTTCGTTGCCGGCCGTGTCGCGCGCCGCGACAGCGAGATCGTAGGGGCCGTTGGCCAGCGTCAGCACGATCGACCACGTCGTGCTCGCGGCCCCGGGCGAACCGAGCGCGGTGAGGAGCTCGGCCGGGGCGGCGGCGAACGAGCCGTCGCTCTGGAGGAAGTCACCTGCGGAATCCTTCACGGTCACGACGACCGCGGCGACTGCGACGTCGTCGGAGGCGGCGCCCGTCAGGGTGACGGCCGGACCGCCGAACGAAGCACCGGCTGAGTGGTCTGCCGTCACCGTCGGCGATGTTACGTCGTCACCGGTGATGGTCACGTCGAAGGGAAGCCAGACCTGTTGGGTGCGGTGGTTGCCGGCGGCATCGACGGCTCGCGAGACGGGGTTGTAGGGGCCGGCGGGCAGCACCACATCGATCGCCCAGGTGACATCCGGCGCACCCGGGTTGGTGACTGTGGACTGGTGCCACACGGCGCCGGCGGCGAACGATCCGTCGGCTTGCAGCCAGAGCCCGGTGGAGCGGTTCTTGATACGCACCTCGACCCGGGTGACGCCGACGTTGTCGGTGGCGGTTCCGGTGAGGGCGACGCCCGGCCCGGCGAACTCGGCGAAGGGGGCGTGGTCCATCATTGGAGCCGCCGGCCGGGTGCCATCGGCGCCGCCGGCGCCGACGACGAAGTCTGCACCGAGCTCGGTGCCCACGTTGCCACTGGTGTCGCGGGCCGAGACGTCGAGATCGTAAGAGCCATCGGGCAGCGTCGCCGCGAGCGACCACGTTGTGTTCGTGGCGCCGGGGGACCCGAGGGTCGGGGCAAGCTCGGCCGGGGTGGCGGCGAACGAGCCGTTGCTCTGGAGGAAGTCGCCGGCCGAGTCCTGGATCGATACCGTGACGGCGGCGATCCCGGCGTTGTCGGTGGCAGTGCCGGTCAATGTGACTGCCGGCCCGCCGAACGTCGCCCCGGCGGCATGACCCACCACAACCGACGGCGGTGTCACGTCGGCGCCTGCCCCATCGTGGACATCCCCGGCGTAGAACCACTTGAACCCGTTCGTCGTCTGGACGTTCTCGAGCACCACACCGGTGTTGTCAAGGCTCCAGTTGCCGGCCAGGTACGGGTTCCCCGACGACTGGAGGCGGATTCGAGTCGGCTGGGACGGGCTGCCGCTCCCGCCGGCGAAACCATGCGCTATCGCGTAGTCCAGGACCAGATTGGGGATACGAACCTCACCGCGCTTGTCGTGGCAGTGCGTATCGGCGTACCAGGTCCGCAGGTTCATGATCCGTCCCGGAATGATCGAGTCGTATTCGGCTGTGGTCATTGCGGCCGGCCAGGCTTGCAGGATCGACGGGTCGATCTCGGTCCAGATGCTCATTGGTACGTGCTGCGGGGCGTTGTACACCCGGGCCACCGTGGTGTTGCTGTTGCCCGGGAAGAGAATCTGGTGCTTGATGAGGACGGGCTCGTTGTCGGGCCGCACCTGCCAGAACACGACGCGATTGAAGAGACGGACCTGCCCGCCGACATCGGCGAGCAGAAACTCCCCGGGATAGTTGAGTGGCGCCGACCCGCCCGGCTTCGTCAAGTCGATGCCGGTCGGTTTGCTCGGTTTGTCGACCAGGGCGAAACGCGGCGCGGAGGTATCCATGCAGTGCAGCGAGTGACCGAATCGGTCGGCGGCCTTCGTCGGATCGCTCTGCATGTAGTAGTGGTCGGGGAAGATCTCGGGTGCCAGAGCCCCCTGGGGCTCGGCGATTGCCTCGGCCGCGATGTCGCCATCACACAGGGACGCCAGATAGCTCTTCTGCGCCGGGGTGAGCGCCGGGTCGCTTCGGGCGGCGTTGAGGCTGTTGAGGCACCGTTGGATCCGCCAGCTCGGTGCGGCCAGCGCCGGTGCCGGCGCCGCCATCAGTATCGCTGCTGTCAGCGTGAAACAGACCACGAGTCGCGGTCCGATGCCTGCATGCCACCTCATTGCCAACCCCCCGTCGGCCGCGCAGACGAGCAGCCCGCCACCCGCTGCGCATATGTACCTCGGTGCGGCTCCCCGCCGCACCCTGCTCACTGCGAACCCTAACGTGTCGGGAGGGAGGCCGCGGGGGCGTCGACGATGTCAACGTCCACGATATCGAGCGGCGATGGCGAAGCTACGGCTCGATCCCGATGGCCTCGCCGATCAGCGCCACGGCGCGCCGGGCGACGTCCTGGGAGGTCCGTTGGCTGAGGAATGCGAGCCGGACGACGAAGCGACCGTCGACCGTCGTGCTCGACACGTGCACGTCCCCCGAGTCGTTCATGTGGCGGGCGATTGACTGCGAGACACCGTCCCCGCGTGTCGACCGGAAAGCAACGATCGACAGCTCGGGGTCGGCGATGACCTCGATGTCCGGCAACGCGGCAAGGGACTCTGCCGTCCATGCCGCCAGGTCGAGCATGCGATCCAGCTCGACTCTGAAGGGCTCGACACCGTGCAGGTGCAAGGCCAGCCACGCCTCGAGGCCGCGCGGCGGCCGCGTCAACTCGGGGCCCATGGCGAAGTAGTTGGGGATCTCCCGACCGTGCTCCGGCACGTCCTGCATGTATGAGCCGCGGCCTTCGAGGGAGTCGACGAGGTCTCTCTCATTGCGCACCAGCAATCCGCCGGTTCCGAAGGGCAGGAAGAGGCTCTTGTGGGCATCGATCGTGATCGAGTCCGCCAGTTCGATTCCGGCCAAGCGCTCCCGGCCCCGCCGGGTGAGCACGAAGAACCCCCCGTACGCCGCGTCGACGTGGAACCAGGCGCCGGCTTCGCGGGAGATCCGGGCGCACTCGGCGAGCGGGTCGATGGTGCCGGTGTCGGTGGTACCGGCGCTCACGGCAATCAGCATCGGGGTCAGCCCGGCTGCCCTGTCGGCGGCAATGGCAGCTTCGAGGAGAGCGGTATCGAGCCGGAGGGACGCGTCGGCCGGGATGGCGCGGATGCGATCGGGGTGGACGCCGGCAATCCGGGCCGCTTTGTCGATCGAATGGTGCGCTCGCTCCGAGGTGTAGACCACCCCATGGGCGAAGTCGTCGCCGAGGCGGGAACGGGCGGCCACGGTGGCCGTGAGGTTGGCGATCGATCCGCCGGACAGCAGGATTCCGGAGGACGTATCCGGGAGATCGAACAGGCCGCACATCCAGCGGACTACACCCGCCTCGATGGCGATGAGTCCGGGCGCCCCATGGGTGCCCCCCGTGTAGCGATTGGTGATCGCCCCGAGCAGACGCCCGATGGCCGCCGAGTAGATGCCCCCGCTGGGGATATACGAGAGGAATTTGCCCGACGAGGTGTCGATGCCTGTCTCCAGCGCCGCGCTGAGCAGATCGAGCAGCTGCGAAATCGGGCGCCCCTGCTCGGGCGGCGGCGCCGCCAGCCGGGCGACCACATCCCGAGCGATGGGTGGGTAGGACGCGGGAGTGGCCGGCAGATCGTTGAGGTAGTCCTCGGCATAGCGGAGGGCGGCCTCGGCCAGTTGGAGCCGGGCGGCGGAGTCGAGTTCGAGCTCTTGGGGCATGGCGGCGACTCTATCCGATCGGGGCATCGCAGCGGCCGGGGCGGATTTGCTAGCGATCCTCGATGGTGACGGCTGTCACGATGGCGGCGGCTCCGTCGAGCTCCAGCTCGACATCGAACGAGCCCTCGAATACCTCCGGATCGAGGCACATCAGATGGGTTCCCCCGGGCGCCAGCCGCGCTGAGGTACCGGGTTCGAGCAGCCAACCCTCGGCCAGCGGCCGCATGGTCATCACACCGGCATCGTCGATGTTCGTCTGGTGGAGCTCCATTGAACCGCACGATTTCGAGGATGCCCCGGTCAGCCTCACCCGATGACGCCGGCCACCAACAACGCGGCCGGCGTTCCGACGGCGATCCAAAGGCGCCGGCGGCGTTGGGCAGGTGGAGCCGGTTCGACACCCGGCCTTTCGTAATCCAACATGGTCATATGCGACTCCGCCCGCCATCGGTACCCGTCCGGTGGGCGATCGGCATCATCCTGTTCGTCGTGGTCTTCGCGTGGTTCACGGCGCCTAATCCGATCGATACCGGCAGCGACTCCGATCCGTTCGTGGGGCGCTGGCTCGTCAACGGTGTGGATCCCTTCGGGGTGGAGTATTCCGGCTCCCTCAGTATCACCGGGTCCGGCGAGCAGTATGCACTGGAATGGATCATTACCGGGGCTCTGGTGTCGGGAACCGCCGAGCGCGCCGGAGACGAGCTATACGCCGAGTGGCGCCGCGCCGCCGGCGACACCTTCATCGCCGGTACCGCCGAGTATCGCATCGATGACGCCGGCATCCTTCGCGGCACGATTCGCGTGCCCGGCACATCCGAGAGCGGCCGGGAGTCGGGAGAGCCGGCGGGGTGACGGCACCCGGGGGTCACCCCGCGCCCAATGTCAGCATGTAGTCGACAAGGGCCGCCACCTCGGCGGGAGAGAGGCCCTCGACCCAGTCATCCGGCATGAGGCCCGGATTGAAACCCGCGACCACGTACGCATCAGGGTCCACGATCGATTGCTCTAGGTAGGCGCGCGCCGCCATCCCCGTTATGCGGTCGGCCGCGACGGCCCCAATGTCGGCGAGAGAGGGCCCGATCAGCACCCGACCCGCGGTGAGGGAGTGGCAGGTCACGCAGCCGGCATTGTCGGCGAGCACGGTGCGCTTGAAGAGCTCCTCGCCGACAGCGGCGACGGCGCCATCGCCGGGATCCGTCGTTGTGTCGTCGCTGCAGCCGGCCAGTGCCAGCACCAGCGCCAGCACGAGTGCAATGCTGCGAATCATCAGTCCTCCAGAGTCGGCAGGAAGGCCCCTAGATGCTCAATCTCGTCCGCAGTGAGCGCGGATGCAAAATCGGGAGCATCAGTCCGGAGGGCAAACCGGGCGCGGCGTAGGCGACGAGGTCGACTCCCGGCCCTATCGGCCGCGGCCTCGCCCCCCATCGGGCCTACGGTGAAAACGGTGGTGAGTTGAACGAGGCGTTAGCGAACTGCTCTAGCAATTGCGGGCCGTAGGCGACGACGACCAGAACGACGGTTGCGATGAGCCATGGCCGGAAGCGGTCGAGCCACAGCGGAGTCAGCTGCGGGTCGCGCAACGACTCGGCAATCGGGAACTCGACGCCTTCGCCGGCGGCGAACCGCCGCTTCTGGAACGCGGTCCGTGCCGCGATGATGACGAACAGCGTCACCCCGACCAGCAGAATGGCGCCTCCGAGGCTCATGCGGAACAGATGTCCCGACCACTCGTCCGGTACGTAGGGGGCATTGCCGAGCTCGGTGCGTCGCGGCGCCCCGAGTAGCCCGAGCACGTGCATGGCGTTCGAGAAGATCATCATGCCCACGAACCACGACCAGTTCACCACGGAAGCCCACTTCGGCTTCCACAGCGGCTTACCCGTCAGGTAAGGGATCAACCAGTAGCTGATGCCGAAGAACGACAGGGTCACGGCAGAAGCCACGGTGAGGTGGAAGTGCCCGGGGACCCATGCGGTGTTGTGAATCACGAGGTTCACGCTGTAGCTGGCGTTGGTGATCCCGCCGATGCCGCCGAACATGAAGAGGATTCCGGCGAGGAGCTGGGCGGACACCACCGGATTGCCCCACGGCAGCGCCCGGATCCATCCGAGGAGGCCCCGGCCGCCGCGTTTGCGAGCCGCGTACTCGAGAGAAGCAACCACCGTGAACAGCGTCAGCAGCGAGGGGAAGGCGACGCCATACGTGAGGATCGAGTGGATGTACTTCCAGCCCACCGGAACGCCGGGGTCGGCGAACTGGTGATGGAATCCGACCGGGATCGACAGCAACAGGAAGAGCCAGAACGCCAATCGGGCCAGCGTGTCCGAGAAGAGCTTGCCGCCGGCCTGCTTGGGCAGCATGCCGTACCAAGAGATGTAAGCCGGCAGCAGCCAGAAGTACACGAGCGGGTGCCCGGTGAACCAGAACAGCGTGCGCCCCAGCTCGGGGTCGGTGCCGTCGATGATGCCGAGTGCCGCCGGGAGCAGCATGGTCAGGATCTCGACGGCGATGCCCAGTGCGGCGAACTGCCACATGACCATCGTGATCAGGGCCGCGAGGACGATGAAGGGGCTGCGCGTGCCCGGGTTCTCCCGGCGCCACTCCGCCATGGTGAGGTAGAACCCGTATCCCTCGATCCAGCTACCGACCACGACGAGGGTGAGGCCGAGATAGAAGGCCCAGCTCGCCGCGAGCGGCGGGTAGAAGGTGTAGAGCACCGAGGCGGCGCCGGCGAGTATCGGTATCGCCGCCATCACGAGGCCCACGACCATCGTATAGAAGCCGACGCGGTTCAACGTCGGATAGCGCAGCGGCCGCTTCAGACCGACGATCATGACGAGGGTCAGGAAACCGGTGATGAAGAACGTCGTCCACACCAGGGCGTTGAGCACGCCGTGGATCGTCAAGCCCTTGTAGTAATCGCCGAGACCGAGCGGTTCGAGCAGCCCGTACAGGTCGAGGCCAGACCATTCGAAGGCTTGGAGCGGCCCGAAGAGGCTCCCGACGCTCAGGGCGCCGATCGCCACCAGCAAATGCGCCCCGACGAAGCGGCGGTCCGTCTTCGATACCTGATAGACCGACTCATGAGTCAACATTGCTCACGCACCTCCCGGGCCTGTTGCCGTGGGATCTTCGACGATGACAGACCCGAACATCGCGGCGTGACCGGCGCCACAGAACTCGTTGCATATGTAGTTGAACTCTCCAGCCTCGTCGAAATCGACGGTCAGCCTGGAGACCTCGCCCGGAACCACCTGCATGTTGACGTTGGTGTTCTGGAGCAAGAAGCCGTGCTGCACATCGATGCTCGTGAGGTAGAAGGTGACCGAGGAGCCGACCGGCACCGTGATGGTGGGCGGATCGAACAGGTACTGCCGGGAGATGATGTAGGCGGCGTATTCACCGCCTCCGAGATCCCGGAGCCCCGGTTCGTTCCACGGGGGGCTGTCGGCCACAGTGCGGGGGTCGACCCGGGTCTCGGTACCTGGTACCTGGAAGCCGAGGGCGAAGCCGGCAATCGTGACCGTCACCATGAAGGCGATGAGCAAGATGAGCGACACCACGATCCATCGTTGTTCGAACGGGTCGGCCTCGAAGCTGGCTGCCTCGTCGTGGCTCGTCTCCGTCATATCGTCACCCCGCGCGCGATCAGGATGAGGTAGATGGACAGCCACAGCAGAACCAGCGTGGCGACGAACAGCGCCACCACTGCGATCGTGCCGCGAGGGACGAACTCCTCTTCGGGTGCCGGATCGACGTGCGAATCTGACAAGATCTCTCCTCCTCCTCAGCCTGGCGCGGCAGGCCGGCAGCCACCCGAGTGGTCACGCGTCGGGCGTCCCTCCGGCTTCGCCGATCGGCTCCGTTGACGGGATCGAAGGCGACATTAGCGCTATTCGATGGCCCCTCAGGTTCGGGTTAGGCTGGTGCGGTGATGAGGACATGACACGCCGTCTGATCAGGATCATCGCTGTCGCCCTTCTCGCCGTTGGCCTCTCACCCTTCGCGGCGGCGTTGGCCACCGAGGCGCCGGCACCGACCGGTACCGAGTCCGATTCGGGCGACGGTTCGGCGCCCGACCCTCTGCTCGCCGAGGGCCGGACCGTCTACGAGGATTTCTGCGCCGGTTGCCACCAGGCCGACGGCAGCGGGGTCAGCGGGGTCTTCCCACCGCTGGTGGACAACCCCAGTGTCGCCGACTCCGCTTATGTGGCGCAGGTGATCCTCGGGGGCCTGACCGGGGAGGTCGTCGTCGACGGGGTCACCTACAACGGAGCGATGCCGGCCTTCTCGCTGTCGGAAGCGCAAGTCGCCGCAGTGACCGCGTATGTCCAGGATGGGTTGGGGGCCCCCGCTCCGGTGGCGACAACGGTTCCCGGAGCCGCCCCGGCGTCACCCGAATCGATTCCTTTCCCTGCCGTCCTCGCCTATACCGCCGCGTTCGGGATCTTCGCCGTGGTCGTGGCCGTTGTTCTCGGCTCGTTCTTCGTCGCCAAGAGGAGCCGGGGGACCTTCAGCACCTTGCAGGTGTGGCTCAAGGCGGGATTGATATTCGTCTACTTCGTCGTGGCGACCGTTTTCATCCCGTCGATGCTGGTCGAAGCGAGCTTCCTGGCGCAGCCGCCATCGGTTTACGAAGACTTGTTCTCCGGCGAGTCCTGGGGAGTGATCAGAGATCTCATCGGCACCGGGGTGTGGCTGGCCGCCCTGCTATTCGGGTTCTGGGCGCTACGGCGCGCCCAGCGGCAAGACGTCATCTGATGGCTCTGCAGTTCTATGACGCGAACATCCCGTGCCTGGCGGCCTGTCCGGTCCACACCAACGCCGGTGCCTACGTTGCGGCGATCGCCGACGGCGACGACCTCGGCGCTTATCTGACGGCACGTTTGCCGAACCCGTTTGCCTCCGTGTGCGGGCGCGTCTGTGCCGCCCCTTGTGAGGATGCGTGCCGGCGTGGAGAGATCGATCAACCGATCGCCATCCGGGCCCTCAAACGTTTTGTCACCGAGAAGTACGGCGTCGAAGGGGGCGGCGAGGACTGGCGCCGGGTCGCCGCCCCCAAGCCGGTCGATCGCCCCGAGAGCGTCGGGATCGTCGGCGGCGGGCCGGCCGGGATGGCGTGTGCGCACGATCTGCGTCTCCAGGGCTACAAGGTCTCGGTATACGAAGCCACCAGCCAGCTGGGTGGGATGATGAAGCTGGGGATCCCCGAGTACCGGCTGAACCGCGACCTGCTGAGCGCAGAGTTGAACGCGATCGTCGATCTGGGGGTCGAGGTCCACCTCAACACCAAGCTCGGTGAGGACATATCGTTTCCCGAGTTGCGGGCCAGGCACGATGCCTTGTTCCTGGCCCACGGCGCTTCTCTCGGCCGCGGCCTCGACATCGAAGGGCACCAGGCCGACGGGGTGCTCAAGGCCATCGAGTTCCTCATCAACGTGAATCAGGGTTTTGAGGTGGAGGTCGGTGATCGGGTCATCGTCATCGGCGGCGGAGACGTCGCCATGGACGCGGCCCGGACGGCGCTGCGCCGCGAGGACTACGACGCGGTGCGGGCTCCCCGAGATGAGGACGAGGAGCAGGACCGCAGCCTCGTCGAAGCCCTGGACGCCGCCCGCAGCGCCGCTCGATCCGGCGCCGCCGAGGTGACGGTGATCTCGTTGGAGTCGGAGTCGGAGATGCCGGCGTCGCCCTTCGAACTCGAAGAGGCTCGGGCGGAGGACATCAAGTTCGTTCACAGCCGCGGACCGGCCCGCATCCTGGCGGAGAACGGGGCGGTGGTCGGCCTGGAGACCATCGGTGTGCTGTCCGTCTTCGACGAGAACGGCCGGTTCTCTCCTCAGTTCGATCCGGACGACCTGCGGACCTTCGAAGCCGACACCGTGATCCTGGCCGTTGGCCAGGCGGTGGATGTGAGCGCCCTCGCCGGTACCGTCGATCTGTCGCCCCGGGGGACGATCGGGGTGGACGATGCCTTGGCCACCTCCCTCGACGGGGTCTGGGCCGGCGGTGACGCCGCGCATGGCCCGCGTACTTTGATTCTGGCGATAGCCGACGGACGCAAAGTGGCTGCGGCGATTCACGAGCATTTCACCGGGGAGACACCGCACGATCAGAAGGGTCAGCTCGTCGAGCTCGAGCAATTCCACCGTTTCGACGACACATACGATCGGTGGGAACGACTCGAGGTGCCGACAGTCGCAACGGACCGCCGGGTCGGGCTAGCCGAAGTCGAGCTCGGTTTCACCGAGCAGCAAGCCAGGTGCGAAGCCGCCCGCTGCTTGCGCTGCTTTGCCAATATCGAGCTGGATGTCACCAAGTGCGTGCTGTGCGCCCTCTGTTCGGACGTATGCCCCCTCGATCTGATTGCGCTGGTTCCAGCCGAGGAAGTCGGGGGAGCCGTCGGCCACACCGCGCTCACTCTCGACGAACGGGCCTGTATTCGCTGCGGGCTGTGCATCGAACGGTGCCCGCCGCGAGCGCTCTCGATGGCCGTTTGGACCGGGGTTGGTGTCCCCGCCCTGACTGGAGGACTTTCCATATGAAGTTGATCAGGTGGATCAAAGAAACGACCGTCTATCGGTCGATCTTCCGGCTCCCCGACGTGGAGACCGAACGGGACCGCGCCGCCGCCCACTGGTCGAGCTTCCTGCTGCACATCTACCCCGTGAAGGTGCAGCGGCGCGAGCTCCGCTTCGGCTATTCGGCCTTTCTCGGCGTCGCCTCGCTGGTTCTCTTCGGCTCGCTGACCGTCTCCGGCATCTACCTCATGTTCTTCTACGTGCCCTCGCCGGGCACCGCGTACAGTGACATCCAGTCGATCCAGACGAACATCGCCTTCGGGCAATACATCCGCAACGTGCATCGCTGGTCGGCGCACCTGATGGTCATCGCCGTGGCGGCCCATATGGCGCGGGTCTTCTATCGGGGCGCCTACAAGCCGCCGAAGGAGTTCAACTGGGTCATCGGCGTGGTCCTCCTCGTGCTGACGCTGCTGTTGTCGTTCACCGGCTACCTGCTGCCCTGGGATCAGCTGGCCTTCTGGGCCGTCACCGTCGGCACCTCGATG
>JBFISZ010000086.1:0-11181 GCA_041608315.1 Acidimicrobiia bacterium | reverse complement strand
TCTGAGCGGTATCCGATCTTCGCCCGATAGCGCTCCAGACGACGGAAGGTGGACATGAAGTCGACGCTCACCCATTCCTGGTCGATTCCGCGAGAGAGATTGGAGAGTGCGGCCGGTGACGTCTCATGTACCGCCCGCAGGATGGCACCGGCGCGCCGGGCCGTACGGGCGTTCTCCGGCAGAGCGCCGATGTTCCACCGCCCGGAATCCTCGAAGAGAGTCCAGTGCCCGGAGTCTGCCTCAACGCCCCGGTCGATGATCTCGGGGAGGCCGTCGATGCCGGCCAGCGCCTCCAGCGAATGCGATTCGCGGCGCTCCCGGGCCGGCGTCCCATATAGCTTGAGGATCCGAGTGCCGGAAGCAGACCAGACGCGGAAGACCCGATCGGTCCCCATGAGCCGCTCGGCACCGGTGAGCTCCTGAATTCGGCCACCGACCGACATACGTTCCGCCAGCTTTACGGCGTCGACCACACCGCTACCTCAATCTCTGATCATTACGACGGCGCCCATTCTCTCACGGCACCGGCCGATTCGCGAGTTCTCTCCGGGCGGCAGTGTGCCATCGCCCGCCACGGGGAGCGGTAACCTTGCTGCTTCCCGCAACGGAGGAATCGGTGGCTGTACAACTCACTCTGCCCGACGGGTCGGTTTCGAAGCACCCGGACGGAGTTACCGGCGCCGACGTGGCCGCCGGTATCGGATCGCGACTGGCCAAGGCAGCAGTGGCCGTGAAGGTCGACGGCGAGACGCAAGACTTGACCCGGCCGATAGACGCCGATGCCGCCATCGAGATCATCACCGAGACGACGGAAGCCGGCCGGAATGTGGTGCGCCACTCGGCGGCGCACGTGCTGGCGCAGGCCGTGCTGGACCTCTATCCGGATGCGAAGTTCGCCATTGGGCCCCCGATCGAAGACGGGTTCTACTACGACTTCGATGTGGCGGAGCCTTTCACACCGGAGGACCTGGAGAGAATCGAAGCTCGCATGCTCGAGATCATCGCCGCCGATCAGCCCTTCGAGCGCGAGGTGATCGCCGCCGAATCCGCCGCGGAGATGTTCGCCGATCAGCCCTACAAGCTCGAGATCATCACCGGCGTCGATGAAGAAGAAGGAGCCGGGGGAACCGAGGTCTCCGTGTATCGCAATCTCGAGTTCGCCGACCTGTGCCGCGGGCCCCATGTGCCTTCGACCGGCCGGCTGGCCGCCGTGAAGCTCCTCCGCTCGGCGGGCGCCTACTGGCGCGGTGATGAGAACCAGCCGCAGCTCCAGCGGATATACGGCACTGCATGGGAGTCCAAGAAGGAGCTCGAGGCGTATCTCAACCGGCGCGAGGAGGCCGCCAAGCGTGACCACCGCAAGCTCGGGCGCGAGCTCGACCTCTACTCGTTCCCGCCCGAGCTGGGCAGCGGGCTGGCGGTATGGCATCCCAACGGCGGCATGTTGCGCAAGGTGGTCGAGGATTACAGCCGCCAGATCCACGGCGACTTCGGCTTTGTCTACGTCAACTCGCCGCACGTGGCGAACGCCAGGCTCTGGGAGATCTCGGGCCATCTGGACTTCTACGCCGAGAACATGTACCCGGGCATGGAGCTGGACGGCTCGGAGCAATATCGGGTGAAGCCGATGAACTGCCCGTTTCACGTTCTCGTCTACAAGTCGCAGGCGCGTTCCTACCGGGATCTACCACTGCGGCTGTCCGAGCTGGGGGCGGTCTATCGCTACGAACGCTCCGGTGTGCTCCACGGGCTTCTCCGAGTTCGCGGGCTGACGATGGACGACAGTCACACGTTCTGCACCCGCGAGCAGCTTGCCGAAGAGCTGGCACGGCATCTCGACTTTGTGCTCACGCTGCTGGGCGAGTTCGGCTTCACCGACTTCGAGGCGGATCTGAGCACCCGTCCCGAGGAGAAATGGGTGGGCGAGCTGGAGCTGTGGGACATCGCAACGGAAGCGCTGCGGGACGCTCTGGTCAAAGCGGGAGTGCCGTTTCAAGTCGCCGAAGGCGAAGGCGCTTTCTACGGACCCAAGATCGACGTCCATATCCGCGATGCCATTGGGCGTCGCTGGCAGATGTCGACGATCCAGGTCGACTTCTCCATGCCGGAGCGGTTCGAACTCGAATTCGCCACGTCGGGCAACGACCGCGAGCGCCCGGTGATGATCCACTCAGCCAAGTTCGGCTCCGTCGAGCGTTTCATCGGCGTGCTGGTGGAGCACTATGCCGGAGCCTTCCCGGGGTGGTTGTCTCCGGTCCAGGTCACGGTCGTGCCGGTGGCCGACCGTCACAACGACTATGCCGGCTCGGTCGCGGCCACGCTCGGGGAAGCCGGGCTGCGAGTGCACGTCGATGTCACCGACGAGACCGTCGGAGAGAAGATCCGGCGCGCGATAACGCAGAAGCACCCGGTTGTGCTCGTCGTCGGAGACAACGACATCGAGCGCCACTCCGTAGGCATCCGGCTGCGCGGCGAGGACACCGAGCGGCGCGGCGTGCCCATCGACACCGCGGTCGAGGAACTCGTTGCGGCGCTCTCCCCGCCGCGCTGACGCATCCATTGTGCCGAATCCCGCTCGTGTGGAGTTGTCGAGCAACTCCTGAGGAACACCGGAGGTGTTCCCTACAACCGAACGGAATGATGTCCGCGTAGCCATCCACCGGGGGTTAGTGTTCCGTATTCAGTGGCCCGGCTTGTCGGGCACGCGCTACGGCTGAATCTGGGAGGCGATCCATCGTGAGAGTACGGGGTATCGCATTCGCCGCGGCGCTCCATTCCCGGTTCTACGTTGGAGGCCTCAATTGAAGCTGCTGGTCAACGGCCTATCGGCCGCCGTGCGCAAGTACCCCTGGTTCGTCGTCATCGCGACCGTCGTCATCGGAATGGTGATGGGCGGGCTTTCGGGGCAATTCACGCCCGAAGAGGATTCCAACGACTCCTTCGCGCCGGACGCCCCCGAGCTGGCGGCCGTCGAGCGGATCTCGGAGCTGTTCGGCGAGGACTCCACGGTCGGGGTGATGCAGGTCATCATCTCCGCCCCGGAGGGCGGTGACGTTTTCTCGGCCGACGGTCTCAGCACCGTGCAAGCCGTTTCCGAGCAGGTGCGTTCCGGGGCGCTGTCGCAGTATCTGATCCCCGAAGACCAGCAGCCCGCAGTCGTGAGCTTCCTGGCACCGGTTGAGCAAGCCGTTGCCCAGGGCCAGCCGATACCGGCCTCGGATGCGGACGTTCGCCAGCTCTACCTGAGCGCCCTGCAGCAGATCCCCGCAGAGCAGGCCGCGTTCACCGTCCAGCTCATATCGGGATCGGGAGATGCGACTACCCCCACAGCCGACAAGGGGCTGATGCTGATCTTCAACACGGCAGGAGCCGCGCTGGAGATCGAGCAGTTCGTTGACCTGTCCGCTGAGGCGGCGGACGAGATCAACGCCGTCGCGCTGCCCGCCGGCTATTCGGCGGAGGCCTTCTCCTTCGAGCTGCTCTTCGCCGACCAGGACGAGTTTCAGGCCGAGATCGGGCGACTCTTTGCGACGGCCGGCCTGATCATCCTCGTCGTGCTGTCGATCGTGTTTCTCATCGTGCCCCGGCGCACCCGGAACCGAATTCTCGTGACCGCCGGTGTGCTCGGTATCGCCGCCTCGGTATTCGTCGCCATCCTGCCGACGCTGGCCACAGTTCTCGACAGCGTTTTCCCGGACGCTCTGAAGGATTGGCCATCGGGAACGCTGCTGCTGGTGGCGGTAGCAGTCGTCCTACTGACTTTCACTCTATGGTCGGTTTCTTCGAACCGGCTGCGGCGTACCGTGGCCGACACGCTGATCACGCTGGTCACGATCTTCTTTGCGATCGGCATCATGAACGGGGTCGGGTACCTCGTCTTCACCGAGGCCTCTCCTATGGCGCAGATTCTCCCGATCCTTCTCATCGGTCTCGGGGTCGACTACTCCATCCACGTGACGACTCGTTATCGCGACGAAGTGTCCGAAGGGGCAACCGTCGATCGCGCCGTCGCCCGATCGGTGCGGACGGTAGGTGTGGCGCTGGTGCTGGCGACGGTCACGACGGCGGTTGGTTTCCTCACCAACCTGACCAATGAGATCCCGGCCCTGCGCGAGTTCGGTCTGCTGGCCGCGGTCGGCATCGTCGTCTCCTTTCTGCTGATGCTCACCTTCGTGCCTGCAGTGCGCGAGTTGCTCGACCGCCGGGCGGAGCGCAACGGGCGGCTGGACCGGGAGGCGCTGGTCGGCGGCGAAGCGCGCGCCTTGCCTCGCCTCATCGGCAGTACCTCCGGCCTGGCCACCAACTTCGCCGTCGGGACGATCGTCGTTTCTCTGGTCCTCGGCGCACTTGGTGCATGGGGGGTTACTCAGCTCGAGACGAAGTTCAGCTTCCTCGACTTCATCCCCACGACTTCTCCCTTGCGGCAGACATTCGAGACGCTGCTCGACGATTTCGGCGGCGGATTCGGGGAGACCACCCAGATCCTCGTCGAGGGCGATGTTGCCACACCGGATGCCTGGAACGCGATGGTCGCCGGAAACAGCAACCTCGTCGACACACCGAATGTCGTGACCTTCGCCGGACAGCCGCAGGGGATTTCCCCGGTGGCGACGATCGGAGCCCTCGGATCCCCGGATTCTCCGTTGTTCGATCCGGCCGTCGGTTCGGCCATGGCCGGCGCCGGGGTTGGCGCCGATTTCCTTGCACCGCCCGGAGCGGACGTGGCCTCCATCTATGACGCTGCATTCGAGGCCGCACCCGACCAGATGGCGACTGTCCTGCACCGCGCCGGAAACGGATCGTATGACGCGGCCCTCTTCGACATCACCACGCAGGCCGGGGAGTCCGGTGCCAATGCCCTCCGCGCCGACGTCGGCGCGGACTTCGCTCCGGTCGCCGAGCAGGGACTGAGCGCGGTGGCAACTTCAGACGAGATCATCAACGATGTGGTCGTGACGACTTTGCGTGACTCGCAGGTGTCGTCGCTCCTGTTGACGCTGCTGGTAGCCCTGATCCTCCTGGCCCTCAACTTCTGGGTCGAGGCCCGTCGCCCGATGCTGGGCGTGATCACGACACTGCCGGTCGTCCTGGTGGTCGCCCTCTCGTTTGCCCTCATGGTCGTTTTCGGAATCCCATTCGGTCCGGTGACAGCGACGATCGCGGCCCTTGCCATCGGCATCGGCATTCCGTACATGATCCACATCACCCATCGCTACCTCGAGGAGCGCGCCCGCCACCACGACGCCGCGGCGGCGATCAAGTCAACGCTCACCCATACCGGGGGGGCATTGGCCGGCTCGGCCGTGACCACGATCGCCGGATTCGGGATCCTCGTGACCTCGACCACGATCCCGTTCCGCCAATTCGGGTTCGTGACGGCGTACACGATTCTCCTGGCGATGCTGGCCGCCGTCCTCGTGCTTCCCTCGCTGCTGTTCGTTTGGGACGGGTATCACCGCAAGCGCGGCGAGAAGCCGTTCGATGAGGGGATTCTGTACGCCGCCATCGACGAGCCGGAGGGAGTACCCGAAGAGTGGCAAGAGATTGCGTCGACGGATGAGGCACCTGCGGCGGAGCGGGAGCACACTCCCTAGCGGGAGGGCGTGACGCGCCGCCCCGCCATTCGGGCCCTCGGTACGCCGGGCGGCTTGCTGCGAATACTGCGGCGTGCGGTGGCGATCGCGGCGAGCGGCGGATATGCCGAATGTCTCCCGGGGCTCCGCGTGCCGGTATGAGCGGATCAGCGCGAATCCCTTGTTAGGCCGCCGATGGGGTCCCAATGGCCGTGGACCTTCTGGACTTCAGCCGAGACCCCGGCCGATGTTGACGCCGCTCTGGCCCAATGGGCTCGGAGAACCTGTCACCGCTGGCGAGCCGGATGGTGTTGCTGGCCGATGGGGACGAGATCGTGCCCGGTCTCACCCTCATTGCGCCACCGATGGAGCCATCGATACGCCGTCTGACGCGACACCCCCGCCGCTTCAGCGGCCTGAGCCACACCCCATTCAAGTTGCTCAATCCGTTCTACCAACAACCGTCGACCAGGCGGTGTCAACCGGGCCGTAGTGTGACCCATGAGGGCCTCCTCGAGATTCGCGGACATCACACCCACGAATCGAACAGGCAGGCCCTCATCAAATCAATTGTGACCACCTCTGTGGGAAGGACATCTAGCGTCCCACTTTCCTTTTCCGAGGGTGGGGCGGGTGGAGTTCGAGACTGATAGTTGGGCGTGGCAGCCGCTGAGCACGGCTTACTGCCTGCATTGACGATCGCATGCCGATCCGCACCGAAGCGCCGGTGGGCGCAGGGTGCCTCAACAATCCAACCGGGTAGGTCGGTCGCCACGACGACCTCTGAATCGGCTCCGAAGGCGAGCCGTCCCAGGCGAGGTTATTGGCAGCGCGATCAAATCGACCAGAAAGCCGAGGTCTCGGATCAGCCGCCCGGCACGGTCTCCAGGACATCGCGCACGGCCGCAGAATCGACGATTTCGTGGCCCCGCGTACCGTGCCACCGATCCCAGAGGACTAGGAGCGACGGCAACACCAGCACCGATCCGATGAGGGCGACGATGATGGCCCAGAATGTGACCTCGCCAAACTGCTGGAACGGCTTCAGAGTCGATGTCATGAGGATCCCGAATCCCGCTGCGGTCGTGAATGCCGAACCGGCCAGTGCCCCACCGGTGTGCGTCGTCGTGGACTTGATGGCATCCTCCGGCGTGTCGTGGCGGAGCCGGTCCTCCTGGTAGCGGTGGGTGATGTGAATCGTGTAGGGGACGCCGATTCCGATGGCGAGGTTGGCGATCATCGCCGTCACCGGGTTGAAGGGAATCCCGCGGGCCGCCATCACGCCGAACACCAGCAAGACGATCAAGATGACCGGGATGATCGTGATGACACCGAGGAACGGCCGGCGCGACTCGTACCAGAAGTTGATCACCAGGACGATCCCGGCAACGAGGACGGTCAGGCCCAGCGAGCCGAGCTGCGAGTCCTGAAGCTCCTTGGCCACACCCTGGCTGATGATGTTCTGATTCGTGGCGACCGTTGTCGCTCCCGCCTCACGGACCGGGGCAAAGGCAGCGACGAGATCGTCGCGCAGGGCCAGGGCGCCGAACTCTCCGGCCTGGGTAGAGACCCCCACGTCGAGGTAGCGGAACTCGCCTTCCACTTCGGCAATGACTCGGCGCATGGCGTCCGGTGCCACGGCCAGCGACTCGCGGTACAGCGCGGCCACGTCGGTGTCGGGGCTAACGGTGAGATCCGGCTGCAAGCCGGCGGCGAACGCCTGTTGGGCGAACTCAGGGTTGAAGGTCTCCGGGTCGCCGCCCTGGTCGGGAGGGGCGACCAACTGGGCGATGACAGAGAGCGGGGACTCGGCGGCGGCGCGGGGGCCGAACTGGACGACGTTGTCGACCTGGCCGAGTGCCGCCCAGCTCGCAACGAGGGCGTTGTGGATCGCGGGAGTCGCCACGTCACCTTCAATGATGACCTCCGTCTCCTCGCCGAACCCGCCTCCGAACTCATCGGTGATGGTGTTGAACGTCTCGAGCGCCGGGGCGTCCTCCGGCAGGAAGTCGGTGAAGCTGAACTCGGTATTGAGCTCGGTGAACCCGTACACGCCGAGCCCAGCCAGCACAACGGCGATGATGAGCGTTGTGAACGCGAACCGCTCCGCCAGCACCGAGGTAGCTCCCATGAGTCGGGGGAGGACGCGGTCGCCTTGATGACCGAACGCGGCCGGCGCCAGGGTCCCGGCGGATTCGGCACGCCCGTCGAGGAGCACGCGGACCGACGGCACCACCGTAAGCATGAGCACGAAGGCCGACGTGATTCCCACCGCGGCGAGGATGCCGAAGTCGGCTATGGCCGTGATCGGATTGAACGCGTTGGTCAGGAACCCGATTGAGGTAGTCACCGTGGCCAGGACCAGGGCGATCCCAACCGTCCGCGTCGCCCGGCTCGCCGACTGTTTGACCGCGCGGCCCTCGCCGAGCTCCTCGCGGTACCTGCTCGTGGTGTGGATGGCGTAGTCGACGCCGAGCCCGATCAAGAGAATCGGGATGATCTGCAGTATCTCGTTGAAGTTGCCGATCAGGCCGAGGTACTTCGGCCCCAGCAGGACCCCGATGCCGTTCATCCACGAGATCGACATGATGATGACGAGCATCGTGAGACCCATGTCGGCCCACGAGCGGCGCCAGCGGGCGAACCGCGCCCACGTCGCCGCCAACGCCGTGACTACGACGAAGATGACCGGGACCACGGCCCAGGCTGCCGGGTCGGCGGAAGCAACCGCCAGGATCAGCGCGAGTGACGCCGCCACAGCCGCGCCCGCGATGGCACCGTTGCGCACGGCGCCCGGCCAATCCCGGGAACGCCCGTAGTAGCCCGACGGGTGCTTGCGAGTCCAGTAGACGAACAGCAGGATCAAGACGATGATCCCGAAAGCGGTGCCGAAGAGGCGGCCGATCTCGGACTGGAACTCATCGGCGTTGGCGAACAGGAGAGCGAACGAGAAGGCGGCCGCATCGCTGGCGGTCGTTTCGACTGCGGCGATCGATTCGGCCATGTCGACCTCTTTGGCCTGCAGGATCGTGAGATCCGGGTCGTCGAGGTCGGCGACGTTGAGGAACACGACCATCAACCCCGTGGCGGCGGTAGCCCGGTCGAGGTCCGAGCTCACTCCGAACAGGCCGGTGAACAGCCCGCTGACTTCGGGAGGCAGGGCGGCGACTCCCTGTGTGAAGGCCTCCTTGACGTTGGCATCGGTGACATTGGCGACAATCGTCTCAAAGGCGATACCCATTTCGGTAGCCCGGAACGACAGTGCCTCAATCACCGGGTCCATGTAACCGACGATGTCGCCTCCGACCCGTCCGGCGAGGAGATCCGCCACGTCGCTCTCGCGAATAGCGTTCTGCACGGCCAAATAATCCGCCAGCCCGGCGGCTGTCAACAGATCACCGTTGCGCGCCGTCATCACGATCTGTACGGGTTCTTCCGAGTTGTCCGAGAAGTAGTCGGCGATGACGTCGAGGGCGAGGAACTCCGGCGAATCGGGTGAGAAGCCCTCGTTGCCCATCGCCGTCTCTTGATACTGAATGAAGTAGCCGAAGAAGAGCGTCGCCGCGATGGCTCCCGCAAGCACTCCCCAAGGAGAACGTCTCACCAGACCGGACATGAAACTGACGAACCACTTCACCGGAAGGACCCTTCGAATGAGATCAATGAGGCCGGGACGCCCGCCGCGGCCCGCTAGAGACTACGCGAACGCCATGGGGATACAAGTTCGATCGTCCGTCGGGCCGCCGCCGGGCGGTCCCGGCGGCTCCGGGCATTCTCGGCTGCAGGATGATCGGCGCCCGACGAGGGGTAATGTCGGGCCATATGGTCAACGACGAGCCACAGCCGCGCCGCATCGAGATATCTCGTGACGTCGCCGAGGCCGCCGCCGTTCCGGACGATCTCCAATCGCTCGTCCTCGAGCCCTATGCGGTGCCCAACACCAGGCAACGACGCCGGGCTGGACTGGTGTACCTGGCGGCCGCTGCCATCACCGCGGTCGGGATCGGACTGGGTCTGCCCCGTGGTATGTGGCTGCTGGCCGCACTGTTCACTGCCATCGCCGGCTACCACCGGCTCGGTGGCTGGGACTTGGTGGTCAGGGACGGCGCCGCCCTCGAGATCGCCAACCGCCACGCCGAGTTTCCCGCCGGGCACGCTTCGGCCGCCCTCAACTTCCAGGGTTGGCGCGCTCGCCCGATCTGGAACGTGCTCATGTTCTCGGCAGACGACCCACCATCTCAACGCGGCCTGGTCCGCGTCGACGGCATCACGGGTGCGGTGGTTGGGAGCTACGTGGAAGACATCGAAGGAGTGTGACGTTTCGCTCGAAGCAGCCACGTCCGCACCGAGCGCGCGTCCAACAGCGCGCCTGACCCACCCGCCGGCTCGAAACCTACCGTTCTGCGATCGGCTTGAACTCCCTACTCACGACTCCCTCGTAGACCTGGCGAGGGCGTCCGATTCGGGTGGCGGGGTCGTCGTGCATCTCGATCCAGTTGGCTATCCAGCCGGGCAGCCGGCCGATAGCGAAGAGCACGGTGAACATCCGCGTCGGAAACCCCAGTGCCCTGAAGATGATGCCGGAATAGAAGTCGACGTTCGGGTAGAGGTTGCGGCTCACGAAGTAGTCGTCCTCACGGGCGACTACCGCGAGTTTCTTGGCGATCTCGAGCAGCGGGTCATCTCTGCCCATCCTCGCCAAGACGTCGTCGGCGAACGTCCTGAGGATCAATGCCCGGGGGTCGAAGTTCTTGTACACACGATGACCGAACCCCATCAGGCGGAACTCATCGTCGGGGTCCTTGGCCCGGGCAACGGCTCTATCGACCGTCATCTCCGGGTCGTCGTGAATCGCAGACAGCATCTCGACCACGGCTTGATTGGCGCCGCCGTGCAGCGGGCCCCACAGAGCGTTCATCCCGGCCGAAACCGAGGCGAAGAGGTTGGCGTGGCTCGAGCCGACGAAGCGTACGGTCGCGGTTGACTGGTTCTGCCCGTGGTCGGCGTGCAGGATCAGCAGCACGTTGAGTGCCTTGACGATCACCGGATCGATCTCAGTTTCTTCAACCGGCAGGCCGAACATCATGTTGAGGAAGTTTTCGACGTAGGTCAGGTTGTTGCGCGGGTAGATGTAAGGCTGGCTGATGGACTTCTTGTAAGCCCAAGCCGCAATAGTCGGCATCTTGGCGATGAGACGGATGGTGCTTTGCTTGATCGCTTCAGCGCTCTTGGGGTCGTAGTAGGCCTCGTAGAAAGCCGAGATCGCATTGGTTGCCGACGACAGGATCGCCATCGGATGCGCCGAGGCCGGAAAAGCATCGAAGAAGCGCTTCATCTCTTCGCTGAGCAGTGTGTGCATCTTGATCGTGCCGGTCCACTCGTCGAGCTCTCTTTGGTTCGGCAGGTCACCGAAGAGCAGCAGGTAGGCGACTTCGAGGAAGGTGCAGCTCGCGGCGAGATCCTCAATCGCGTAACCGCGATGTCGCAGGGTGCCCTGGGCGCCATCGACATAGGTGATCGAGGTTCGGGTGCTCGCCGTGTTGGCGAAACCCGGGTCGTAGGTGACAACGCCCAATGTCTGCAGCAGCTTCGAGATGTCTACGGCGGG
>JBFISZ010000085.1:0-11509 GCA_041608315.1 Acidimicrobiia bacterium | reverse complement strand
GCCACGGCGATGGCCGCCATTGCCCCGACGACGCCGGTAATGATGTCCAGCATGAGGGCGCCGACGATGGCGGCCGGGATCAGATGCCACAGATAGCGGGGTGCTCGAGCACCCGGCGAGTCTGCGATCTGGCTCTCGCCGCGGTCGGCGATCTGGGTCTGGCGTAGTGACTGTTGCATAGGGGAGGCGAAGCTTGCGGCGGACCTTAGTTGTGACTTCCGGCGAGATCGTGTCGATCGGCATGCTTACGGAGCGGGTATCGGTAGATCCGCAGTAGCGGCCACGTCAAGCTCGTCGTCATCCAGAAGTCCTTCCGCTTCATGGCCGCGGCCCACTCCCGATCCTCGCGCAGCTCGACGGCACCCTTGTCGAACTTGCTCGGATTCCCGGAAATCGAGTGATTGGGGACTGGGGTCACCCGCCGCGGCCCGGTGAGAGCCGCGGTCACGTCGGCGCCGACGAATCGTCCGATGACCGTGAGAACCTGCTGCGGATCGCGCACGAAGTCCTCGTATCTGACACGCAGGACCCTCTCCCGATTACGCAACCGGAGGTACTCGCCCATGGTGTTCCACACGGCCCATCCGAGCGCCGACTTCCACGCCGGGTATCGGGCCATGTATCCGCCGTCCGGGCGATCCGGGTTGATCTTCTTGCGGCGCCAGGAGAAGGCGACGGCTCGCGAATCGCGGACCAGGTGAATCACGTAGACCTCAATCCCTTCGAGGCGCATGATCGCGTGGCCGTAGACGGGCCGCTTCGAAGAGTCGACGATGATGTCCAGATCGGCTACGTCGGCGATCGCCCGGTAGAGCCGCTCGGTGAGGTCGAGATAGGCGCGTTGCTCGGGGCGCCTGCGTCGTGTCCCGCGGGGGCCGCCGAGGCGCAGTGGCGCCAGGCCTTCGAGCGTGGCGTGGCGTAGCCGAGCGCGGGCGGTTGCGTCCTCCGGGGTCACGTCGGAAACGTCCTGGAGGACCTTCCGCCAGAAGGGGCAGTCGGCGAAGCGCTCGCCGCAGCCGCAGGGGCGATTCTCGCCGGCACCGCGATCCCAGATCCAGTGGAGCTCGCCCACATGGCCGAGGCCCGGGGCCGATCCGAGGACATCACCGAGCACCGTGCTTCCGTTACGCCCCGAACCGAGGATGTAGAGGACTTTGGGCTTGTGGTCGGTCATTTGGTCGATCTCCCTGCGGCGCGGCGGCTCGGTCATGCTTTGCCGTCGGGGAAGGGTAGCGACCCGGATTCGTGAGTTGACACCGCGCTGCGGCGCATGGTCGCCAGATAACTCACGCCCGCCATCAGCGGGAAGAAGGCGTATTGGAAGGCCCGCTGGCCCACGATGAACGCGGCGACCGTTTCGGAGGCGACTCCACCGAGCGCGAGCAGACCCACGAAGCCGAGGTCCATGATGCCGAGCCCGCCCGGCGTGAAGGCGACGACGAGCGAGAGTTGCACTGCTGCCCCGACGAGGATGAAGGTCCACAGGTCGATCGGCAGCCCCAGCGCCTGGGCGATTGTCCAGAACATCACCGCGTTCAGCCCGTAGCGGATGAAGGTCACGACGGCGATCGCGAGGCTCTGGCGCCAAGTGAAATGCTGCACGGTGGCGAGCCGGGTGAGGCCCTCCGCGCGGCGCTGAAAGAAGTCCCCGATCTTGCCGTGGCGCCCACCCAGGCGAGCTGTGGCGGTGGCCAGCACACCGGCGACCCAGCGCATCGCCACGCCCAGCTTGATCATGATCGCCGGTGCCGCCACCGTCGCCACCGGCACCAGCCACCATGCCCAGGGACCTCCGACGTCGGCGAGCAGTAGCAAGCTGGGCACCAGCCACACAACCAGCAGCGCGATATCGAAGAGCTGGTCGAGGGCGATCGACGCTGCCGCCACCTCGGGCGTCGTGCGTCCCAGCCCCGTCAGGGCGACGAACCGGACGCCGAGATCGCTGGCGTTGCGGGGGACGAACAGCCCGAGCACTCGACTGGTGAGAAGCGACGCCCAATACTGCGGCCAGCTCAGCGGCCGGCTCTCGGCAAGCGCATTGGCGATGTAGCCCCAGCGAAAGGTGCTCGAGATCGTGACGGCGAGCCCGGCAGCGAAGGCGGCGGCGATCCAGCCGGGCCTGGCATCGAGGATCGCATCGACCCGATCAGCGCCGGCCAGGTAGATGACGGCGATGAAGAGGACGATCCCGATCAGCGAGAAGATCGCCCAAGTAACGCGCCGTGCGCGCGGTGACCCCGGACCGGGGCCGTCGTCAGGCGGTGGCCGCACGGGGCCGGGGGCCGTCGGCCGTGTAGAGCTGGACGCCGAACTCGTCGACGATCTCGAGCACCGTGGCCTGTTCTTCGTTGGAGAGTGTCTCGCGCCAGAAGAAGTCCGCCGGAACCGGGGCACCCGTCGCCGTCTGCAGTCCGGTCCGGCCGTGGAGGGTCCGCATCGTCGTCATGGCCGGGGTGAACAGGTAGGTCGGCAGAATCCCCCGATCCTCCATGCTGAGAAGGTCGAGCACGCGACGGGCCGTCTCAAATGGCCTGCGGTAGAGATCCTCGTAGTTGACGATCGGGGTCCCGGCTTTCTCGAGCCGGGGAACGGCCACGGCGTGGGTCACCGCCCACATCACTGCGATCTTCTCCAGATCCGTGCTGGGGGACGGACGGGACCGGAATCTCTCTTGAATGTCGTCGAGCTCGGGCGACGCACCGGCAAAGGCGTTCTCGCCGAAGATCTCGTAGGTCTTCGGCCAGCCGAACTCCCAGAAGTTCGTCCGGCGTACGATGGACGCCACGACCGCCAGCGGGTTGCGCACCACGTAGACCATGCGTTGCGCGATGTTCTCGAGGATCCAATCCGGGGCCAGGGTTCCCCGGATCGTCTTGAACCCCAGTACCCCGATCTGGCTCCAGATCTCCTCGGTGAGCCTCGGCTCGGCTTCGTGAACCTCGGTCGGCAGGTGATTGCGCAGCAGCCAGGGGACACGTTGCCGCTTGTCGAGGGCGCTGGAGAGGTGCTCGACCAGCTCGGCCGTCTCGTCTGCCGTGTAGGAGGAGCGGTACGAGAAGTCGGTCGAGCGGGCCAGCACCTCGGGGTGCCACGGCTCGAAGAGCAGCGCGGCGCCGGAGGCTTTGGAGACGATGTCCGACAACCATGTCGTGCCGGAACGACCGAAGCCCACGATGGCAACGGTGCTCGAGATATCGGGCATGATCACACTCTCATAGAAGCGGGGGAGACGGCGAAAACGGTACCACACGGTCGCCGGAGCGCAGCGCGTCTGCGTTCGTTGTGCCTAAAAGGACGTCATAGCAGCCGTTTAAGCACAACGAACGGCAGGGGAGCCCCGGCCCGGAGTAATGTCCGACCAATGGCAGAGAACGAGCGTTTCGACGCGATCATCATCGGGGCCGGGATCATTGGGGCCAACGTCGGTTTCGAGCTTTCCCAGGCCGGCTACCGCACCCTCAACATCGACAAGCTGCCGGCCGCCGGCTACGGATCGACCGCCAACTCGTGCGCCATCATCCGCTGCCACTACTCGACGTGGGCCGGCGTTGCCATGGCCTATGAGAGCCTGTTCTACTGGCGAAACTGGGGCGAATACCTCGAGGTCGACGACGAGCGAGGCCTGGCGCGGTACATCGAATGCGGCGGCGTCTACATGGGCAATGAAGCCCGATATACGGACAAGGTCCTGCCGCTTTTCGACGAGATCGGAGTCCCGTATGAGATCTGGAGCACCGACACGCTCCAGGAACGGATCCCCGGCATCGACATCGGGAGACACGCCCCTCCGAAGCGAGCCGACGACGAACGGTTCTTCGACGAGCCGACGGGACGGTTACAGAACGCCGTATACAGCCCGGCCGCCGGGTACATCACCGATCCGCAGCTCGCCACCCACAACTTGCAGCGGGCGACCGAGGCCAAGGGGGGCGAGTTTCGTTTCAGCACCGAGGTGGCGGGGATCGGTACCGACGGCGGTCGGGTGACAGGCGTCGAGCTCGCCGACGGCTCGTTCATCGAGGCGCCGGTCGTGGTGAACGTCGCCGGCCCTCATTCCTTTGTCATCAACCGGATGGCCGGCGTCGCCGACGCGATGAACATCACGACGCGAGCGCTGCGCCACGAGGTCCACCACGTCCCGCAACCGGACCGACTCGACTTCGAGAAGGACGGGTTCATGGTCGGCGACGACGACCTCGGAACCTACTTCCGGCCGGAGGTGGGGCACAACCTCCTGCTGGGGAGCCAGGACCCGGAATGTGATCCTCAGGAGTGGGTGGACGACCCGGACGAGTTCGATCGGGAGCTGACCGAGGACCAGTGGCGCACCCAGGTGTTCCGCCTGGCAAGGCGGCTGCCGGAGCTGGGCATCCCCAACAGCAAGAAGGGCATCGTCGACCTCTACGACGTGAGCGACGACTGGATCCCGATCTACGACCGAACGGATCTCGACGGCTTCTACCTCGCCATCGGGACGAGCGGCAACCAGTTCAAGAACGCCTCGGTGGCCGGGTACTGCATGGCTCAGCTGATTCAGCGGGTCGAAGCCGGTCACGATCACGACGCGGACCCGGTGCGGGTCACCCAGCGCTACTCCGGGCTCGAGCTGGATATGGGGGCCTACAGCCGCAACCGGGCGATAAACAGGGATTCGTCGTTCAGCGTGCTGGGCTAGCGATGGCCTCCTATCCCACCCGCTACTCGGCCCTCGCGCTGTTGCGGAAGGGCGTCACCCGGTCGGACTGGCCCCGGGCGTGGCGGCACCACGATCTTAGATCGAGCTACGACGTGGTGATCGTCGGCGGCGGCCTCCACGGGCTGGCGACCGCCTACTACCTGGCGAGGAATCATCACATCACGAACGTTGCCGTCCTCGATAAGGCCTACATCGGCGGGGGCGGGTCGGGCCGGAATACCGCAATCGTCCGGTCCAACTACCTGACGCCGGAAGGCTCGGCTTTCTACGACCGCTCGGTCCGTCTCTACGAAGGGCTCACCGAGGATCTCAACTTCAACATCATGTTCGAGCAGCGCGGCCACATGACGCTCGCCCACAATGATGCGTCGCTGCGCACGATGCGGTGGCGAGCCGAGGTCAACAAGCTGGGCGGCATCGACTCGGAGGTCATCGACCCTGCCGGCGTCAAGGAGCTGGCGCCGGCCATCGACGTCAGCGACCGGCCCCGCTACCCGATTCTGGGAGCGCTGTGGCACCCGCCCGGCGGAATCGTACGCCATGACGCCGTCGTCTGGGGTTATGCCCGCGGCGCCGATGTCGCCGGCGCCCACATCCACCAGGGGACCGAAGTGACCGGCATCGACGTGGCGTCCGGCCGGGTCACCGGCGTGCAGACATCGCGGGGCGCGGTGGCGGCGCCGGTCGTGATCAACTGCACCGCCGGCTGGAGCACGCTGATCGCCGACATGGCCGGCGTGAAGCTGCCGATCACGACCCGGCCGCTGCAGGCGGCGGTCACCGAGCCCGTGCAGCCCTTCCTCGACCCGGTCATCGTTTCCGGCACGCTGCACGTCTATGTGAGCCAGACCGCCCGCGGCGAGCTGGTCTTCGGGGCGAGCGTCGACCCTTTCAGCTCGTATTCGTCACGAGGCTCTCTCGGGTTCACCGAAGGGCTGGCCGGTCACGTGCTCGAGTTGATGCCGGGGCTCTCGAAGATGCGGCTGCTGCGCCAATGGGCCGGGCTGTGCGACATGACCCCCGACTTCGGCCCCATCATCGGCCCAACCCCTGTCGCCGGGTTCTATGTCGACGTTGGCTGGGGCACCTACGGCTTCAAGGCGGGGCCGGTCGCGGGAGAGCAGGTCGCCGCCATGGTGGCGAATGGGACCGTGCCTCGCTTGATTGCGTCGTTTGGTCTCGAACGGTTCGAGCAGGGCCGCCTCACTGCCGAGAAAGGAGCAGCCGCCGTTGGCCACTGAGCGATCCCCGAGGAGCCCGCGATGCTGGTGATCGTCTGCCCCCATTGTGGCCCGCGCAACTCGAACGAGTTCACTTTCCTGGGGGAGCGTTCCACCCGCCCGGCCGTAGCTGCAACGACGCCGGCCGCATGGCGTCACTACCTCTACTTCAAGAACAACGCGGCGGGCGAGGCAGGCGAGCGGTGGTTTCACGTGTCGGGGTGCCGGCGCTTCCTCGACGTGGAGCGCGACACCCTGACCAACGAGATCCGTTCGGTCCGTGACGTCGGTGAGGCCGCCGGATGAGCGGGAGCCGTCTCGGCGTACAGCCCGGCGAGTTGATCGACCGCGACCGTGTGGTTCGCTTTGAGTGGAACGGTACGGAGCACCACGGCTTCGCCGGTGACACGATTGCGTCCGCTCTGGCCGCCGGGGGCGTCGAGGTCTTCTCCCGCAGCTTCAAGTATCGCCGGCCGCGGGGAATCCTCACTGCCGACTACCACGATCCAAACCTGTTCGTGCAAGTGGGTGACGAGCCCAATGTCCGGGCCGGTCACCGGTTGCTCATCAGCGGCATGGACGTTACAGCCCAGGGGGCGTGGCCGTCGCTGGGCTTTGATGCCCGCGGCGCCAACCGGCTCGTGGGCCGATTCCTCGCGCCGGGTTTCTACTACAAGACCTTCATCAGCCCGGCGCGGCTCCGGCCCGCCTACCAGAAGATCCTGCGGCGCTTCGGAGCCGGCGGCAAGATCGACCCGGCGACGCCGCCGGCCCACGCCGCGAAGCGGTTCGCCCATCCCGATGTGCTGGTCGCCGGAGGCGGCCCGGCCGGGATGGCCGCCGCCCTGGCGGCGTCGCATCGCGGTGCTCGGGTGATGCTCGTCGAGGAGAACCATCACCTTGGCGGCCATCTCCTGTACGGCGGCCCCGAGTCGGCGGCAGCCCTCGCCGAGCTGCGAGCCCTGATCGGGGCCGACGACGCCATCGAGGTTCTCACCAACGCAGTCGTCACCGGCCGCTACGACCACAACTGGGTCGGCGTAGTCGTGCGCCACGGCGGCGAGGAGCGCCTGGTGAAGGCGCGTGCCAAGTGCCTGGTTGTGGCCGCCGGCAAGATCGAGCGGCCCTACGTCTTTGCCGGGAACGATCTGCCCGGCGTGATGCTGTCGAGTGCCGTCCGGCGGCTGATCAACCTGTACGCCGTCGCCCCGGGAACCCGGGCGGTCGTCGCCACGGCCAACGAATCCGGTGACGCCGCCCTCGCCGATCTCGAAAGAGCCGGAGTCGAGGTCGCCGCAGTCGCCGATCTGCGCAAGTCCGGTTCCCTGCTGGTGCGGGCCAAGGGGCGGGGCCGGCTGACGGCCGTCGAATTGTCCGGGGGGCGGACGATCGAGGCCGACCTGCTGGTGACCGCCGTCGGATGGACCACCCCCACATCGCTGCTCAACATGGCGGGGGATCGACCCGTATACGACGCCACGGCCGCCCGCTTCCTTCCGGGAGAGTTCCCCGACGATGTGCTCGCCGCGGGAGGCGTCGTCGGCGACGGCTCTATCGAGTCGGTGGTCGACCAGGGGCGTGTCGCCGGTTTCGAGGCGGGCCGCCGGGCGCTCGAGACCGGGGCCGCCTGGCAGCGGCTGACGCCGCGGGCGGCTCCCGCCCCCGAAGTCGACACGGAGCCGACGGTGATACCCCGGCTGCCGGCGATGCCCCACCCGGAGCTGTTCACCGGTCCGACGGACGGCTTTGTGGACTTCTCGGAGGATGTGAAGGGGCGAGACCTGGCGCTGGCGGCGGCCGAAGGCTACGACTCGATCGAGCTGGCGAAGCGGTACACCACCGTGACCATGGGATCGATCCAGGGCAAGCTCGCCGGAGTCAACGCCGTTGCCGTCCATGCCGCCGCCACCGGTGCCACCATCGCGACGACCGGCACGACGACATGGCGACCGCCGTATGCGCCCATCACACTCGGGGCCCTGGCCGGAGTCGACGAAGATCCGGTGCGGTACTCGCCCATGCACGATTGGCACGACGCCCATGGGGCGGTTCCGATCGGCGCCGGACAATGGATCCGGCCGGACCACTACGGGGACCCGGCCCGGGAGGTCCGCAATACCCGAGCCAACGTCGGGATCATCGACGTCAGCCCCCTCGGCAAGATCGACCTGCGGGGCCGCGACGTCCCCCGGCTCCTCGAGTTCGTTTACACCAACCGCTGGGACAGCTTGGCGATCGGAGGGGTCCGCTACGGCGTGATGTGCGCCGAGGACGGCGTGATCCTCGACGACGGTGTCACCGCTCGGCTCGAGGAGAGCCGCTTCTACATGACGACCACCTCGTCGGGGGCCGGCCGGGTGTGGAACTGGCTCGACGAGTGGCTCCAGACGGCGTTCCCGACGTGGGACGTGAAGACGACAGCCGTCACCGACGGTTACGCCGCCATGAACATTGCCGGGCCCCGCTCCCGGGAGCTGCTGCAACGCGTCGCCTCCGGAGTCGACGCGAGCCCGGAGTCATTCCCGTACATGAATGCTCGGATCGCCACGGTGGCCGGCGTTGCCGAGTGCATCGTCCTCCGTATCGGCTTCACCGGCGAGCTGAGCTACGAGGTCCATGTTCCCGCGGGGTACGGGCTCCATGTGTGGGAGGAGCTGCTCGCCGCCGGCTCCGACCTCGGCATCGCTCCCTTCGGTCTCGAAGCGCAGCGCATCATGCGCTTGGAGAAGGGTCACTTCATCGTCGGGCAAGACACCGACGGGCTCACCAAGGCACACACCGCCGGGCTCGCCGGGTTGATCAAGATCGACAAACCCGACTTCTCCGGCAAGCCCGAGCTGGTATGGGAAGGGGAGCAGGGTCCGCCGCGGCGGCTGGTGGCGATTCAGCCTGTGGACGGCAGTGTCGTTCCGGCGGAGGCGAGCCAGATCATCGCCGGGGGACTTACCCGCGGCCGGGTGACCTCCAGTCGCACGTCGCCGACGCTCGAGCGGAGCATCTGCCTGGCCATCGTGGATACCGAGTACGCCGCGGCGGGGGCGGAGCTCACAATTCGCCTCCCCGATGGGCGGGATGTCGCGGCAACCGTTCTCGAGCATCACGCCCACGTCGATGTCGATGGGGGGCGAGTCCGTGGCTGAGTACAGCAGCCCCGTCGCCGCCGCCACCGCCGATCTCGGCTCGTGCCTGCTGCACGACGAGTCGCACCTCGCCAAGTGGCGTGTCTGGGAGGACGACCACGGGGTGGAGTTGGGCCGGGCGAGCCACTACGCGGGGAGCATCGTCTGCGCGGTGAGCCCCGGCGAGTGGATCGTGATCGGCGATAGACCGGACGCGGCCGACGTGGTTGACCTGACCCATGTGCGGGCCGCCATCCGGCTGACCGGTGCGGGCGCCCGGTCGCTTCTCGAGCACGTCTGCGCCCTCGACCTCGGCGACTCGATGACTCCCAACGGCGCCGCCGCCCGCACCCTGGTCGCCGGGGTCGCCACGGAGATCATCCGTGACGATGCGGCCGGAGAGCCATCGTACCTGCTCCTGATGTCGCGATCATTCGCCCGCTCCGTGTGGGAACGCCTCGAGGCGGCGGCGCCGGCGACCTCTCAGTAGGGGATCGCCCAGCGCCGATCGGGCGGTGGCGGCGGCTCCTGGGTGCCGCCCCACTCCCAGTGCCACGCTTCCTGCTTGGGCTCCCCGCAGCCCGCCCAGCCGGGGTGCACCCAACCGTAGAGGTGAGCCTCTTCCTTCAGCCAGCCAAAAGCTTCGGAGTCGCAGGTCAGGAGACGGTCACCTGCGGTGATGTCGACAGCTCGGCCCCAGCCATGATTGGAATTTCCCGGCTTGGCAGTCGGCGGCGAACAGACCCGATGCATCGCCACAGGCTCCGTCGGGACTTCGGCCGCGGTCGGCTGCTCGCCGTCGGCCGCAGGCGTCGGTTCCACCGGCACCAATGGACAGTTGCGCCGGTAGGTTCGCTTCTGGGTGGCGAGGTTGCGGTAGCACCAGCTCGGAGTGAACTCGACACCGTCTGCTGCGGCGTGGGCAGCCATGAGTAGCCATGCTTCGGCGGCCTCCTTCTCGATCAGACAACCCGGAGAGGACTCGATCAGGGCGAGGGCCTCAGCCGGCAGGCGGCCATTGCGGGCACCGGCTGTGACGAGATCTTCCCGGTACGCGACATCGCTGCGCGGCTCACCCTGGTCGGGGAGCGTCGGCAGGGGCGTAATGGAAGCGGCGATCAGTAGCGCTGCCGCCAGACTCGCTATCACGTGACTCATTGCCCCCTGGCCCACAGGCGGTAGTCCCAGCCCCTCGATATGGTCTCGTGAGCCGGCGTTGGCGTCAAGAATCGAAAACCCGGCTGCGGCATGACTAGTTACGCTCGGCGCGGGCGTGGATGCGGCTCTCCAGAGTCGGCCGGATAACGAGCGCGGAGGTGCCGACGAGCGCACTCGAGGTAGTGGGCGTTCGTGCGCCCGATTTTGGTGATCGGCGTGCGCCCGAGGGGAAGCAACCGAGAGTGTAGACATGATGCATGCGTTATGTAGACTACGGCTATGGGAACTACAACGATCCGCGTGGACACCGACACCCACGCCCGCCTCCTCGCTCTGAGCCAAGCGACCGGGGCGTCGCTCATCGAGACAGTCCGCGACGCCGCCGAAGCGCTCCGACGGCAACGCTTCGCCCATCAGGTGGCCGCCGAGCTCGCCAAACTCCGAGAGGACCCTCAGGCATGGCAGGCTTACCTCGCCGAGGCGCGCGGCACGTCGGTGTCCGATGGCATCGATTGATGATCTCTGGCTCGTCGATTTCGGCGATCCCTATCCCGGTGAGCCGGCCGCTCACCGCCCGGCGTTGATCATCGGGCCGCCCGAAACGTTCGGTCCTGGGTTCCCGTTCTTGATTGTCGTCCCGCTGACCACGGTTCGGCGCGGCCTCTCGCTGCATGTCGAGGTCGAGGCCGGCGCCGACACCGGACTCGACACCACCAGCTACATCCAGTGCGAGCTAATCCGCTCGATCAACCGCAACCGGCTCGTCCATCGCCTCGGTGCCATCGGACCAGACATCAGCAACCAGGTCAGCACCGTCATCAAGACGTTGCTCAACCACTGACCCGGCCGATCCTCGATGCGAGGATCCAGCGCACCTCGAGAATTGGGTGATATCGCCCGTACTTGGTGATCGGCTCGCCGTTCGGAGCAGAGCAGACCCGGAATCTGAGTATGCCGACTCGGCAGGCCTCGTCGCACAGCCTTCACACGTCGAAGTGCCCGTTCGCGAGGTTCGGCCTACTGATCCTGCATCGATCTGAGCTTGCCCGGAGTGGCCTTCGGTGGCTGCGTTCAGGGAAGGACGACGAGTTTGCCAGTGGCCTTTCCTGCTTCCATGTCGGCGTGGGCTTGTGAGATATCGTTCATCCGGTACGTGCGGTGGATCGGTACGTGAGCATCGCCCGCAGCGACGACGTCGAGGAAGTCCTGGAGGACATGGGCGGGGAGATCGCTGGCGTCGCCGCCGTAGGCGGTGAGCCGGACACCGCGTGGGAGGTACTCGATCGGGTAGAAGTCGGGTACGGTCCACTGGTTCG
>JBFISZ010000084.1:0-11523 GCA_041608315.1 Acidimicrobiia bacterium | reverse complement strand
GCCCAACTCGTGCTTGAGCTGGAACGCGTCCTGTTCGGCGATGAATCGGGAGATGAGGACCACCTCGCGGCCGTTGGTTGCGAGGTCCTCTTCGAGGTCGCCGTAGTAGATCGCGGAATGGGGGCACGCCTGGACGCAATACGGGAGCACTCCCGCCCGGGCCATGTCGGGGCAGAAGTCACATTTCATGACCGTGCCGTTGCGAGCCGGGATCTGGTGGTCGATGTCGTACTCCGCAAGCAGCGCCTCGGGCGGCACCGGGGGGTCCCCCCAATTGAAGAACCGACGATCGTACGGACAGGCCGCCATGCAGATCCGGCAGCCGATGCAGCGGTCCTGGTCGATCAGAACCGTGCCTTCCGGGGTGTGGAACGTGGCGGCCACCGGGCACACGTTGACGCACGGCGCGTTCTGGCATTGCAGGCAGGGCGTCGGAAGGAACCGGGTGCCGTGTCCCTCCAGCTCCTGCTCGAACACCTCGATCCATTCCATGGGTTCGGGAGCGAAGTGGCCTTCGATACAGGCGGTGGTGCATCGAGGAGGGCTGTCCACGCTCTGGCAACCGTCGCAGAAACGCAGATCGATCACCATCGACCATTGGCGAATGCGGTCACCGGCGGTGTGCACCGCGGCCGCGGCCGGCGGGGCGGCAACCGTCTCGGCCGCCTGGGACTTCGCGGTGGCGGCACGCTCTGACAGCCGCGAGAGGAACGGCAGCGGGATGGCCGACACGGCTCCCAGCCCGAGGAGCCGCAGCGCCTCCCGGCGTCCCAGGATTCGACCACTCGGCCGCTTCTCCCGGGGCGGGGTCGAGGTTCGGGCTGCCCCATCGTCGCCGTGCGGGACGTGGCCCGCGGTCAGCGCCGTTCGCAGCCCGACCAGGCCGAACCCGGCGATGGTTGCGATCAGCAGTAGGCCTCCAGCCGCGGCGCGCCCGTCGAAGATGAGGTAGGCGCTGCCGGCCAGAGATGCCGAGAGAAGCAGCAATGCCGCGGGAAGGGCGAGCTTTCTACCCACGCGCCACCACGGACGTGGTAGAGGCGGGTGGCTCACCTGCAGAGAGGGCCCGAGTCCCCCTTCGCCCGATGCTCCGTGACATCCGGCGCACTGGGAGGCATAGATGGCGTCACCACCGGCGTCGGAGGGCACCGTCGTCGTAGTCGCGGATGTGCTTTGCAGGCTTCTCGTGAAGCTGGAAACCAGATCGATCTGGCTACTCGTGAACTTGGTCGAGTAGCCACCCATCGAGCCCGATCCGTTGCGGACGATCGACGTGATCTGCGACAGCGACATCGTGCTCGTCTGCAGCGACGGCCCGGCGCCGCCCTGCCCCGATCCACCGTGACAGATGGCACACTGCGATGCGTACAACTGGGATCCGCTGAGGCCGGGGGCCAGCGTGGTGGTCGTCGTGGTCGCAGACGGGTCCTGCTTGCTCTTCGTGTAGGAGGCGAGGGCGTCGATCTGCTGGGCGGTGAGGCCGGTGGCGAAACCCTTCATGGATCCAGAAGTGAGCACGGTCTTGATCTGAGACAGGCTGAGCGTGCTGGCCTTCAACGAGGGGCCGAATCCGGCTTTGCCTCCGGCGTCGGTCCCATGGCAGCCGGCGCATTTAGCGGCATAGATGGCGCCACCGTCCGCCGGCGGCAGGGTGGTGGTCGTCGTTGAGCCCTGGGATACCTGCATGTCGTTGATGAACACGGCGAGGTCATTGATCTGCGCCGTTGTCATGCCGCCGGTGAAGGTCGCCATCGAGCCGGTCTTGAGGATGGCTTTGTCTTGGGCGAGGGTGAGCGTGCTCGCCTGCAAAGACGGCGCGATCCCGCCCTCGCCGCTCGGTCCGTGGCAGCCGGCGCACTTGGCGGCGTAGACGGCGGCGCTGCTCGCCGGAATCGTGGTCGTCGTGGTGGTGCCCTGCGGAACCTGCATGTCCTTGGTGAATTGGGCCAGGACGTCGATTTGGGCACTGCTGAGCCCACCCGTGTAACTCGACATCGGCCCCGAGGTCAGGTTGGTTCTGATCTGATTCAGGGTGAGGGTGCTCGCTTGTAGCGAAGGCGCGAGTCCGCCCTCTCCGCTGGCGCCGTGGCAGGCGGCACACTTCGCCGCGTACAGGCCCGGTCCGTCGGGCGGCAGAGTGGTCGTCGTGGTGCTCCCCGGAGGCACCTGCAGATCTTTGGTGAATTGGGCCAGGGCGTCGAGCTGGGCGCCGCTGAGGCCGCTCGCGTAGGGAGACATCGTGCCGCTGGTGAGGATCGCCGTGATCTCGCCCAGGGTCAGGGTGCTGGCCTGCAGCGACGGTCCGATGCCCCCGCCACCGGTCGCCCCGTGGCAGGAAGCGCATTTGGCGGCATATAGGCCCGGTCCGTCGGGAGGCAGGGTCGTGGTGGTCGTCGAAGCGGGCGGAACCTGCATGTCCTTCACGAAGTTGGCCAGCGAATCCAGTTCTCCGCCGGAGAGGCCCGCCGTGTATGCAGACATCGATCCCACGGAGAGCACGTTGCTGATCTCGGACAGGGTGAGGGTGCTGCTTTGCAGCGATGGGCCGCCGCCGCCTTCGCCATTGGCGCCGTGGCAGGCGGCGCAGTCGGCGGCGTAGATGGCGCTTGCGGACTGGCCGGCGACCGACACGCTCGTGGTATCGGTGGCCGAGGCGCCACCGGGGTCGGTGACGGTCAATGTGGCGGTGTAGTCACCGGCGCTGTAGGTGTGGCTCGGGTTCTGGCCACTCCCCGCCGGGGAGCCATCGCCGAAGTCCCACGAATAGGTCAGCCCGCCACCTTCGGGATCCGAACCTGAGCCGGAGAAGGCGACCGGGGCACCGCTCGAACCGCTGTAGGGGCCCCCGGCATTCGCCGCCGGAGCCTGATTGGCCACGATGTTCGCTGCCGCGGTATCGGAGTCGGTTTCGAGACCCGGGTCGGTGACGGTCAACGTCACCGTGTAGGTTCCCGCTGCCGCATAAGTATGCGACGGGGTAGCTCCGGATCCGTTGGCGGTGGCGTCACCGAAGTCCCACGAATACGTCAAAGCGCCACTTTCCGGGTCCGAGGATCCGGTCCCATCGAACGTGGTGGGGTACCCGGCGGTTCCGCTGTAGGGGCCTCCGGCGACGGCGGTGGGCGGTTGGTTGGCCGCTGCCCCGATGGTGGCTTGCGTCGAGGCGGTGTCGGTGGCGCCCTGATCGTCGGTCACCCGCACGGTGACGTTATAGATGCCCTGAGTCGGATAGGAGTGGGCAATGGTCGGGCTTCCCTGGCTGACGTCGTAGGTCAAGTCGCCATCGAAGTCCCACTCATAGGTCACGATCGTTCCGTCCGAGTCGGTCGACCCGGAGGCGTCAAACGTGATCAACTCAGACACCGCCCCGGTGTACGGTCCCCCGGCGTCCGCGGTCGGTGGCTGATTCACCACCGGAGCCTCCACGGTGATCGTGAGAGTGTCCGTCCCCGTCCCGTCGCCGCTCGTGCGGGAACCGTCCGAAGAAAGCCCGGCGCCGTAGAGCGTGGCGGAACCGGCCGTGCCCGGCGCCGTCCACTGGAAGTCCCACGAGATCGTGTTCCCGCCGCCGAAAGCCTCGGGAGTCGTGTGGGTGATCTCGCCGCCGGACAGCTGGGTTCCCTGGCCGCCGAGGCTGGCCAGGGCGCCGCCGGTGGCGGAAACGTTGAGCCCTCCCTGGGCCGGGCTGCCGGCGGGTTGGGCGCCCGTGATCGTCAACGTGTAGGTGTTGACGGTGCCGACGTCAACCGTCGTCGGGCCACTGATGGCGACCGTCGGTATCGTCCCCTCCTGGTCGTGGCAGTTCGTGCAAGTGTCCCCTCCGGTGGCGGGGTTCCCGGAGACACCGGTTCTTCCGCTGCTGCGGGCGGGAGCAGCCGCCTGGTACAACCCGACGAACAATACGGTGAGGCCAACCACGAGCAACAGTTTCCACACCGTGGACTGGTGCGCATCATCGAGGCGCAGGCGATCGCGCAGATTCATAGTAAGAAGTGTCGGCATATCGCCCAGAAAACAGAAGGGGACTTCTGTGTCTGGTGCTCAGAGCCATTCGGCTCCTAGGGCGCCGAAGATGGTCGATCGGATGTCACCTTCGCCAGTTCTCGCAACAGCTTCTCGGCCTCGGTGGTCGCCGGGAGCAACGTCTCGATTCGCAGCTCTTCGAGAGTGACGTCGTGGGCGGCACCGATCGTGGCGATCGTTGTGAACGTCTCTAGATCGCCCAGCGGCGTGATGAGCACGATCGGGACTAGTAGCTCGTCGGCCTGCGGGGCGGACTCGGTGACATTGACAGCGGATTGGTCCACGTAGCCCAGCGCCTCGGCGTGCAGCTCGGCCAGCTCGACATCGCCCGGGCGCTCGGCGACCTCTCGGGCCAGGCGGCGTAGGAGCACACCGGCGACCGCCTCCCAGTTGGCGACAGCCGTCCGCGCCCCTGCCGGATGGAGCATGAGCCGCATCACGTTGCCCCCGATCTGGGATGGCTCGGCGCCGGGAGGCAGCACCAGGGCGATGAGGCGGGCAGCGATGCCGTTGGCGGCCACGAGATTCCACAGGCGGTCGACGATGTAGGCCGGGAACGGCTCATGCGCCTCGAGCAGCCGATTGAGCACGCCATGAACTTGGGCGAGCTGCGCGTCGTCGGGGCCCCGCTCCCGATAGGCCGGCGAGAAACCGGCACTGTCGAGCAGCTCGTTGCGCTGACGGAGGGGGACGTCGAGTGTTGCCGCGAGGTGAATCACCATCTCCCGTGAGGGTTTGGCCCGGCCGGTTTCGAGGAAGCTGATATGGCGCTGTGACACCCCCGCGTCGGCGGCGAGATCCAGCTGGGAGAGGTGGCGGCTGGTGCGCCAGTCGCGCAGCTTGTGGCCAAAAGCGACCGTCATACCCACGACCGTAGCGGGCCGTGTGGCTGAATGCTATTACGTACTAGGTAATCGACTCGATTATGTGTCGGGGGCGATAGTGATCACAACTCATGTCGGGCACGGTGGGCGAACACGAGGAGGAACACCATGGGACGGCTCAGGCTGATACTGAAGGGAAACGGGGTGTTCTCCGGGCTGAGCGGCGCGGCCCTGCTGCCGGCGACCGGAGTCTGGGATGCGGCACTTGGCCTCGACACTTGGTTCCTGGGAGTCGCCGGGGCTGCGCTGGTCGCGTACGGCGGCGTGTTGTGGTGGCTGGCGGGACGCCAGGATGTCGTCGCCGGAGTCGGGTTCGCCACGATCATGGACGTGGCGTGGGTCATCGGTGCCGCCGTTGTCCTCATCGGCTTTCCGACTGCGATGACCACCACCGGCCGGGTCGCACTTCTGGCGGTGTCGGTGGTCGTGTTGGGGTTGGCCGGGGCCCAGTTCTTCGGGTTGCGCGCAGCAGGCGGGAGCAAGGCACTCGCGTGATACCACTCGCTTCGAGCGGTCTTGTCATCAACGCGGCACCGGCCGGTGCCGACCTCGAGTCCATAAGGTACGAGGAGCGGGACGGGCGCCTCACCGTGACCGATGGCGCCGGCTTCAGCCTGGACATAGACGAGTCCGGCCGACATCGCTGAGCGGCCGTGAGGTGCGGGTCGTCAGCGCTTCGTGTCCGGGGAACCTTCGATCGCGTGCTCGCCCAGGATGAACTGGTCGACCCGGCGGCGAATCGCCGCGATGTGGTCCGGGCCCGAACCGCAACAAGCTCCTACGATGCTGGCGCCGTTGGCGATTGCCTGGTCGGCGTAGCCGCTCATGTCATCGGCCGAATGCGGGTATTCCATGGTGAGTCCCGAGTACAAGGGCACCCCGCAGTTTCCCTTGGCGATCAGGATCACCTCGGGCGCGGTCTCGCGGATCCCGGCGACGGCGGCGACGATGTCGTCCGGCCCGATGCCGCAGTTGGCCCCGGCGGCGGCGAGGCGGTCGGTGGCGGCGGCCCACGTGCCGAGCGTCCGCGGGTGGACCCCCATCATCGTGTGGCCGTGGCTGTCGAAGCTCATCGTGGCGACGATCGGCAGGTCGGTTGCGCTGGCCGCGGCAAAGGCCGCCTGGAGCTCTTCGAGCGATGACATGGTCTCGATCCAGAGCACATCGACGCCGCCCGCGACGAGTCCGGCGACCTGCTCGGCGAAGGCGGCTTCGGCCTCGGGAACGGTGAGGAGCCCGTACGGCTCGAGCAGGGAACCGGTGGGGCCGATGCTGCCGGCCACTATCACCGGCCGCTCTACAGAGTCGGCTGCGTCACGGGCGATGCGGGCCGCGGCGATGTTGAGCGCCTTCGTACGGTCGGCGATCTTGTGCAACTCGAGACGGGGGCCGTTGCCGCCGAATGTGTTCGTGAGAATGATGTCGGCACCGGCTTCGATGTAGCTGCGATGGATCGCTTCGATCAGGTCCGGGTTCTCGTCGTTGAGCAGCTCAGGAGAGCCTCCCGGCTCGAGGCCTCCCTCGAAGAGCGCCGTGCCCATGGCGCCGTCGGCCACCAGGATCTGCTTCTCGTCGAGAAGATCTCCGAACGTTGTGTTTCGTCCCGCCATGGGCACTCTCCGTTCTCTCGGCACCGTAGCGACGAGCGCTTGCGGGCTTCATGAGACGGAAAAACCGCCTCACGACGGGAGGCGGTTCCTCGACGTCGCTTTAGCTGCATTTGTTGAGCGCCCGCAAGCTGACAAGTCAAATCTGGCGCTTTTGTTGCCATGACCTTAGCCGGGTTCATCGGCATTTGGAACGTTTTCCTGAGGCGTCATTCCGCAGCGATGTCTGCGGTCCCCCGCTGCCATGAGGCGTACAGCCGCCCGTACACGCCGCCTTCGGCCACCAGTTCGGCGTGCGTGCCGTCCTGAACGATCTCGGCATCATCGAAGACCAGTACCCGGTCGGCTGCCTCGGCGGTCGACATGCGGTGGGCGATCGTGACCACCGTGCGCCCTGCGGTGAGCTGGTTGAGGGCTCGGGAGATCCGCACCTCGGTGGCAGGATCCACCGACGACGTGGCTTCGTCGAGGACGAGCAGCTCGGGGTCGGCAATGGCGGCCCGCACCAGGGTCACCAGCTGGCGTTCCCCCACCGAGAGCGAAGCTCCCCTTTCGCCGACTTGGGTGTCGAGGCCGGCCGCCAGCTCGCCGAGCCAGTCGTCGAGGCCAAGCCGGCGAAATGTCTGGTCCAGCTCGGGGCGGCTGGCCTCCGGCTTGCCCATTCTGACGTTGTCGCCGATCGTGCCGCGAAAGAGCATTCCTTCCTGGGGCACCATCACCACCCGATCTCGCAGTGAGCGGAACCTGATGTTCCTGATGTTCACGCCGCCCACCCGCACTTCTCCGGAGCTCGGATCCATCAATCGAGTCAGCAGCTTGGCAAATGTCGTTTTGCCCGAGCCGGTCTCACCCACCACGGCCACTCTGGTTTGCGGAGCGATGGCGACCGAGACATCCCGTAGCGCCACCGTGCCGGTCGCCTCGCGGCCGGTCTCGCCCGTCTTCGGGTACCGGAAGTTCACATTCACGAAATCCACCCCGAGCGGGCGGTGGGGCAGGTCGATGCCGCGCGGGCCCGGATCGGCCACGTCCGGCGGTATGTCGAGAACGTCTAGCACCCGGCGCCATCCGGCGACCGCCGTCTGTGCCTCATTGACCGCCTCGCCAAACGTCTGGATGGGCTGGATGAACAACTGGACGAGGAAGAGGAAGGCGACCACGGTCCCGACGGTCTCGGTGCCGTTCACGGCCAAGATGGTCCCGACGACCAAAACGCCGGCGATTACCAGGGAAGACAGCAACTCACCGACGCCGGAGAATGTCGACGACAGGCCGCCGGCTTTCACGGCCGATGCCCGGTGTTCCTCGATAGCGTCGCCGAGCTTGTCGCGAACCCGTTGCTCTATCCCGTAAGCCCTGATGACCGGGGCGCCGACCACGACCTCCGCCAGCGTCGCCAGCATACGGCCGACCTTTTCGCGGACGATGAGATAGGCCTTCTCGAGCCTGGTCTGGAACCAGCGCACGGTCAGGATGATGATGGGAATCGCCACGATGACGACCAGGGCCAGCGGAAGCGAGTAGACGACCATCACGACGATCGCCATCAGAGCCTGCCCCGCGTTGACGATGATCATCAGGCCGGCCCACTGCATGAAGCGGCTGATCTGATCCACATCCGACGTGACCCTGGCAACGAGCGCCCCGCGCTGCTCCGATGCCTGGTGCAGCATCGACAGATCGTGGATGTGGCGAAACGCCCGGACCCTGAGGCCGGACAGCGCGGTCTCCGAGACCTTGGCCAGCCGGAGGTGCATCCACCCGGTGGCCGCAGCGGTCAGGGCGACGGCTCCCAGCGCCACCCAAGTCATTCGGATCACGAACGACATGTCGACGCCGTCGGTGGCGATGCCGAAGTCGAGCACCTGCTGGATGACGATGGGGATGATCACTTTGCCGGCAGTTGCCAGCAGGGCGAGCACGATCGTGCCGGGGAGGCCGCGGCGCAGCTCCGGTGACAGTGCCAGGCCCCGCCGGATGGTCCGCATCGCTCCGGTCCGTGCCGCCACCTCCTCCTCGATGGTGTTACGAGTCATCGTCGAGCTCATGCGGCGCCTTCCTTGTCGTAGGCGTCGATCAGGGCCCGGTACGCCGGCGAGGCTGCGTATAGACCCTCGTGGGTGCCCCGCCCCGTGATGCGGCCGTCTTCGATGAAGATCACTTCGTCGGCGAGGACGATCGACGAGCGGCGGTAGGCCACGATCACCACGGTCGTATCGAGCGACGCCAAGCCCTCGAGAATGGTGGTCTCCACTGCAGGATCCACGGCAGATGTGGCGTCGTCGAGTACGAGAAGGCGAGGCTTGCCGACGATGGCTCGCGCCAGAGCGATGCGTTGCCGCTGCCCGCCCGACAGGCTGGCGCCGCGTTCCCCGACGAGGGTCTCGTAGCCCGCGGGCAGCTGCGAAATGAACTCATGCGCTTGGGCCAGCTCTGCAGCCTCGCGGACCTCGGCCGCGGAATGGGGAGCGCCGAGCGTGATGTTGGCCGCGATCGTGTCGTCGAACAGAAAGGCCTCCTGGAAGACCAGGGCGGCGGTGTCGGCGATCTCGCTGCGCTCCAGGTCGATGAGGCCCTTGCCGTCGAGTCGAATGCAGCCCTCGTCGGGATCGAACAGCCGGACGAGGAGATGGGCCACCGTCGTCTTGCCCGAGCCGGTCGGTCCTACGAGGGCAACGGTCTTGCCGGGCGGCACGTCGAGCGTCACCGACTCGATGCCGCGTCGTTCCCCGTTCGTGGTTGCCCGGGGGGCAGCGTCGGGGTCCGCCAGGTCGGCGGTTTCGGTCTCCGGATACAGATAGCCGACGGCGGCAGCCTCGGCGGCGGCGCCGCCGGAACTGGTCAACGCCGTGGTCCCATACTCCACGGCGCCGGTCTCGTCGAGCACCGCTTCGATGCGGTCCCAGCCGACGACGGCCATCGGCAGCTGGCCGAGCAACCAGGCAAACACCCGCATCGGAAGCGCGATCAACCGGAACAGGTAGGCGAACGTGACGAGCGTGCCCTCGGTCATGAGCCCCTGGTCGACCCGCCACGCCCCGACGAGGACGACGGCCAGGACGCCGATAGTGGGCAGCGCCTCCATCATCGGATCGAATGCGGCCCGCAGCCTTCCCACGTCGACCATCCGGTCCCGGAGGTCGTCCGAGCGAGAGCCGAAGCGGCCAACTTCTGCGTCTTCGCGTCCCATCGCCTTGACGACGAGGGCCGCATCGAACGATTCGTGGGCGATCTCTGAGACCTCGGCGCGCAACCGCTGGGCACTGGCGGCGGCGATTCGCATACGGCGTTGGTAGGCGATGTTCGTCAGCGCAATGGCCGGGGTGATGGCGAATCCGACGATTGCCAGGTACGGGTCGGTGAAGATCAGCACCACGATGGTGATGGCCAGCATCACGAGGACGCCGAAGGCCATCGGCAACGGTGCCGCGATCTGAGAGGCCGCCTCGACGTCGGCGTTGACATTGGAGAGGAGCTGGCCGGTCGGGTAGCGGCGGTGCCACTCGATCGGCAGCTCGAGGTAGCGGTCGGTGACATCGGTGCGGTCGCGCTGCTGGAGCCGGTACTGGGCGGCGTACGCCCCGTAACGGCGCAGGCTGATGCCGAGACCGCGCGCCGCGCTGACTCCGATGATGAGGAGGGCGGCGCCCACGAGGCCCGCCGTCGACACCTCGCCCGCCTCGATCGACGGGATCAGGACTGCGTCGGTGGCATAGCCGACGGCGTACGCCGACGCAATGGTCATGACGGCATAGAGCGCAGTACCGCCGAACCCGAGCCCGAATTGGCGGGGAGCACGGCGGAGCTGCCGGCGGATCAACTGCAGTCCCCGGCCGATGACCTTGCGCTCGGCTTGGAGCGACTCTTCGAGGACGGCGTCGGTGGTCACCCCTAGAGGCTAAACGCGACCGCGGACCATGAGGTCGGGTACCTATCAAGTACGAAATCAAGTACTTAGTACTCAGTACTTGATTTGGTACTACCGAGCTATGAGGTCCGTGTGGATCGCTTGCATGGCCGCGATGAACTCATCGGGTACCGGCGTGGGGCGAAACGTCCGGGCGTCCACCGTCACGTAGATGATCTTTGCTTCGGTGGTGACTCTGGCGCCCACCCGGGATTCCAGCTCGAATGTGATCGAGGTCTTGCCGATGCGGCCAATGCGCACGTCGACTTCGAGTGTCTCGAATAGCGTGGCCGTGGCTTTGAAATCGATCGAGGCGTGGGCGGTCACGACGTCGTAGCCGGCGGCGTGCGTCACGTCGGCGGTCATGCCCGCGGCCAGGAACAAGTCCGTGATGGCATCGTCGTAGTAGGTCAGGTAGTTGCCGTTGAACACGATTCCCTGGGAATCGACGTCGGCATACCGCACACGGCGCTCGTAGGTGACCGGCCATGACATGGGACGAACTCTAGGAGGGCGGTGGCCCGGTGATTGCGGCACGCGGTGCGGACTAGTCCTCCCCGTGAATTATCCGAGGCTTTACCCAGGGGGGAAGCAGCCTTTGCCCAAGGTGCCATACGGTGCGACAGACTCGCAAAGGAGCGGACAAATGCGAAAGACTCTCGGTCTGTCGATTCTCACGTTGCTGGCAACCGGCTTGATGTTGGTTGTCGTCGGAAGCGCCTCGGCCGAGCCGAGCTTTCTCGGCGACTTCAACGCGGCCTATCCGGACTCCCCGCTGGTGGGCCAGTGCGCCGTCTGCCACACGGGATCACCCTCGACGGCAACCGTGAACAGCTATGGATCCGACTATGCGGCGCTCGGCTTTCAGGCGATTGAAGCCATGGATTCCGACGGCGACGGGGCGGACAACATCACCGAGATCATGGCCGGGTTCTTGCCCGGTGTAGCCGGCTCCACGCCTCCGCCGCCGACGCCTCCGCCGACGACGGTTCCTCCGACGACGGTTCCTCCGCCGACGGTTCCTCCGACGACGGTTCCTCCGACGACGGTTCCTCCGACGACGGTTCCTCCGACGACGGCTCCTCCGACGACGGCTCCTCCG
>JBFISZ010000083.1:0-11747 GCA_041608315.1 Acidimicrobiia bacterium | reverse complement strand
CGCGAGCACCAGGTCGATCTGGTGCTCGCCGCCGGCGGTGTCGTTCCCGCGGTCGCCGGGCCGGCAGAGATTGGGCGGGTGATCCGCAACCTGGTGGAAAACGCCGTACGCCACGCGCCGGAGGGCACACAAGTCACGGTGACGGCGGTCGTGGACGGCGGCGCCCGGGTAGAGGTGACCGATGAGGGTCCCGGCTTCGCCGAAGACATGGTGGAGCGTGTCTTCGAAGGTCTCGTCACCGGCGACCCGGCCCGCAGCCGGGCGAATGGCGGAGCCGGGCTCGGCCTGGCAATCGCGCGCGGGCTCATTGACGCCCATGGCGGCTCGATTTGGGCTGAGGCCGGTGCCGGTGGCAAGGTGGTCTTCGAGTTGCCCCCGGCGGCCGTACCCGTCTAGCGAGATCGGACATCCGTGGTTTCCAACGAAACTCTGAACAAAGTCCTCTGGAAGATCCCCAACGTGCTGTGCCTCGTCGGCAGCCGGGCCGGCGACGAGTGGAACGGCATGACCCAGAGTTGGGTCACCCAGGTCTCGATGGAGCCGGTGCTGGTAGCTATTGCTGTGGATGCCTCCGCCGTGACGAACCGCTTGATTCGGGAAGGCGGTGCCTTCAGCGTCAATCTCTGGGACCGGGAGGACACTCGGCCCTTCGTGAAATTCTCCAAACCGGCGGAGTTCGATGGGACGACCCTCAACGGGCGCCCCGTGGTCGCAGGCACGACGGGGGTGCCGATCTTCACGGAAGCGGTGGCATGGCTCGAGTGCCGGCTGTACCAGACGATCGAGTGCGGCACCCATGACCTGTTTCTCGGCGAGGTCGTCGCCGCCGAGATCAACGACGATGCGGCACTCGTGGCTCGTATCGAGGACACGAGGATGAAGTATGGAGGCGTCAAGCGTGGCGGCCACTGAGACCGATAGGGAGGGTCAATGGAGCTGAGGGTGGATGGCAAAGTTGCCATCGTGACGGGAGCGAGCCGCGGTATCGGCGAAGCAACGGCGGCGCAGCTCCTCGCCAGCGGCGCCAAGGGAGTCGCCATCACCAGCCGGCGAGAGGAGAACCTCGCCGAAGCGGCCGCCCGGCTCGGCGAACCCGACCGGCTCCTGGCGATGGCCGCCCGCGCCGACAGCGAGGAAGACGCCAATTCGACGGTGGCCGCTGTCGTCGAGAGATTCGGGAGCTGCGACATACTGGTCAACAACGCCGGCACCAACCCGTCGGCGGGTCAGTTGGCCGACGTCAATCTCGGCGCGGTCGCCAAGACATGGGAGGTCAATCAACTGGGCCCGCTGCTGTGGTCGCGGTCGGCGTGGAACCTCTACATGGCGGAACATGGCGGCGCCATAGTGAACATCGCATCGGTGGGCGGCATGACTCCCGGGGCCCTAATCGGCGCCTACAACATCTCGAAGGCAGCGGTCATTCACCTGTCGCGCCAGCTGGCAATGGAGTTCGCCCCCGGCGTCCGCGTCAACGTGGTGGCCCCTTCCGTCGTGAGGACCCGGCTGGCCGCCGCGCTGTGGGAAGGGATCGAAGAGCACACCGCGGCGGCCCACCCGTTGCGCCGCATCGGCGAGCCCGCAGACATCGCTGCCGCGGTCCTGTTCCTGGTGTCCGATGCCGCGTCGTGGATCACCGGCGTCACGTTGCCGGTCGACGGCGGGGTGACCGGGGCCACCTCGGCGAGCAGTCTGGGTGGCTAGCCCGCCCGCCGAGCCGGTGCGGATCGAGGTCATCGACGGCGCCGAGCTCCAGATCGGGTGGTCCGACGGCGCCATGACTGCGCTGTCCACCGCCCAAGTTCGGGCGGCCTGCCCTTGTGCAGCTTGTCGAGCTCTCCCCGCGGCGGAGCGGACGGCGGCGGCGTATAAGGATGTCACCATCGACTCGGCGGCTCTGGTGGGCAGCTATGCCGTGAGCTTCGTCTTTGGCCCCGATGGTCACTCCACCGGCATCTACTCTTTCAACGAGCTGCGCCGCTACGCCTCCGGCTGAGACTGGGCGCGCAATGCCGCCAGGAGCTCGGTGCGACGCTGGGCGAGCTGTTGGCGGCGCGCGGCCTGGTTGGCGTCGAGTGATTCGTTGATCCGCCGGCGGTAGGCGGACGGGTCGTTGATCAGCCGATACTGCTCGGTCCAGGCCGGCTTGATGGCGACGGCCTCGATTTCCGTCAGTTGCTGTTCGACTGTCGCCAGCTCGGCTTCGAGGTTGGTCTTCGGGCGCGACGAGTCGGTGAGGAGGCGGGCTTCGGCGCGGAGCTGCTCGCGCCGCTCTTCGAGCCGGGATCGCTCCGGGCCCTCATCGAGATCGGCGATCCTGTTGCCCAACGCTCTGATCTCGGCGAGGAGCTCATCGATTGCCGAGGCCATGCCGCCTCCCGGGTCCGCGGTCGTCGTGGTCTGGATTCTGCGCACGCAGCCGGCAGAACGACAACTGCGACCCCGCAGCCGCCGGGCATAATGGCCGGACTAGGCAGTCGAGACGGGAGTCGCCATGTACCGTGCCCAGGATGATCGCTACGAGCAGATGCCATATGCCCGCTGCGGGAGGAGCGGTCTCGATCTCCCCAAGATCGCCCTCGGTCTGTGGCAGAACTTCGGAAGCCGGGCGCCGTTCGAGTCGTCTCGGGAGATGGTGCTGAACTCGTTCGATCGCGGCATCACGCACTTCGATCTCGCCAACAACTACGGACCGGAATACGGAACGGCCGAGGAGACCTTCGGCCGGCTCATGGCGGGCGACCTCGCCCGCTACCGCGACGAGCTCGTCCTCTCGACAAAGGCCGGCTACGACATGTGGCCCGGGCCGTACGGGCAAGGCGGCGGTGGGCGCAAGTACATGCTCGCCAGCCTCGACCAGAGCCTCGCTCGGATGGGCGTCGAATACGTAGACATCTTCTACTCGCACCGCTTCGACGCCACAACGCCACTCGAAGAGACGATGGGAGCGCTCACCGCCGCAGTGCATCAGGGCAAGGCCCTCTATGCCGGGATCTCGTCATACGGACCTGATCAGACCCGGGCGGCGGCAGCCATCCTCCGGAGCTCGGGCACGCCGTGCCTGATCCATCAGCCGTCCTACTCGATGCTGAATCGCTGGATCGAAGGCGGCCTCCTCGACGTCGTCGCCGATGAGGGCATCGGCCTGATCGCATTCTCACCGCTCGCCCAGGGCATGCTCACCGGCAAGTACCTCGACGGGATTCCGGCGGATTCCCGAGCCGCCGAGGACGCTTCGCTCAGCAAGGGCTTTCTCAGCGAGGAGAATCTCGCCAGGCTGCGGGCTCTCAACCAGATCGCGACGGGCCGGGGGCAGACACTGGCACAGATGGCGATCGCGTGGGTCCTTCGAGACGAGCGGGTGACGACGGCGCTCATCGGAGCGAGCCGGTGGTCCCAGATCGAGGACAGCCTCGGCGCTCTCGACAACCTGGCGTTCACCGATTCCGAACTGGCCGAGATCGATCGTCATGCAGTCGAGGGCGGCATCGACATCTGGGCGAGGTCAAGCCGGCCGGACTGACGGCGCCCCTACCTCGAACGGCGCCGCAACAGAAGCACGGCGACCGCGGCGCCAACGGGCAACCAGACCCACGCCAGATCACCGGGGCCGTGCTTCGCAGGCTGGCGCCGCAACGGGCGGATCTGGACCAGGAGATACGTTTCGGTCGCCGCCGCCAGGGTCTCGTCTGACATGCGGCGGGGATGGAGCCCGAACAATGGGGCGGCGAACCCGGAGTCGACGAGCACCTTGCGCAGCAGATCGAGCCGCCGCCGATCGTTCGAGGCATCGGTCGCCGTCGCCTCCCAGCGTCCGTCGGGAAGCCACACTGCGGCGGTCGGCGCCGCCAGGAGGTTGCGGTACCAGTCGGTGCGTTCCCCGAACGCGGCGACGCAGTACAGGTCGTTGCCGGCAGTGGTGTAGTTGACCGGGGTGAGGTAGCGGGTCCCGCTGCGGCGGCCGGTGTGCTCGATCACCAGCAGCCGGCCGAATCCCTGCGGCCACACGTCGGCATAACGCCCCAAGCCAACTCGCCACAGCAGCACCATGGCGCGGTTCATCTGGTGGAAAGCGCGGCGCAGCATGCGGAGCGATCGCGGCTCCATCACCCGCCCGTAACGAGCGGCAATACCGCGGCCGGCGGCGAAAGGTCGGTCTGCGGTACGTCCGTCTGTCGAGCCGCTGCGGGCCATATCCCCAGCCTACCGAGGGCCGGGATCTAGGGGCGCGCCGGCGGCAGGTTGAGGCCCTTGTAGCCGAGTTTGAGACCGGCGCCGACCATGGCGGCGCCCACTGCGCCGGCTCCCGCCGGCTGCCCGTCGATGAGCTCGAGAGCCCTCGGTCGCGACGGTCGCGACATCAGCTCGATGAGGGCTGCCGCGATCGTCGCCTGATCGCGGCCGAAGGTGAGAGCCCTTTTACCGCCCTTTTCCAGGTAGGCGACCAGCTCACCGTCCGCCAGAGCGACGGCCGCCCCGGCTCGTCGCGCCGGGCTACCGAAGTCGCCGTCGGGCCAGGGCAGTGCCGCCCCGTACGGGTTCGCCGGATCGACTGCGCTCATCGTCAGGATGCCGGTGTCCTCGGTGGCGCGGAGGCGGTCGACGGCGCCCGGAAGGGCGAACTGGGCGCCACCGCGGCCTTCAATGAAGTAGCCGCGGCGCGCTCTGCCGGCGTCTTCGAGTGCGGTGAGGACCGGATAGAGCCCCGAGAAGCCGCCGGGCACCCCCTCGGCGAGGACGGCGTCGCGGGTGATGATGCCGTGTCGGGTCATGAGCTGTTCTGCCAGGGCGGCTCCGCGAGCTTCGATCGCCACCGGCTCATCGCGGCGCAAGAGCTCACTCACCAGCGACCAGCGCCCTGAAGCCGCCGGTGGCGTGGTTGTGGACACTCGCGGCCGCCCGCGGCCGCGAGTGCCGCGGCGTCCCCAAAGGAAGGCGCGCAGCGGTGCCAACGTGTCGTTCGTGACCTCCCCGGCCCAGACGAGATCCCATAACGCTCGCACCACCTCGGCAGGGTCGCCACCTTCGGCGCCGGCGTAGAGGTCGTGAAAGAAAGAGGCGCCGCGGCCCGCCAGGTGATCGCGGATCCGGTCGTGGATCCGGCCCGCCGGCGGTTCCGCGGCGATGTCCCAGTGCAGGAGCGGCACCTGGTCACGGAAGAAGAGGGCGACCCGGCCGTCCTTGAGGCCGAGCGGCTGGCGGCCGACCCACACGACATCGCCGGAGGCCAGCAGGTCGTCGAGCATGGCAGGGCGGTAGGCGAGCCGGGCCGGCAGGATGGAGCCTTCCAGCTCGCTGGCGGCGAGAGTCGCCCCCTGGAGATTCCGCAGCACATCGGTGAGCCGCGTCGCACTTGAAGAAGTGCCGCCGATGCCATGCCACGCCGGGAGGAAGCGACCCAGCGTTGTTTCCTCGACCGCCTCGACTTCGCGTCGCAGCTTGGCCAGGGAGCGGCGCCGCAAGCGGCGGAGCACCTCGACATCCACCCAATCATGTTCGCCTCCGCCTCCGGGCCGGTAGGCGCCACGACTGACGCGACCGGCCTGTTCGAGACGCCCCAGGACCTCGGTGACGGCGGCAACCGGGAGTCCCAGGGTGGCCGCAGCAGCCGCCGCCGGAAAGGGGCAATGGGTTCTCGCGTAACGGGCCACCACGTCGCCGAGGGGGTCGGCGACGGCTTCGAGCAGGGATTCGGCGATTCCCGGAGGGGGGGCCACGCCGAGCGCATCCCGCAGCCGGGCGACGTCCTCGATCGCGGCATGAGTGGCGCGCCCCGCCACCCGCAGCGGCACGATCCGGCGCTGTTGCTCGAGCTCGTCGAGCCACCGATCGGTGTTCTCGGGCTGCGAGTTGCGGTCCGACACTTCGCGGGCGCTGAGCGGGCCCAGGTCGCGCAGTAGGTCGTGGAGCTGGTCGCGGCTCGAGATCTGCCGTTCCGGGGAGAGGTGCTGGAGGTCGAGCTCGACCGATTCGAGCACGCCACCGTCGAGCAGCTCGCGAAACTCCGGGTCGCCGAGGATCTCTCGAAGTAGGGAGCGATCGAGGGTGAGGGCGGCAATCCGCTTCTCTGCAATCGGCGCGTCGTACTCGTACATGAACGATGCGATGAAATCGAACATCAGCGAGGTCGCCATCGGGCTGGGGCTTTCGAGCTCGATCTGATGGACACGGGTCTTGCGTCCGGCGATGTCACGTAGCACCTCGATGACGGCGGGGAGATCGAAGTGATCCTGGAGTATCTCGCGGTAGGTCTCGAGAACCACGGGGAACGATGCGTAGCGTTTGGCGACGGAAAGGAGGTCGGCGGCGCGGCGGCGTTGCAGCCATAGCGGGGTGCGGGAGCCGGGGCGACGGCGGGGGAGCAACAGCGAGCGGCCGGCCGCTTCCCGAAAGCGGGCCGCGAACAACGCGCTGTCGCCGACTTCGTCGAGCACCAGCTCCTCCAGCTCGTCGGGGTCGATCAGCAGTGTGGCCGCGTTCGGGGGAGCGTCGACGTCGGGGAAGCGGAACATGATGCCGTCGTCGGACCAAATGACGTCGGCTTCGCCTCCATGAGCCTCCCGATAGCGGCGCCGTGCTGCCAACGCCCACGGCGCATGGACTCGCGAGCCGAAGGGGGACAGGATGGCGACCCGCCAGTCGCCGATCTCGTCGCGGAACTGCTCGACGATGAGCGAGCGATCGGTCGGGAGGGCGCCGCTGACCGTCTTCTCCTCTGCGATGAAGGCTGCCAGGTTGGCCGCCGCCCACGGATCGAGGCGATATCTCGTTTCGAGCACTCCGGCGGCGACCGACTCGTCGAGGGCGCCGATCTCGCGGATGAAGGCGCCGACGGCCCGGCCCAGCTCGAGGGGACGGCCGGGGCCGTCGCCGTGCCAGAACGGCATCCGGGCCGCAGTACCCGCCGCCGCGGGGAGCACCGTCACCCGGTCGTGGCCGATCTCGCTGATCTTCCACGCCGAGGAGCCGAGCACGAAGGAGTCGCCCGGCCGCACCTCGTACACCATCTCCTCGTCGAGCTCGCCGACTTTGCCGCCTTCGGGAAGCACGACGGTGTAGAGGCCCCGGTCGGGAATCGTCCCTGGGTTGGTCACGGCGAGCATGCGGGCATTGCCGCGCCCCTCGATGACGCCCTCCACCCTGTCCCACACGATTCTCGGGCGCAGCTCGGCAAACTCGTCGCTCGGGTAGCGGCCGGCGAGCATGTCGAGGACCGCTTCGAGGGCGGAGCGCGTGAGATCGCGGTACGGTGCCGCCCGGCGCACCAGCGCCAACAGATCGTCGACCGGCAGCCGCCCTCCGGCGGCGATGGCGACAATGTGCTGGGCCAGCACGTCGAGGGGATTGCGGGGGATCTTGGTGGATTCGATGGCCCCGGCGTACATCCGATCGACGACGACGGCGGTTTCGAGGAGGTCGCCGCGGTGTTTGGGGAAGACGCGGGCGACGGAGGCGGCGCCGACCTGGTGGCCGGCGCGGCCGACCCGCTGCAGCCCGCTGGCGACGGAGTTGGGAGATTCAACGAGAAGCACCAAATCTATGGCCGCCATGTCGATTCCGAGCTCGAGAGTCGAAGTCGCCACCACCGCTTTCAGCTCGCCGCGTTTGAGCCGGCCCTCGATCTCGAGTCGCTGCTCGCGTGACACCGATCCGTGGTGCGATTGCACCAGCTCCTCGCCGGCGAGGCGGTTGAGCTCGGCAGCGAGCCGTTCCGCCAGGCCCCGGGAGTTCACGAACAGCAGCGTCGAGGTGTGGGACTGCACGAGGTCGAGAAGCTGCGGGTACATGGCCGGCCAGATCGAACGCGACGGCGGATCGGACGCTTCGGGCTCGACGCCTTGCGGCCGGGGGAGCGGAGTCTCCTCGGGCCGCGTCATGTCGGCGACCGGGACGACGATCTGGATGTCGAGCTCCTTCTCCCACGGGGCGTCGACCACCTCGACCGGCCGGGGTTGCCAGCCGGCGCCGGTGGCGTCGCCGCCACCGAGGAACTCGGCGATCGCTTCGAGCGGCCGTTGGGTGGCGGAAAGGCCGATGCGCTGCGGCGGGACGTCCGCGAGGTCGGTGAGGCGCTCGAGGCTGATGGCGAGATGTGAGCCGCGTTTGGTCCCGGCCACCGAGTGGATCTCGTCGACGATCACCCAGCGGACGGTGCGCAAGATCCGGCGCGCCTGTGAAGTGAGCATCAGATAGAGCGATTCGGGTGTCGTGATGAGGATGTCCGGCGGGTGGCGCAGCATCGCCTGGCGTTCGTTGGCGGGGGTGTCACCGGTGCGCATGGCAGTCGTCAGCCGGGGTTGCTCGAGGCCGAGGCGCTGTGCAGTCAGCTGGATTCCCGTCAGCGGTGCCCTCAAGTTGCGTTCGATGTCATAAGCCAGGGCCTTCATCGGGGAGATGTAGAGCACTCGGCACCGTTCTTTTTCCGGCGGCGGCGGCTCGGCCGTCAAGGTGTCGATCGACCACAGGAACGCCGCCAGCGTCTTGCCGGAGCCGGTGGGAGCGTGGATCAGCGTGTGTTTGCCGGCTGAGATCGCGTCCCAGCCCTTGGCTTGAGCCGTGGTCGGCTCCGGGAAAGCGGATTGGAACCACTCGCGAGCGGCTGGGGAAAAGGAATGCAGCGCCATCGGGGCCAGGCTACCGGCCCGGTGTGACATGTTTCCCGCAGTGGAGCGCTGCGGCCGGGGATGAATTACAAAATCGTCTTACGCGCGATGAGCGCGCGTAAGACGGCTTCAGGCCTTTCGTGCGGTCGTTTCAGGGCAGCGCCGATACGATGGGGATGCCGTGAGTCGCCGTCCCGTCATATTCGATCTCTTCCACACGCTCGTTGATCCGGACGACTTCCGCCCGGCCGGGTTCCGCCGTCTCGAGGCGTCCGCCGCCGTGCTCGGTGTCGACTACGCCGTTTTCGAAGCTGCGTGGAACGAAGCGCTTCCCAACCTGGTGCGGGGGTATGACTCGGTGCGGGGGCTGCTGCGACGGGTGGCGCACAACAACGGCCGGCCGGCCCGCACGCTGGACATCGCCCCGGCCGTCGAGCCGCTGGGGCGCTACCAGGACCTGGTTCTGCTTCACCCCCGGCCCGAGATCCTGAACCTGCTCGATGCCCTGGCGCCGCGCCCGATCGGTCTGTTGACCAACTGCCATGACCGCGACGTCGAGGCCTGGCGGCAGTCGCCTTTGGCGTCCAAGGTCGACCATGCCGTCTTCTCGACCAAGGCTCATGTGGCCAAGCCCGATCTGGAGGCATACCAGGCGATCCTGGAGGCGATGGAGGCGAACCCGGCCGAAGCGATGTACATCGGCAACGGCGGCGACGATGAGCTTGCCGGGGCGGCCGCCGCCGGAATCGGCACGATCGTGCATTTCGCCGCTTTTGACGACGCCCGGTCGCGCACGGATGACGCCGAGCGCCGCCGCCGCAGCGATCAGGCGCACCTCACGGCTGGCAGCCTCGCCGAGCTCCTCGCAATCCTGGATTTGCCGCGTTCTAGTCGATCTGCACAGGCTCGGGGAGGGTGATCACTCCGTCTTCGTCGGCATACAGCCACCATCCGGAATGCACGTTCATCCTGCCAATCCACACCATCGTCCCGATCTGGCCTTCGCCGCGCTTCTTGCTGCGCAGAGGGTTCGAGCCCAGTGCCTTGACGCCGAGAGGCAGGCTGCGCAATGCAGTCACATCGCGGACACAACCGTCGATGACGATCCCGGTCCAGCCGTTCTCTACGGCGAGGGCACCCAGCTGGTCGCCCACTAGAGCGCACCGCATCGAGCCACCACCGTCGACGACGAGCACCCGACCCTCGCCGGGCGTCTCGAGAGCCGCCGCGACCACGCCGTTGTCCTCGAAACAGCGCACCGTCTCCACTCTGCCGGAGAATCGGGTCCGGGCGCCGTAGTCACGAAAAGGCAGGTCGGCCACGCCGGCATGGGGGTAAGCGTCGCAGATGTCTGCTGTCGGTGGGGGCAGGCTCACCGGGCGAGCCTAACCGCGATGGGCGCCTCGGCGGCCCGGCAGAGGGGTTCGGTCCACTAGCTTCGGCCCATGGATATCGCAGTCAACCTCGTCGAGAACTACCTGAGACTCAACGGCTACCTCACCCTGAGCGAGTTCGAGGTTGCCCGCCGGGTGTCCAAAGGCCACTACAAGACCGTCACGGACGTCGACATCATGGCCGTGCGATTCCCCGGCGATCTCTTCATCGGCGATCCCCACATCGAGAGTGAGGCCGAGCTTCTCCTCGTCCACGATCCGGTGCTCAAACTCGAGGAAGACACGATCGACGTCGTGATTGGAGAGGTGAAGCAGGGCCCGGCGGAGCTCAATGCCAACATCAAAGACCACAGCGTGCTGCACACGATGCTGCATCGCATCGAGTGGCTCTACGGTTTGCCGCTCGACGAAGTGATCACCGGGCTGCAGCGCAAGGCGATCCACACCGGTCCATCGTGCGGCCCGGGCGAGATCCGGACCCGTCTCGTGGCTTTCGGCCGATCAACAACGCTGGATCGCAACACGGTATCGCTGTCGCACATCGTGCGCACGATGCTCGAGTTCATGGCCTCCCACGAGGACGCCCTCAAGCCGATCCAGTTCAAGGAACCGGCCCCCGCCATGCTGCGCCTGTTGATGAAGGCCGGCTTCACGGTGGAGAAGTGAGGTGGCCGCAGTGAGTTGGTCGCGGTGAGGTGGCGGCAGGAAGTCAACCGACTGCCGAGTTGGCGGCCTTACTCTCAATGAGATCGGTCCGCAGCAATCAACCCGGCCCGAACCCACTGTGGGAATGGACGGCCGACCGGGCGACAGGCCGAGCCGACCGAGGCGCGTGCGTCGCAACGCATGGACCACGACCCGACGGTACTCTTGCGGAGCGTCGGCAGACGGCTACGCACCGGCACGTGCGCTGATCGGAGTCGTGGTGAACCCCAAGGTTGATGCCTATATCAGACGGTCGGAGAAGTGGCCGGAGGAGATGGCCGATCTGCGACCGATATTGCTGGGCTGCGGGCTGACCGAGGATATCAAGTGGGGCAAGCCCTGCTACAGCCACGACGGCGGCAACATCGCCATCCTCCAGGAGATGAAAGAGTTCCTCTCCCTCATGTTCTTCAAGGGTGCCTTGTTGAACGATTCAGCAGGCGTTCTCGAGGAGCAAGGGCCGAACTCCCGATCGGCTCGCCGCATCCGGTTCACCTCGGTTGAGGACGTGGCTCGGCTGACCGACACCGTCAAGTCCTATATCGAGGAAGCCATCCGTGTCGAAGAGGCGGGTCTGGAGCTGGGCCCGGCGCCCGAGCTCGCCTTTGTGGCGGAGCTCCAGAATCGCCTCGACCAGGACCCGGCGTTCAAGGCTGCCTTCGAGGCGCTGACCCCGGGCCGGCAGCGGGAGTACAACCTGTACTTCTCGGATGCCAAGCAAGCCAAGACCCGCGAGGCGCGAATCGACAAGTACGCCAAGAAGATCTTGGACGGCAAGGGCTTTCGCGACCGATGATCCTCGGCCGCCCAACATCGACTGGGTGCGGACCGAACGATTCGGTCAAAGCGGCGGCGGCGACCACACCAACCTGCCGCGGCGGGCGCGGATGGCGCTCTGGCCGGGGGCTCCTACGTTTGGGCTCGCGTGGCCTCGGACGCGGTGGGGCTTCGGGGCCGGACTGTTTCGGGGTGTTGGGTTCGGCTGGGTTGGGGTGGTGTCGGGTTGGGGTGGTGGGTGTTATCGGGTGTTGGGGGGTGGGGCTCG
>JBFISZ010000082.1:0-12227 GCA_041608315.1 Acidimicrobiia bacterium | reverse complement strand
GATGGATCTGCGGAATCTCATCGTCATCTGCCACAGTCCGGCGAGCGAAGGAGTATCAGTAGATACTTCGAGGTCGTCGGGCGAAGGCAGGGGCGATGAGAGCCGCAGAGACGCCGCAATTGGATTGCTCAGCAGGCTCCTACCGGGACGGTTCGATGGTCGCGTGCTCTGGGGAGACGGCGCGACGCGATCAGACGGGTGCGCGCCTAACTCCTGCGCAGCGCGCAGAGTCCCGGGACCGCCGGGTCTTGCGATAGGCTTGGCTCTTCCTGATCAGCTTTACCGGCAGCCTGGAGGTATCGGACATGGCGGAGACACCAAACACCGAGGTGAGCGAGCTGATCGTGCCACTCGACGGCCGCGACGCCAGCGTCCGCGCCGTCCCCGTCGCCGGACGGATCGCGAGTCGCCTGGGGCTCGGCGTGCGGCTGTTCGCCGCGGCCGCCGATGCCGACTCCGAGGTAGAAGCTTGGATGCAATCAGTCGCCGATCAGCACCTCGCCGGCGTAGAAGTTGCCATTGAAGCCAGCAGCGCAACCGACCCCGTGGCGGCCATCGTGGAGGTGGCCGGCGAGGGGGGCATGGTGTGCATGGCCACCGCGGCCTCCCTGTTGCCCCACCAAGGCCACATCGGCTCCGTTGCCGAAGGCGTCACCCGCGAGATGAGACGCCCGGTGGCCCTGGTCGGCCCCGAGATGGACACCAGTCCCGGCGAGCACACCACCCGTCTGGTGGTCCCGGTCGACGGCTCGCCTCTGTCGGAGGCGATCTTGCCGGTGGCCGGTGATCTGGCGCGCGCCCTCGACGTGCCCGCCTGGGTCGTGACTGTGGTTTCGCCGAGTCTCGATAGCTCGGTGCACATGGGCGTCGAAGCCATCAGCATCGGCGTGGGCTACCTGCGGCGACTCGCCGGGCAGATGCGGCAGTCGCACGCTATCGATGCCGAATACGAGGTGCTCCACCGGGACAACCCGGCGGAGGCGATCGTTGATTTTGCCGGCGACGACGGCACAGTGGTCATGACCACTCACGGCCGCTCCGGGCTGAGCCGGCTGTTCGGCGGGAGTGTGGCCACCGGGGTCGTCGCCCACTCCAAGCGGGCCGTGATCGTGTGGCACCCGGCGGACGCCGTCTGAAATCGACCTCCTCAGCGGGCGTCCAGAAACGACCGCAAGCGTGCGGTGAACGCATCCGGGACGTCGAGGTTCGACAGGTGGGCGGCGTCGTCGAAGATCGTGAGCTCACTGCCCGGGATCATGTCATGGAGCCACTCGGCCTGCGCCGGCGGGGTCGCCACGTCGTGCGCGCCGCCGATGATGAGAGTGGGCACGTTGATCCCGGAGACGGCCCCCGTCAGATCTGACGCCGCCAGCGCCGCGCAGCAGCCGGCATAGCCCTGTGGCGACAGCGCGGCGAACACCCGGTGCGCCTCGTCATGACGCTCGGGGTGGGCCGCCGGGAAGCCGGGAGCGAACCAGTTGCCGATCACGGCATGGCGGACCGAATCCATACCGCCGGCGGCGACGGCTGCGATGCGATCGTGCCACGCCTGCGCCGTGCTCAGCTTGGCAGCGGTGTTGCACGCGATGAGAGAGCGCAGCCGCTCCGGGCGGTGGCTCGCCAGCCACAAGCCGATGTGCCCGCCCATCGACAGCCCGCACAAGTGAAATCGGTCGACCCCGAGGGCGTCGACTACCGCCAGCACGTCGCCTGCCAGCAACTCGACCGTGTATTGACCCGGCGGGGCATCCGATCCCCCGTGCCCGCGTGTGTCGACGAGCACTACGCAGTGGTCGACGGCCAATGCATCGGCCTGTGGTGCCCACATCCAGCTGGTGGCGCCGAGCGAATGTGAAAAGACCACCACCGGCGCGTCCGCCGGGCCGCGCCCCTCCCACGCGATCCGCACGCCGTCGACCTCGACCCGGCCCGTCATCCGTCGTCCCCTATCGCGGCGTCGGCGGCCGCCAGAACACGGTCGACGAGAGCAGCCGCCGCGGCCAGCATGGCCGGCTCGGCAGGGGCCCCGAGACTGGCCGCCATCCGGGCGCCATCGACCTCGATGGAGCCGGCGACGGCACCGGCGGACTCGACGGCGGCCGCCGCGGTCTGGAACACGAGCGGGACGGCAAACCACTCGGCATGCCAGGCCCCGACGCCACGCTCCAGCTCGTGGGGCGGCGCCGCGGTCACGATCTGGGCCACTGCGGCGCAGGCCTGAGCCGCCGCCACCGCTCGGATCGCATCGATCGGGTTCCGCTTTCCCGGCATGCTCGACGATGTGCCCGACCGCGTCCGGATCTCGCCTGTCTCGGTACGGGCCAGGTGCGCCACGTCGGAACCGATCTTGGCGGCCGAGGAGGCGATCCTGACGGTGAGCGAAATCACTTCGGCGAGCCGGGAGCGATCGGTGTGCCACGGCACGGCCGGGACCACGAGACCGAGACGGGCGGCTACGCCTGCGGCGACCTCTGTGGCATGCTCTCCCAACTCCGCCTGGTTCCCCACGGGGCCGCCCAGCTGCAACGGCAGACTGCCGGCCGTCGCTCGCAGCTCGGCGAGATGCCGAACGAGCGGCTCCAGCCAGAAAGCCGCCCGCAGCCCGAACGTCGTGGGCTGAGCATGCTGGAAGAAGGTCCGCCCCATCATCGGCGTCTCTCGATGCTCGCGCGCCAAGGAGCGGAGAGCAACGGCGACTCGCTGCACCCCCGCCGCGAGCAGCTCGAGCCCGGCCCCGACCTGGGCCATGAGTGCCGAGTCGACGACGTCCTGGGTGGTGGCCCCGCGATGTATCGATCGGGCGGCGTCGGGCGACAGACCGGCGCGGAGCCGCTCGAGAAGCACGACAACCGGAGTTCCGGCCTCCCAGCCGGCGGCGAGCAGCGGCTCCGCGTCGGCCACCGGCTCGAGGCATACCCGCTCGATCTCGGCAGCGACGTCTCCCGGGATGAGCCCGACGTCGGCGGCCGCGCCGGCCAGCGCTGCCTCGAAGGCGCACATGGCCCGCACCCGGGCCGCGGCGGAGAACGTTCGGGTCATCGCCGTCGTCGAGAAACCCGGGTCGAACCCGGTCGCGTCGCTCACGGGCTCACCGCGTGAGCCGCGTTCGTCCGCCGGTGCAGGTCGCGCAGCGTTGCGAGCTCCGGCCGGGTCGGCGGTGCCGTCTCGCCGAGAGCAGCGGCGAACCGGACGTCCCACCCGGTGGCCTCCGCCACGCCGGCGCGAGACGCGCCGGGGTGGAGCGATGTCACGACCAGCTCATTGCTCTCCGGGTCCGGCTCCATCACGCACAGGTCCGTGATCGCCAGCGCCGGGCCCCGGGTGGCTATGCCGAAGGCCGCTCGCTCGGTGCCGGTGACGCCGAAGCCGAGAGAAGTCACGAAGTCGACCCGCTCGACCAGGGCCCGCGGCGAGTGGCGCATCGTTATGAACACGCGGCCGCAGGACGACGCTATCTCGGGGGCTCCGCCCCCACCGGGGAGCCGGACCGCGGGCGCTCCGTAGGGACCGATGACCGTGGTGTTGATGTTGCCGTAGCGGTCCATCTGGGCAGCACCGAGGAAGCCAACCGTGATCCTGCCGCCTTGCAGCCAGTAACGGAATATCTCCGGGACGGCGACCGTGGTCAGCGACGTCTCAGCGAGCTCACCGTCGCCGATCGACAGGGGGAGCACGTCGGGCCGGGTACCGATCGTGCCGGACTCGTAGATGAGGGTGATGTCCGGGGCGTGAGTGAGCCGGGCGAGATTGCACGCCGCCGACGGAGCGCCGATGCCGACGAAACACACATCATCGTTGCTCAGTGCCCGGGCGGCACTGACCGTCATCATTTCCGTTGGGGTGTAGTCGCTCACGTGGCCGCCATCACGCTCTCGGCGAGCCACTGCTGGAATCGGGCCCGGTCGCGAGAGATCTCATCCCACGCCTTGTAGTAGGCGTTGTCCCGGTGGGAATAGCCGTGGGTATACGACGGCCAGGAGCCGCCGGGAACGGCGGCGATCATGTCGATCGCCCAGCCCGGTAGCACCGTGCTGTTCATGCTGGGAACCGCCAGGTCGTCGACGATCTCCTCCACCGTGACCACCGCCACCTCGGCCGCCAGCACCGCCTCCTTCTGCACCCCGACAATCCCCTCGATCAGGACGTTGCCGGCGCGGTCGGCGCGCTGGGCGTGGATGATGCTCACGTCGGGGCGGTGCGCCGGCACCGCGGCCAGCTCCTCGCCGGTGAAAGGGCAGGTGACCGTCGCGATCCTCGGATTGACCGAAGGGAGGTCGGTTCCCAAGTAGCCGCGGAAGGAGGCAAACGGCAGCCCGGCGGCACCGGCGGCCCAGGCGTTGGCCATGGCGGCGTGGCTGTGCTCTTCGATCTCGATCGGGTGCGGCCACCCGTTTTCGACGGCATCGCGGAATCGGTGCAGCGACCCGACCCCGGGATTGCCGCCCCAAGAGAACACCACGCGCCGGGCACAGCCGGCACCGATCATCTGGTCGTAGATGAGGTCCGGCGTCATCCGGATGAGCGTGAGGTGCCCCCGGCCCTGGCGGATGATCTCATGACCGGCGGCGAACGGAATCAGGTGGGTGAAACCTTCGAGGGCCACGGTGTGCCCGTCGCGCACGGTGGCGGCGACGGCGTCGGGGAGTGGAACGAAATCGGGCATCAGAAGTCGAAGAACACCGTCTCGTCATCTCCCTGGAACCGCACGTCGAAACGGTACACCTTGGGATCGTCGCTTTCGGCGGCCAGGTGGGCAATCAGCGTGTGACGCCGGCCCCGGGGCACCCGGCCGAGCACCTGGTCCTGCGCGTTCGCCTCATCCTCGTCCGAGAAGTAAATCCGGGTGAACACCGGGTTGAGCATGCCGCGGGCCTGCACCACGAGATTGATGTGCGGCGCCTGGACCTCGCCTTCCGCGTCGGGGACCGGCCCCGGCTTGATCGTCTCGAACCGGTACTCCCCGGTGGCGAGCTCGGTTTCGGCTCGCCCGAAGCCGGTGAAGCCTTCGTCGAGGGCGATCTCGTCGCGGATGTCGTCCGGGTGCCGGTAGCGGCCCCCGGCGTTGGCCTGCCAGATCTCGAGCAGGGCATCTTCGACGTGGTTGCCGTCACCGTCGATCACCGTTCCCTCGATCCGGATCCGCTCGCCGGGAACGCCCGGAGCCGCCACGATGTTCTGGCCCGCACCGCCGAGGCGCATCGAGAAGTAGGGACCGGCGGTCTGCGAAGGAGTCTCGCCGCGATCGGCCATCAGTGATCCTCCTCGAACGGCGTCGCCGCGCTACCGCGCAGCACGATGTCCCACCGCCACCCGAGCGCCCAGTTCTCGATGGTCACGTCGTGGTCGTAGGCGGCGATCAAGCGGTCCCGCGAGTGGGCGGGCACCGCGTTGTAGATCGGGTCGAGGGGTAGCAGCGGGTCGCCCTGGAAGTACAACTGGGTGATGAGCCGGGAGCCCCAACTCGGGCCCATCAGCGAGAAGTGGATGTGGGCCGGGCGCCACGCATTGGGATGGTTGCCCCACGGGTAAGGGCCGGGTTTGATCGTGGTGAAGCGATATACGCCTTCCTCGTTGGTGATGCACTGCCCGACGCCCAGGAAGTTCGGGTCCATCGGCGCCGGAAATGCGGTCTCCCGCCAGTGGCTGTAGCGGCCGCAGGCGTTGGCTTGCCAGATCTCGAGCAACGTGCCCGGCAGCGGCTCTCCGTTCTCGTCGAGCACTCGCCCCGTCACGATGATGCGCTCGCCGATGGCCTCGCCCCCGGTGCCGGCATTGGTGGTGAGATCGGCGTCCTCATCCGACACCTCAGCCCACGCCGGGCCCGGCCCGCTCGTTTCGGAGAGCGTCTGGACGATGTGCACCATGTCCTTCTCCGGCGATCGCTTCACGGTGGACTTGTAGTCCGGGTACTTGAAGGGTGGATGGTCGTCGTAGGCCTTCGGTCCGTAGTGGGTGACAATGGGATCGGTCACCGTGTTCTCCTCGCTAGATGTGGTGGGCGAGACTCAGGACGTGCGGGTGCGCCATCCAGCCGTGTACGACCGGGCGTCGCGGGAGTACGGCGCCGGGGTCACCCGCACCCGGATCTCCGTCTGCTTGTGCGGTTCGACCGTCGTCTTCCGGGTGCCTCCGTTCTCTTCGCCCCAGACGAGCGTCAGCACATCGCCGTCGTTGATAGCGGGATCGACGATCCCCAGCGAGATCATCGCCCGATCGTTGAACGTGTAGCCGCTGAACATCGAGAAACCGACGGTCTCACCACCCATGGTCACCTTGTCGTAGGTGGCCGATGTGTAGTTCGACAACGGCAAGTCGATCACCTTGTAGTTCTCGCCGGGCGGATCGAACATCGATTGGAATACCTCGCCGACGTCGTCTGAATTCCACTCGTAGGTCACCTTGCGCCGGTGCGGCTGGTCCGCCATCACCTCCAGGGCATCGCGCCCGATGAAATCGTGGTCGAAGTTGATGTAGAAGCCGTAGCCGAGCTCATACGGCGTGACGTAGTAGTCCTCGATGTTGTCCGACACGAAGCTGCCTCCGATCGAGCCGACCGCCTCGTAACCGTCGGCCGGCAGCCACTCCCGGTAGGCCTTCATCTTCTCACCGGTATAGACCGCCGGCAGCTCCGATGGGATCCAACCGGATTCCAGCGTGTTCGTTGCGTAGGCCCGGGAGCCCACCTGCACCAAGCCGAGGTCGTGGCCGGCCTCGAGGATCGCATCGCGCACCTCGTCGCCTTCGTCATACGGGCCCCAGATCTCCAATCCGGGAACGCCGGCCATGCCGTGATGCAGGGCGGGGATCTCGCGGCCGGCAACGGTGATCGAGCCGATGTTGAAGAACTTGATGTTGGGGAGCGGCCCACCGTTGACCTTCTCCAGAATCTGCATCGCGTTCGGGCCTTGCACCTGGTACCGGTAGTGCCGGCGGACCACGGGATTCTTGCCGGGACGCGACGGCGAGCGGTCGTCGCGCTCCAGCGTCACGTCGTAGTCGCCGGTCTCGGCGTGGAACTGCACCCAGTTCACCGTGGGGACTCGCCCCACCATGTTGAACCTGTCCTCGGTCTCGCGAAACAGGATGACATCGCCGATCACGTAGCCGTCGTAATTGCAGGGGACGAAATGCTTGGCTTTCGTGACCGGGAAGTTGGCAAAGCTGTTGATACCGAGGAAGGACAGGAGTCTGAGAGCGTCGGGGCCTTCGACCGTGAGCTCCGCCATGTGGTGCGACTGGTCGTAGAGGACGGCGGTCTCGCGCCAGGCGCGCTGCTCATCACGCCAATTGGTGAACTCGGGAGGAACAACCGGGTACACGTAGGCGCCGATCTGTGAGTTGCGCAGCATGTCAACCGTGTTTCCGGCGGCTTGCAGAACATCTTCCAGGCTGGCTTTGCTCACGATCGATCCTCCTCGATTCGGGACAGGCAGCGTCCTCTCGGGCGAAGTTAGTGCCGGGCGCAGCCAGGGACAATGGACAATCGTAGATTGCAGTTGTGGCGGTGGCCCTACTCGAAGTCTTCCTCGCGCAGACCGAAGGCGGGGTGGCGGATCTTGGATAGCACTGCTCGCTCGATTTGGCCGATCCGCTCAGCGCTCAAGCCGAGAAGATCCCCGATATCAGAACGGCTGCGCGGTGCGCCGTCGATGAACCCGAATCGTTCGCGCAGGATACGCCGCTCCCGCTCGTTCAGGCGGTCGATCGCGTCGAGCAAACGCGCCTTGACATCGGCATCGATCACCTCGCCTTCCGGGCTTGGATCGTCGTCGGTGACGATGAAGTCGCCGAGCTGGGCGCCGTCGTCCCCGATGGGAGCTTCGAGTGACACGGCATCCCCGATCCGCAGAGCCTCCTCGACATCACGGGCATCCAGTCCAGACCGTTCTGCGATTTCATCCACAGTTGGCCGCCGGCCCGACTCGGCCTGCAGCTCGGTGGCCGCACTCCTGGCTTTCAAGGCAACGCTGTGGATGCGCGGCGGCACGCGGATCGTGCGACCTTTCTCCTGCAGCGCCCTCGTAACCGCTTGGCGAATCCACCAAGTTGCGTATGTCGAGAATTTGAAACCACGGCGCCAGTCGAATTTGTCGACGGCCCGCATGAGGCCGATGCTGCCGTCCTGGATCAGGTCGACCAACTCCAGACTCGGCGAGAAGGCGCGGTAACGCCTGGCGATCGAGACGACGAGGCGCATGTTGGATTCCAGGAACCTCGACCGGGCCTGATTCCCCCGGCTGACGAGGTCCTGGAGGGCGCCTTTCTCAGCGTCGGGTACGCCGGCCGCCAGCTTCTCGGAAGCTGTCCGTCCCGCCTCGATGCGCTTGGCCAGCTCGACTTCTTCTTCCGGGATGAGCAGCGGGTGGCGGCCGATATCTTCGAGGAACACCGCCAGCAGATCGTCCGGTACGTTGTCTCGAACCTTGGCACCAGCCATTCGATCGCATCCTTGTCAGCGTCTCCCCCTCTATACGTAGATCGGACGGTCGCCGGATCGTGCTGATGCCCATTTCGAGACCCGATCGCCAATGTGATGAGGGCGGATCGGGGGCTGCCGGACGGCCGGCCGGCCGCGGGTCACTCGGCGGCGGAGTAGCCGTCGCGAGTCTGGGGCAGCTTCATCCCGAGAATCGAACCGGCCACCTGCGTGCGCAGTACCTGCGCGGTGCCTCCGCCGATCGTGAACATGCGGGCATCGCGCACCATGCGCTCCAGCGGCAGGTTCCGCGAGTAGCCGGCGGCGCCGTGGAGTTGCAGGGCCTCGTTGGTCACCTCGATTGCGGTCTCCGCCGTCAGGATCTTCGCCTGTGCGGCGCGGCGGAGGTCGGGGAACCCATTCGTGGTGTCGGCGGCCGCCCGATGACACAACGCCCGAGCGGCTTCGAGGCCGATCGACATGTCGGCGAGCATCCACTGCAGGCCCTGGAACTCGGCAATCGGCCGGCCAAACTGGCGACGCTGTTTGACGAAATCGACGGCAAGCTCGAATGCACCTTGCGCGATACCGAGAGCAACAGTGGCGGCACCGACCCGCTGGCCGTTGTACGCCTGCATCAACGATGCGAAGCCTCGCCGAAAACCTGCCGGCGGCATCAGCACCATGGTGGCGGGCACCGCCATGTCCTTGAAGATGATCTCGGTCTCGGGCAGCCCCCGCAGCCCCATCGCCGGCTCGCGGCGGCCGATTTCGAGCCCGGCAGATTCATCCCGCACCGCGATGAAGCCGCCGATCCCGACCGTCTCCCCGTTCTCGACGACACGAGCGAAGACGAGGTGCAGCTTGGAGATGCCGCCGCCGGTGATCCAGTGTTTCGTACCGTTGAGGATGTAGCGGTCACCGTCGCGGACCGCGGTCGTCGTCATCTCGGTGGCGGCGCTTCCCGCCCCCGGCTCGGTGATGCATATCGCCGGCTTGTCTCCGGCGAGCACGAGGCGGGCCGCCAGCTCTCTCTGCTGGTCGGTGCCGTACGCCATGATGGCCCCGATGGCGCCCATGTTGGCCTCGACCACGATCCGTGCGGTCACGCCACATGCCCGCGCCAGTTGCTCGATCACCAGGACGGCATCGAGATAGCTCGCTCCCCCGCCTCCCAGACTCCGGGGAATCGTCATCCCCATGAAGCCGGCATCCACGAGCCGTTCAACAGTGGACCACGGGTACTCCTCGGTGCGGTCGATCTCGGCCGCCAACGGGGCGGCAACCTCGTCGGCAAACCGCCGCGCCGCCGCCTGCAGTGACCGTTGCTCGTCCGTGAGCGTCCCCATATGATCACCCGCCTCCGTTCGGCCCTCAGGCTAACCACCGGCCGCGGCGCCATTATCGGCAGTGATCTGCCCATCGCTCAGCTCGAGCACCCGGTCGGCGACATCGATCAGGGCCGGATCGTGCGTGGCGACGATCGCCGTGACATTCTCACTGACCACGAGGGCGTGGAGCAGGTCCATGATCATATGCCCCGTACGGGAGTCGAGTTGGCCGGTTGGTTCGTCGGCCAGGAGTAGCCGGGGCCCATTGGCCAGGGCACGGGCGATAGCGACCCGCTGCTGCTCGCCACCCGAAAGCTCGTGGGGGCGGTGGCTGCCGCGCTCGCCGAGCCCGACGAGGTTCAGCAGAAGGCGCGACCGTTCGGCGCGCGCGGCAACAGCCATCTCGGCGAGCCGCAGCGGGATCTGTACGTTCTCGGCCGCAGTCAGGATGGGAATCAGCCCGAAAGCCTGGAAGATGAAGCCGATCTTGTTGCGTCGGATGTCGACCAGGCCGGCTTCGTCCAATTCGGTTATGTCGTCGCCGCCGAGCAGAACACTTCCTGCAGTCGGCCGGTCGAGCCCACCGATGACGTTGAGGAGGGTGGTCTTCCCGCTCCCGGAGCGGCCGTGCACGGCAACCAGCGAACCGGGGGCCACGCTCAAGTCGATGCCTCGCAGCGCCATCACTGTGTGGGAACCGACCGCGTACTCCCGGGAGACTCGGCGCGTCTCGACCATCGCAGCTGCGGCGACGACCCCGCCGCCGGATCCCGCGGGTCGGAACATGGAGTCCCCGTCGGTCATCACGCCGGTCCTTCGTCCTTGCCGCTCGTGCGGTCCGGCCAAACGTTGATGTGATCCTCGTCCAGGGTGAGTTTCACGCGGCGCGCCATCTCGAGAGCCGCGACGTAGTCTGAGGGCAGCTGCAGCCGGCCGACCCGATCGAGGACGGCGAACTCCTCGGCGATCACGTGGTGCTCGCCGTGCTCGCTGATGGCGGCACGACGCAGGACCTCGCTGCTGGTACGACCGTCGCGGATGGCGACCGTTCGATTGACGTGGTCGGCCACGAGCGGATCATGGGTCACCACGACGATGGTGACCCGCTGTACCTCGTTGACTCGGCGCATTACCTCGAAGATCTCGGCCGAGGTCGAAGTATCGAGCTCTCCGGTGGGCTCATCGGCGAACAGCACTCGGGGCGAGTTGGCCATTGCGGTTGCAATGGCAACCCGCTGCTGCTCTCCGCCCGAAAGCTGATCCGGCCGGTGATCGTGGCGGTCGGCCAGGCCGACGAGCTCGAGGAGCTTCATCGCCCGTTTGCGGCGCGCCGCGCCTGGTGCGCCGATGAGGATCATGGGCATCTCAACGTTCTCCGCGGCGGTCAGGTACGGGAGGAGGTTCCGACCTGTCTGCTGCCAGATGAAGCCGATTACCTGCTGGCGATAGCGAGTCCGGTCTTCCGGCGACATGCTCAACAGGTCATATCCGGCAACGGTCGCCTTACCCGCCGACGGGATGTCCAGGCCACCGAGGATGTTGAGCAGCGTCGACTTCCCGCTGCCGGACGATCCGACGATGGCAATGAACTCGGCCTCTTCGACGATCAGATCGAGCCCCTGCAGGGCGACGACTTCGAGGTCGGCGACCTTGAAGATCTTGACCAGGCCGTCACACGCGATGAGCGCATCTGCGCCGTACACCACCGGCTCCTTTGCGGCGGCCCTGTTGCGCAGCGTCTGGAAGTCGGGACGTCCCGGCATCATTCATCTCCCAATCTGAGGATGGCTCCCAGGTTGTCGTGACGCGTGACATATCCGTACACCGCGATCGCCACGAGGATGGCAAGTGTGAGCCCGGCGATGATGATGGTGATGCCCGTCATGTCGATGCTCAGTCCCGCTTCCGGCCCGGGCCCCGTGAATGCCGTCAGGTCGATGCCCGGCTCGAACAATACCGCCGTGCCGATCCCGAGGGCACTGCCGACGCCGGCCGCGATGAGTACCGGGGGCAGTTGCTCGACAATCGTGACGGCACGGCTTTCCCCGGACGAGAGTCCAAGCGTGCGGAGGTAGGCCAGATCACGCTGCCGGGAGTCGGAAGTCAGCGCGAACGCGGCGACGGCGGCCACCATCGCAAATACCGTCGTCAGCCAGAACGCCAGCCGGAAGCCGCGGCCGACGCCCGCAACGAGCGGCGCGGAATGGATCCGGTCGTAGAGCCGCGCCCGCGCGGTCAGAACCGAACTCGGGGTTGCGCGGGTCGCCGCTTCGATCTCATCGAAGGCGCTTCCGGGGGCGCGCAGATAGAGGACTGTGGGCCGCAGGGTCACACCGCTCACCGCCTCGATGCTGTCAACATTGGCGATCACGAACGCCCGATCCAGCGGCAGGCCGGGGAAACGGTCCCGACTCTCGACAAGAACGAACGTCGCCTGGATCCGGCCGAAGTCGAGCACAAAGGTATCGCCGGCACCCACG
>JBFISZ010000081.1:0-12312 GCA_041608315.1 Acidimicrobiia bacterium | reverse complement strand
ATGCGGATCAACCTGGAGGACGACGATTTCAAGCGCGCCTTCGAGCGTTTCAAGGAACTCGCCGATCGCAAAGGTGAGATCAGCGAGGAAGGGATCCGGGCGATCGTCAACGCCGAGGCGCGAGTGACCATCGATGAGAGGCGGCTCGTCGGCATCCACCTCTCAGGCGGCAATACCGAGCTGCCGACCGCCGTCGTGCGCCTCGATCACGGCGGCGAGGTCACCGAGTGGGAAGCGAGCGGTGACGGGATGGTGAATGCCGCCTTTGTCGCCGTGCAGGACGCCTTCGGAATCGCCGCCTCGCTGGTCGACTATCGAGTGAGCCCGCTCACGTCGGGGGCCGACGCCATGGCGGAAGTCAACGTCATCATTCAGATCGAGTCGGAGACCTACTCCGGTCGTGGCGTGTCCACCGACGTCGTCGAGGGCTCGGCGCGCGCCTTCGTCGCCGCTCTCAACAAAGCGGCGGCGGGTGCCGCCTTGTTCTCTCCGGAGGAATGATGCAGGCCCGCCTCGTCCTGCTCCCCGGCGACGGGATCGGCCCGGAGGTGATCGCAGAAGCCCGCAAGGTGCTCGAGGCGGTGGCCGCCGCATACGGTCATCAGTTCGCCTTCGAGGAGAAACCGTTGGGCGGTATCGCCATCGACGATTTCGGCGATCCGCTTCCCGAATCGACCCTGGCCGCCTGCCGGGAGGCCGACGCCCTCTTGCTCGGGGCGGTCGGCGGCCCCAAGTGGGACGATCCGACCGCCAAGACGCGGCCCGAGGCCGGCCTGCTGGTCTTGCGCCGCGAGCTCGGCCTGTTCGCCAACCTGCGCCCGGTCAGGTCGAATCGCCACCTCATCGGCGCCTCCCCCCTGCGGCCCGAGTTGGTCGAAGGCGTGGACATCCTGTTCGTCCGTGAGCTGACAGGGGGGATCTACTTCGGGCCGCACGGTGTGAGCGACGACGGACTTCAGGCCTACTCGACGATGGTGTACTCGGTTGGCGAGATCGAGCGCATCGTACGCGTCGCCGCCGCTGCGGCCCGGGGCCGCTCCGGTCGGCTGACGTCCGTCGACAAAGCCAACGTCCTGGAAGTCTCCAGACTGTGGCGCCGGGTGGCCGCACGGGTGATGGAACAGGAGTTCCCGGACCTCGAGTACGAGGTTGTGCTCGTCGACGCCATGGCGATGCACCTGCTGGCGCGGCCGCGAGATTTCGACGTCGTCGTCACCGGCAACATGTTCGGCGACATTCTCACAGACGAGGCCTCGATGCTGCCCGGCTCCCTCGGCCTGCTGCCGTCGGCTTCGCTCGGAGAACCGGGCCCGGGGCTCTATGAACCGATTCACGGTTCGGCTCCCGACATCGCCGGCAAGGGTATCGCCAATCCGTTGGCCATGATTCTCGCCGCCGCCATGGCGCTCCGGCATTCCCTCGATCTCCAGGACGAGGCCGCGGCCGTCGAGAGGGCGGTCGAAAGGGCCCTGGACGCCGGGTTGCGCACAATCGACATCGCGGCCGGGGGGCCCCACGTGACCACCGGGGAGATGGGGGACGCGGTAGCCGCCGCAGTTGCATAGGGAGCGCAGTCGATCGTTCCGAGTAGTTTGGCCTCATGCGTCGCCGTGCCGCCCTCCTGATCGGATTCGCCCTTGCCGCCACGGCTTGCTCCGCGACGACCGGTGAGGTCGCCGCCACCGCCCCGGCGCCGACCACCGCTTCGACCGCGACGACTTCGACCTCGGCAGCACCGTCACGCGCCGTGGACGGCGCGGCCGGTCTGTCGTCGGGCGAAGGCCCACCTGGGCAGATCCTCGGCATTGGAGACGACTACTTCCCCCAGCTGGGCAACCCGGGCTACGACGTGGAGCACTACACGCTCGACCTGGTGTTCGATCCGGAAGAGACGGAATTGGGGGCGGTGGCCACCATCACCGCGACGGCGACGGCCGATTTGGACACGGTCAACCTCGACTTCAGCAGCCTCACCGTCTCCGCCGTCCTCGTCGATGGCGCTGCGGCCGCCTTCACTGCGGTCGATGAGGAGCTGACAATCGCCCCGGCGGCACCCATCGCCGCCGGGGAAAACTTCGTGATCGACGTCGAGTATTCGGGCAGCCCTCGGACCGCCGGCTCGACCGCGGTGCCGTTCGGCGTCGGCTGGCAGACGGTGGGCAACCAGAACTACGTCGTTGCCGAACCGGATGCCGCCCACTCGTGGTTCCCGGCGAACGATCATCCTCTCGACAAGGCGACGTACACCTTCCGCATCAACGTTCCTGAAGGTATCGTCGCGGCCGCCAACGGCACTCTGGTCGACCAGCTCACCGACCTGGGCCGTGTCACCTGGGTATGGGAGCTCGATTCGCCGATGGCGTCGTATCTGGCCACCGTCGTCATCGGCGACTTCACAATCGTCGAGGACCCCGCAGCCGGCGCCGTCGCCGGAGTCCCCATCCGCCACGTGCTGCCCGCCGGAACGACGGTCACCAACTGGCCCGGCCTGGAGCGGCTGGGGGAAGTGGTGGCGTTCTTGGCCGAGCTGTTCGGGCCCTATCCCTTCGAGAACTTCGGTATCGCCATCGTCGACGGGTTCGGGGCGGCGCTCGAGAACCAGACGCTCTCTCTGTTCGATCGCAACGTGGCGCGGTCCTTCTACTTCGAGGACGTGTTGGTCCACGAGGCGGCCCACCAGTGGTTCGGCAACAGCGTCAGCCTCGGCCGGTGGGCCGACATCTGGCTCAATGAGGGTTTCGCCTCGTACGCCGAGTGGCTCTGGATCGAGCGGGAGACAGGCCGCGAGGCCATGGAGCGGGCGATCGCGGCGGAGCGCGATGAGTATGCCGCTGCCGGACTAACGGCCCCCGGCGTCCCCCCGTCGGTCGACCTCTTCAACCGGGCCGTTTACCGCGTCGGGGCGATGACGCTCCACGCGTTGCGCCTCACCGTCGGCGACGACACCTTCTTCGACATCCTGCGGACGTACGCGGCGAAGTTCGCCGACCAATCGGTAACGACTGCCGACTTCGTCGCAGTCGCCGAGACCGTCTCCGGAGTCGAGCTCGACGGACTATTCGACGCGTGGCTCATCGATCCGAAGGTCCCGGAGTTCCCTGTGGCCGGCGGCTCCTAGCTGCAGTTCTGGAGCACGATGCCGACGCGGTTGTGGGCATTGGCGTCGATCCCGCGCCACCAGCCCCGAAGCCGGACCTCTTGTCCGGCGCGGTTGTAGGCGGTGGGAAGGGTGAAGGAAGCGGCCGCCTGGACGCCGGCGGCGACGTCAACCGTTGAGCCCGACCCCGGCCACATGATCCTCTCGCCGCTGTTGTCGTCGTCGGTCAGAGTGACGTTCATCTGCTGCGTGGTCGGAGCACTATTCCTCATCCACCAGCGCACGATCGGCGTGCCGCCACTGCAGTCCTGACCGGCAACGAAGCTGGGACCGCGGGCCGGCTGCGGCAGGCCGGCCTCACAGATCGAGGCCCGCATCAGAAGAGTCGGCGCGGCGGAGCCCGGCTGCCCAACCCAGCTGGCGACGACGGGTCTCGGATCGTTGACCCCGGCCCCGGGACTGAAGGTCCCCCACTTGGTCTGCCTGCCCCCGACCGATAGATTGCTCACTTTGCTGGTGCCGTTGAATGTCACCTGGAGCGTCTGCGCAGTGGCGTTGTTGTTGGTGACGCGATAGCGGATGAACGCCCCGTTCTCGCCGCAGTCCGCCCCCGCGAGGAACACCGGCGGCGCGATATCTACCGGAGGCGGCACCGTGGTGGTCGTAGTCGTGGTCGTCGTCGAAGCCGGCGGACGGGTAGTAGCCGTGGTCGTAGTCTCCGGGGGACGGGTGGTCGACCCCGGCAGGCTGGTAGTCGTGACGCCGGGTGCCGCGGTTGTCGTACTGGAGCCGGCGACCGTGGTAGTTGGGTCCCCCGGCCGGGTTGTCGTGGTTTGGGCGGGAACCGCTGTAGTCCCGTCGGCGAATGCGATTGTCGTTGCCACCTGCGGCACCGTTGCGGGATCTGCGCTCCCGGGGTCCGTCGTCGCCGCCGATTCCTGCGGCGCAGACCCTTCAGCGCCGCCAACAATCTGGGCTCCGGCCATCTCGCGGCCCCCCGGACCACACAACGGCACCACCATTTGGGTCCACGTTTCCGCGACCCCGAACGACCCTTCCGCCCAGCCGCTCACCCGGATCTCGGATCCCGGCACGTAGTCGATCGGGATCTCGCTGACGCCGCCCGTCTGGGCGCCGGCAAACATCAGCTCGCTCACGCCGTCACCTGGCCAAATCGTCTCGCCGGTGGTGCCGTCCTCATTACCGATAGACACATACGTCAACCGGTGGTCGTCGGCGGTGTTCGACAGCCACCAGCGCACCAAGGGTCGCTCATCACGGCACTCGGTCCCCGCCATGAAGCCGGGCCCGGTGAAACCCGCCGCGGACGTCGCGACACAGGGATTGGGGGCGACGCTGATTGTGCTCACCGGGGCCGTGTCGTTGCTAGCCCATCTGGCTTCCAGAACGACGGACTGGGCCGGGCTCCCACTCCATTCGATGCGACCTCTTTTGCTCTGCCCCGCGTCGAGTCGAGTCGAGCCGATGGCCGTATCGCTGTCGATTGCCAGGGTGAGCATCTCGACCCCGTCGGATTCGTTGGTCACCCGGTACTGAACGAAGGGTCCCCCCTCGTCACAGTCGGAGCCGGCGAGAAGAAGAGGTCCCGGGACCTCATCGGCATTGGCCGACGGCGACGTGACGAGAACGACGGCCGTCCCCGCAAGGGCAAGCGTCACGACGGCGATCAGTCCGTATCGGATGCGCGAGTTGTAGCGGCGCACAGCACTTCCCCACAATTGGCCCCAGGTCACAAGAGTTCGGACGGCCCAGCCGCCTCACCTCACGCCAAAGATGATAAGTCGGCGCGGCCCGTACCCAAAGGCCGAATCCTCCAGGTTCGAGAGAACTAGACACGTCGGCGGTCGGCTAGCGTCTGGGGCCATGAGCCCCAGCTCTCCTCAGCCGGAGCCGCCGGCGGCACTCCCCGCCTTGGTCACGCCTTTCGACGGTGCCGGCCATCTGGCGGTAGAGGCCCACGAGCACAACATCACGGTTCTCACCGAACGCGGGGTGACGGGGTTTCTCATCGCCGGCTCGACCGGAGAGGGCCCCTACCTGCTGCCGGGCGAACGGGCTTCGCTGTTGGCCGGCGCTCGCCGGCGAGCCCCGGAAGCCTTCTTACTCTGTGGCATCTCCGCCCAATCCGTCGCTCAGGCGCTGCACCAGCTCGGCGAGCTAAACGAGGCCGACGCGGCGCTGGTGGTGACTCCCAACACGTACGCGCCGAATGGCGAACGGCAGGTGGTGTTCTACCGAGCCGTCGCCGACGCGGCCGCCAAGCCGGTCTGGCTATACACCGTCCCGGCAGTGACCGGATACAACTTGCCGGTCGAGGCCATCGTGGCGCTTGCCGGCCATCCCAACATTGTCGGAATCAAGGACTCTTCCGGCATGCCGGAGCGGATCGACGAGATTCGCCAGAAGTGCCCGGAGGACTTCTTGATCTTTGCCGGCGCCTCGCGGGCTCTCGCGGCTAGCCGGCGCCGCGGCGCAGACGGCGCGATCACCGCCTCGGCCAACTATGCGTTTCACTTGGTCGACGACATCGTCGATCGCTCCCCCGGCAACGACGGCGTCGCCGGACTCCAGAGCGAGCTGACCGAGTTGGCCCGGGTCGTCGAAGCCCACGGTATCCCCGGCACGAAGACGGTGGCCACCCTCGTTGGTCTGATGGCGGGAGTGCCCCGGTCCCCGCTGCTCCCGCTCGATCGCGACACGGCAGCAATGCTGCGAGCCGCAGTCGGCTCGTTCCTCGATCTGCCCGCTATCTAGGCGGGTCCACGACGGAGCGTTCCGACGCGCCTTCTGCGGGCCGCACATCGACTACTCCGGCAATGAACTCGCCGTTCGGAATGTCGACTGAGCGGCCTTCGGAGACCTCGACCCGGGTCGTCGACAGTCCGATCTCGACGATCCGTCCCTCCACGTCGCCCACCCGAATCCGATCTCCGTGGCTGTATCGGTTGTGGACATGGCGTCCGGCGGCGATGTGGCGAGCTATGGCCACCGAGCCGAGGCCGACGCCGAGTGCGACGGTGAGCGCGGTACCAAACGCCAGGGCGCCGACGAGAATCAGAATGATGTCGGCGGATATGCCGACCTGCTGCAAAGCGATGACGACGCCAATGCCGAGGATCATGCCCGACACAACAAGGCGTGCCCGGCTGGCCAGGACGGGGGAGATCCGGCGCAGACCCGTTTCGGCCAAGAGCCCGGCGATCCGTCCGAGCGCTTGTGCGATCACAACCACGATGATGGCGATCGCCACTCTCGGCACGGACTTGATGACGGCGCTCAACAGTTCGGACGCCTGGTCGGGATCGGCCATCACCAGCGCACCGACGACGAGCGTCGAGAACACCAGCACGGGAACCAGTTGCCCAACGAGGTCGCGCCACCTGTCGCCGACTCGGCCGCGCAGCACTCTCCCGACAATCCAGATCACGACTGCAATGCCGACTGCCGTGCCGGCCGCGACAATTCTGCTCTCGTCCATATCCTCTACTCCGTGTCTTCAGGGTCTTGTGGTGCGGACGCCGCTTCTCCGGTGCCTGCCGGCCCCGCCGCTCCGGGACCATAGGTGAGGATGCCGCGACCCATCGCGGCTACGACGTCGGCTCCAAACTTGGCAACGTCGGCCACAAACTCGGCGAGACGGATCCGCTCCATGATCGGCTTGCTGAGGTCCTGAGTAAGCTCACCCTGCCACAGCTCCGCGAGAAACTCCTGACACTCGTCACAGCCGGCGACATGCTCGTCGAGCGTCGAGTCAAGGCCGTCGACGAAGGCGAAAAGGAGCTCGTCCGAGGTTTCGCAGATCCTCACTGCCACTCCTCCATCGCCGTACGCAAAGCCCGCCGTGCCCGCAGAATCCGGGTGCGGACGGTATTGAGGGGGAGATCGAGCGTGTCCGATATCTCCTGATACGAAAGCGAGTCGTACTCGCGCAACACGAGCGGGCGCTTGAGATCGTCGGGAAGCTCATCGATGGCGGCCCGCATATGGGCTGCCATCGCCCCGAGAATGGTCTCCCTCTCGGGACCCTTCGAAGTCACCGCCTCGGGGAGCTCCTCGGCCGGGTACTCCTTGCGCCGCTGAACGGCATTGAGGGCGAGATTGGTCGCGATCCGGTACAGCCAGCTGCGCACTGCGGCCTGACCGCGAAAGTCCGAAAGGGCCTTGTAGGCCCTCACAAACGCATCTTGCGCCACATCTTGGGCAAGCACCGGATTCCTCACTACTCGCAGCGCGGCGCCATACACGAAGTCCTGATGCCGCCGGATCAACTCTCCGAACGCCTCCAAATCGAACTCGACCGCGGCGACCAGCTCAACGTCGGTCATCTGCTCGTAATCCGCAGAATCCGGCGGCTGCGAATGGCGGCCACCGGCCGATGATGCCCTCAATTCTGTACTCATCGCCGCAGCGCGATCACTTTCTCATCTTGGACACCGCCAAATCCCCCGAGTTCCCGACAAATCCGGAAACGGCCGGATGTCGACCCCAACAATACGGTTTTCCCCAAGGCCGGGCAGAATCGCCGAGAAACCTGAGAACTTCGCAGCCTCTTCCGGGTCAGACAATCGAGATTCCGATTCCCTCGGGAGGTCGCACCACCTGCCGAGCGGACGGCGTCGGAAGGGCTGATCGTCTGTACCAACCCCCTCACGGATCCGCTCCGAAGACGCCATCATGACTTGGGGCCCGCCGCGTGCGGGCCCCAAGTCGTCGAATTCAGATTCTTGAGGTAGCGTCCCTTCTTGTGTCGAAGCTAGGGATCAGATCAGAGCCAGACTCGGGAGAGCATCGAGTCGCGATCGTGCCCCAATCGGTACCCCAACTGACCGAGCTCGAGTGGGATGTCGTGGTTGAGCGAGGCGCCGGCGACGCCGCCGGATTCCCCGACAACCAATACGAAGCAGCCGGAGCGACGGTGGGTGACGCGGCTGCCATCGCGGCGTGCGACATCGTCCTCGTGGTATCGCCGCCAAAGCCCGAGTTCATCGGCCAACTGTCTCGGGGTGCCATCGTTGTCGGTTTCCTCGAGCCGTACATCAACCGGGAGCTGATGGAGGCCTGCGTGACGGCCGGGGTCACCGCGATCGCCGTCGAGGCCATCCCGCGGACCACCCTGGCACAGTCGATGGACGCGCTGTCATCGCAGACGAATATCGCCGGCTACGCAGCAGTGCTGCAGGCGTGCCAGGACGCCCCCAAATTGATGCCGATGATGGTGACCGCGGCCGGCACCATTGCCCCGGGCCGGGTCTTGATCCTGGGAGTCGGGGTTGCCGGGCTCCAGGCAATCGCCACCGCCAAACGCCTCGGCGCCGTCGTCCACGCCTACGACATCCGCCCCGAAACCGCCGAACAGGTCGAGAGCCTGGGCGCCAAGTTCGTGGCCGCTCCGACGGCAAGCGCCGACGCCGGTGGATACGCAGTCGAGGTCGAGGCCGACACTCAGGCTCGCCAGCACGAGGCGCTGGCCCCTTTTGTCGCCGAGGCCGACATCGTCATCACGACCGCCCAAATACCGGGTCGGCCCGCTCCGCTCCTCATCACTTCCGAGATGGTCGCCGCCATGCGCCCCGGAGCGGTCGTCGTCGACATGGCGGCCGCCACTGGAGGTAACGTCGAGCCATCCCGCCCCGATGAGGTCGTCACGGTCGGTGGCGTTCGGATCCATGGTCCGACCAACCTGGCGGCGCACATGCCCGGCGACGCATCCCGGATGTACTCCCGCAACCTCGTCACCCTCCTGCAGCGGCTCCACGCCGAAGGAACGGAGAATCTCACGACCGACGCCATCTTCGAAGAAGCTGCCGTTGTGATCCAAGGCGAGGCTCGCCATCCGCGAACCCGCTCCTTGCTCGGATTGGAGGACGCGTGAGCGAAGTCTTCATCTCCGGAATCGTCGTCTTCGTGCTGGCGGCATTCGTCGGCATGGAGGTGATCTCCAAGGTTCCGCCCACGCTGCACACTCCCCTCATGTCGGGAGCCAACGCCATCTCCGGCATAACGATCGTCGGTGCTTTGGCGGCGGCTTCCTTCCTGACCGACGGCATCGCCTCTACGGTGCTCGTCTTCTTGGCCGTGACGACGGCCACGATCAACGTCGTCGGCGGGTTCCTCGTGACCGATCGCATGCTCGAGATGTTCAAGAAGAAGCCGGTGAAGCGCGATGGTTGAGCTCCTTTACCTGGCTGCGGCTGCGCTGTTCATCTTCGGCCTGAAGATGCTCGGGTCGCCGCGCACCGCCCGCCGCGGCAACGTGTTTGCCGGCAGCGGCATGCTGGTGGCCATAGTCGTCACCCTCATCAACGAAGAGAAGCTCTCCTGGGGAGTCATCATCGCCGGCATCGTGGTCGGCGGCACGATCGGAGCCGTGCTGGCCTTGCGAGTGAAGATGACCGCGATGCCGGAACTCGTAGCCGCCTTCAATGGTTTCGGCGGCGCGGCGTCTGCCCTGGTGGCCCTCGCCGAGCTGGATCAGAACGGCGCCAACCTACCGGGCGAGATCGCCGCGGTCGTCGCCGCGTCCCTGGCAGTCGGCTCTGTGACCTTTTCCGGCAGCTTCATCGCCTTTGGCAAGCTCCAGGGAGCCTTCCCCGGGCGCCCGGTAGCCCTCCCCGGCCAACACGTGATCAACGCCGCGATGGCTGCCGCGATCGTGGCGCTGAGCGTGTGGGGCGCGGCCGCCGGCGTCGTGGCCCCCTACTGGATAATCGTCGCCGTGGCTCTCGTCCTCGGCGTGTTCGGAGTCCTGCCGATCGGCGGCGCCGACATGCCGGTCGTGATCTCGCTGCTGAACTCCCTATCGGGCGTTGCCGCCTCCATGGCAGGGTTCATCATCGGGAATTCGGCACTGATCATCGGTGGTGCCTTGGTCGGCGCCGCCGGGTTCATCCTCACCGTCCAGATGGGTGAGGCGATGAACCGGACTCTCGGCAACGTGCTCTTCTCCGGTTTTGGCTCCAGCAGCGTGAGCGCCGGCGAGCTGTCTGACAAGCCGGTGAACCGGGCCACGGCTGATGACGTCGCCATTGCTCTCGGCTATGCCAACAGCGTCATCTTCGTTCCCGGCTACGGCCTTGCCGTCGCTCAGGCGCAGCACGCCACACGGGACCTCGGGTTGGCGCTCGAGGAAAAGGGCGTCAAGGTCGACTACTCGATCCATCCGGTCGCGGGCCGGATGCCGGGTCACATGAACGTGCTCCTGGCAGAGGCGGACGTGCCGTACGAGCAGTTGCTCGACCTCGACCAATCCAACCCACGCTTCCCACAAACGGACGTCGTGTTGATCGTCGGGGCCAACGACGTGGTGAATCCGTCGGCGCGCGATGACGCTGACAGCGTCATCTATGGCATGCCGATCCTCGAAGTCGACTTGGCACAGACCGTTGTCGTCGTCAAGCGATCCCTTTCCCCGGGTTTTGCCGGCATCGACAATCCCTTGTTCTACAACGAGAACACGATGATGTTCTTCTCCGATGGCAAGGCGGCCATGGAGGACATTCTCAAGTCGCTCAAGTCGCTCTGAGGTGGACTTCTACGATGTCGTCGCCCGGCGACGAATGGTTCGCCGCTACCAGTCGGCACCGGTCGATCGAGAGGCATTGGATCGGATCCTCGACGCCGCCCGCCGCGGCCCCAGTGCCGGCTCCTCTCAAGGCATCGAGCTGGTCGTGGTCACGTCCGAGTCGGGACGGCGCCGGCTGGCCGCAGATGCCCACGAGGGCGACTACCTGGCACGGGGCTTCGAGCCGTGGCTGTCGGCGGCACCTGTCCACATCGTCGTCGCCGCCTCCCCCGGAGCCTATCGAGCCCGCTACGGAGAGGCGGACAAGGCGGGCAGCACCACGCCGGATGAGTGGCCGGCTCCGTACTGGTGGGTCGATGCGGGCGCCGTTCTGATGTTGCTTCTTCTGGCAGCGGAGAACGAAGGCCTGGCGGCCGGTTTCCTGGGAAGCCATGCATTCGACGATCTGGCTGCGGCCGTCGGGGTCCCCGCCGGACACGAGACAATCGGCCTGGTCACAGTCGGCCATGCCGCCACCGGCGGGCGCTCCGCAGAGAGGCGGCCTCGGCGCCGTCCGCTGTCGGAACTGGAACACGCGGAGACGTGGGGAACGCCTCGGCGGCGCGAGCCAAACGAATGAAACACAGCAAGAACATCCGGCGATCGGACGCAAGAGATGCGGTGAGGCTTGCACCGGATCTGCGCCGAGTACAATGCCGTCCCCCAACGGAGTCTGCGTGACGGTACGAACGTTTACTTCTGAATCTGTAACTGAAGGCCATCCCGACAAAGTCGCCGACCGCGTATCCGACGCAGTGCTCGACGCCTATCTCGAACAGGACCCGATGAGCCGGGTCGCTTGCGAGACGCTCGTGGCGGGCAATCGAATGGTCATCGCCGGGGAGATCACCAGCGATGGGTCCGTCGACGCCGCCTCCATAGGCCGCGGTGTCATCGCCACCATCGGATACGACCGCCCGGAGCTCGGTTTCGACGCCGCCACATGTGAGATCGAAGTCCACCTCGGGATTCAGTCATCGGATATCGCGATGGGAGTGTCCGAAGCCGAAGAGGTGCGCGGCGGTGACGGCGCGGCCCGTGACGAGTTCGACCGCCAGGGTGCTGGAGATCAAGGGATGATGTTCGGCTACGCCACTGCGGAGACGGCCGAGCTGATGCCGCTGCCGATTCACCTCGCTCACCGGATGGCCGAGCGCCTCGCGGCCGTCCGCAAGGCCGGCCTGCTCGACTATCTGCGGCCGGACGGAAAGACCCAGGTGACCTTCGAGTACGACGACGCCGGTCGCGCCGTCCGCCTCGACACGGTCGTGATGTCGACCCAGCACGATCCCAACGTCGATCGCGATTCGCAGCTGTGGCCCGATCTCGTCGAGCACGTGATCCGCCCCAGCCTGCCACCGGAGTTCGCCGCCGATGATTTCCGAACGATCATCAATCCCACCGGGCGCTTTGTCATCGGGGGCCCGGCCGGCGACGCCGGCCTCACCGGCCGCAAGATCATCGTCGATACGTACGGCGGCATGGCACGCCACGGAGGCGGCGCCTTCTCCGGCAAAGACGCCACCAAGGTCGATCGCTCCGGCGCCTATGCCACGCGCTGGGTCGCCAAGAACGTGGTCGCCGCCGGAGCGGCCTCGAAGTGCGAGGTCCAGGTCGCCTACGCCATCGGTGT
>JBFISZ010000080.1:0-12353 GCA_041608315.1 Acidimicrobiia bacterium | reverse complement strand
GGAGGCGGGGACCGCCTCCGCCCCGAGAATTGGAGGGAAGATGCAGCTTCGATGCAGCGATGTCGTCCCCGGGCTCGGATGCGACTATGTGGCCCACGGTGACGATGCCGCCGAGGTGCACGCCGCCATGATGGCTCATGGCGCTGAGGTGCATTCGGCGCTGATGGAGGGCAAGACCGCGGAGGAGATGAGCCGGGCACAAGAGGAGATGGATGACCACATCCTGGGCCTGCTCTCGGCCGAGTAGCCGGCCGACGGGGTAGCGTCCGTCTGTGATCACGTGCAGCTTCCGCGATGACGCCGGCCGCCAAGTGCCGGCCGTCGACGCCGCCGAGATGCGTGAAGTCGACCGGATCGCCATCGAAGAGACCGGCCCCAACCTCTACCAGATGATGGAGAACGCCGGGCGCAGCCTCGCTTTGGAGGCCCAGGCGATGCTGGGTGGAGGCTGGTCCGAGTCCAGAATCGTGGTCCTGGCGGGAACCGGCGGCAACGGGGGCGGGGGGCTCACCGCCGGACGGCATCTGCGCAACCATGGCGGCGAGGTGTGCGCGGTCGTGACTGATGTCGGCCGCCTCGGTGAGGTCCCGGGCCGGCAGCTAGAGCTCTTCCGGCATTCCGGAGGTCAGCTGCTCGAGGATCCCCCCGAGCAGATGGCGCTCATAATCGACGCGATCGTCGGTTACAGCCTGCAGGGGGCCCCGCGGGACCGCGCTCGGGAGCTGATCGAATGGGCCAACAACGCCGCGGCGCCGGTCTTGTCTCTGGACATTCCGTCGGGTATCGATGCCTCCAGCGGCGCCGCGCCGGGCGTGGCGATCGTCGCCGCGAGGACGCTGACTTTGGCGCTGCCGAAGCCAGGTCTGTGCGCCGACCAGGCCGGCGATATCGTGCTGGCCGATATCGGCATTCCCGCCGAGGTCTACGCCCGCCTCGGCCGCCCGGAGGGCGGCGCAGTGTTCCGTGGTCGCTATCGGGTGCCGCTGCGCCGTAGTCTGGAGAGCCATGACTGATTCGCTCGCCATGCATTTCGCCGCCGCCGATACCGATGCGGGTCAGAAGGCACTGGCCGAATTGAGCGAGGTCTATCCATCGGTTTCGGTCGCCGAGGCCGATGTTGTCGTGGCGCTGGGCGGCGATGGCCAGATGTTGCGAACCCTGCATCGGATGCTCGACCGGGGCACGCCGGTGTTCGGGATGAACTGCGGTTCGGTGGGTTTTCTGCTCAACGAGTACCGGACCGACAATCTGGAGAAGCGCATCGCCGACGCCCAGGAAGTGATCGTCCACCCGCTATCTATGAAGGCTCACTCCGAGTCGGGAGCCGAGATCGACGCGTACGCGCTGAACGAGGTTTCTCTCCTGCGCCAGATGCAACAGAGCGCCAAGCTGGCGATCTCGGTGGATGGTGTGCTCCGTATCCCCGACCTGATCGCCGACGGAGTCATGGTGGCCACGCCGGCCGGCAGCACGGCCTACAACTTGTCGGCAGGCGGCCCCATCATCCCGCTCCAAGCCAACATCCTGGCACTGACGCCGATCAGCCCCTTCCGGCCCCAGCGCTGGCCCGGGGCGCTCCTCCATTCGTCATCGCGGGTCCGCATCGAGGTCCGCGAGCCGCACAAGCGGCCGGTGAGCGCAGTCGCCGACTCGACTGAGATCCGCAATGTGCGTGCCGTCGACATCAGTGAGTCCGCGGCCCAGGCCCGGCTCCTGTTCGACGAGGACGTCGGATACAACGAACGGGTGCTCCGCCTGCAGTTCGGGCGGTAGGAGCCGGCCGTGATGTCTTTCGATTTCACCCGGGTGTGGCCACGTCGCCCTGTCAGATCGAGGCGGTCGGCGCTGTGACCGCTGGCGCTCACGCTGGTAGCGGTGCTTTGCGTCGTGTGGGGGTATCGCGGTCGACCGCTGGCTGCGTCTTTCGAATCCGAGCGACGCGCAAACCCGGCTAGTGCCGACCGTTAGGCGGCGAGGCGTTCGATGGAGGTGACGTTGGTCAGCTCGATCGAGTTGGTGCCGGCGGCGTGGCGCAGGAGGATGGCAAGGTCGCCGTGAGGTGCCTCCATGCCGAGGTACTCACCGATCGTGGTGCCCCCCGGCGTGGTGGCGCGGTAGAGCGAACCACGGCGGAGGTTGGTCTCATCTGTTGCGTCATCAAACGCATAGTGTCGTGCTGTCATCAGCACTCCTTTCGGCGGGCCCGTTCGTCTTGAGGTCTTCTCGGGCCCGAGATCGAGGTTCGGACTGGTCATTCTCGAACTCGTCCGCGGCGTCGGACGCCGCCGGCAGCGAGTTTCGGTCGAAGAGGCGTTTCGACCGGCGAGAGGTCGGCCGTGAGAACACCGGGGAAGCGAAGTTTCGCTGGCCTCCACCCGGTGCGGCCGACGGAACCATAGCATGGTCCCGTAGGTGTCATGAGCATCCTCGGCAATGCGGCATCCTTGCTGAGGCGCCGAGCCGTGGCGTGGCTCAGGTATGAAACGCCCCGGGAGCCGCGCAAATTCCCGGTGGGCAAGCCGGTGGCCGTGCCGACTGTGATTCGTGTCTCGGTCCGCCTCCCGATAGGTTCGCGACATGGTTCCAGATGAGTTGGCTTCACGACTCGAGACGGCCGCCGCCGGGCAGCTGGCTGCCCTGTGCTCAGCCGGCCCCGACCGGCGCCCCGGCAGCGCCGGTAATCATGTGGCAACGGCGTACACGGCAGCGGCGTTGGCGAGCGCGGGCTGGGAGGTCGTCACACCGGAATTCGCCTGCCTCGATTGGCACACCGCCGGCGGGGAGCTGGCCGTCGCCGGCAGATCGATCGAATTGACACCCAGCCCGTATGGATCGGGTGTGTCGGCGGCGGGCGTCTTGCGAGTGCTGAGTGACTTGCCCGACCTGGATCGCCGCGACCTCGCCGGGTCCATCGTGGTGATCGACGGTGCGCTCGCTTCAGAGCCGTTGACCCCGAAGGGGTATCCGTTCTACAGCTCCGAGCAACATGCGCGGATCATCGCCGCTTTGGAGGCGGCGGCGCCCGCCGCCGTTCTGGCGGTCACCGGTCGATACCCGGCGCTGTGCGGGGCACTCGATCCGTTCCCGCTCATCGAGGATGGCGACTTCGCCATCCCAACCGCCAACATGCGTCCCGGAGACACGGGTTGGCTTGCCGGATGCGACGGCACGGCGGCAACGGTCGAGATACGGTCCGAACGGCGGCCGGCGACGGCGCACAACGTGATTGCCACTCGGGGCCGGCGAGCCCCCCGGGTGACGGTCATCGCTCACGTCGACACGAAACCGGGCACTCCCGGAGCTGTCGACAACGCAGCGGGGGTGATCGTGCTGCTCATGCTGGCCGAGATCCTCTCGCCGGATCGACACCCGGAGATTCCCGTCGGAGTCGAGCTGCTTGCCGTCAACGGCGAGGATCACTATGCGGCCCCGGGAGAAGTCGACTGGCTCGCGGCCAACGAGGAGCGGCTGGACGACATCGCCCTCGTGGTGAACATCGACGGCGCCGGCTATCGAGGCGGGAGGAGCGCCTACTCGACCTACAACCTGGATGCCCGCCTGGCCGGGCACGTCGATTCGGCATTCGCTCTTCGATCGAGTGTCGTCCGGGGCCCTGAGTTCTACCAGAGCGACCATGCCATCTTCGCCATGCGGGGCCGGCCGGCGATCGCGATCACGACCGAGTGCATCGACGAGATGCTCGAGACGCTCTTCCACTCGGCCGCCGACACTCCCGAGCACGTTGACGTCGGGCTGCTTCTGGCCGTCGCCGATGCAATCGCAGAGCTGATACTCACTTGGCCGTAGCGCCGGGCCCGGGGGGATTACCAGAACAGCTCGGTGGCGACCCCGACTGTGATCGAAGCAAAGATGACGAGGAGAAACGACCACCAGAGGATGTCGCCAACGATCCCGGCCGCTCGGCGAACCAGGTTGATGGACGAGTTCGGTCGTTCGGTTGCGGCGCGTTCTGTCGCGAGGTCGATAGCCATGCTGGGATCCATTCGTCGTCTCTCCGTTCCGGTCTCCCTGTCGGCTCGTCACGGCTGCACTTAATGAGTCGCGACAAAGGGACGCGGATCGCAAGGATCCCGGCACGAGGAAAACCGTACCACCGCGGTGGTGTAAGCGCGAGTGGCGGTGGCGACAACGTCTAGGTCGGGCCGAGCCTCAGCCTCGGATGTCGCCCCAATGTATGGTGCCCTTCAGCTTGTCGAGGTCTTCCATGGCTTCGACCAGCTCAGGGGAGGGGGGTAAGACGTTTTCCGACTTGGCTCTCCGCGACCTATGCCGGACGATCGCCCGTGCCCCCAGGAGCAATACCACTACCACCAGGACGAGGCCCAGAGTGACTGGATCCATGGGCGTATTCTCTCACAAGACGGTCCGGCGGCATAGCCTCCGGCGAGCTCTGGGTCGGGCGACAGAGGTGTCGGTCGGTGCCTTGACGGTCGCGGCCATCCGTGAGACACTGCGTGGAGCCGTGGCGACCCATCGGGGTGGTTGCGGCGTTTCTGTTTATGGCATTCTGAGCCTGTAGCCGGCAGTAGAGGAGAGAGGAGGCCCCAATGATGAACGTTCTCACAGAGCAGATCCTCGGTTCACCATTCGCGTGGGCTCCGAGCGTGACGAGCGGCCCCGGGTCGCTCATCGCGGATGATCTTCAGGCTTCTCGCCAGCACTGGAACGGCCGCAGCGCCGGATGATTCCAGCTAACCGTTGGTAGAGAAGCCGCCCGCCGGGCGGCTTTTCACTTTGCGGGGCCATGCCGGCCCGCCTCTCGAAGAGCTCCCCGGTCTGGAACGGCCTCAAAGGAAGCTCCGCAGCTTCTGGGAGACCGGGTTTCGATTGCCCACCGTTCCGCGACGGTAGGCCGGAGCTGTCTTCGAACGTCGGGATGGGCCACATACACGGCTTATTGCCCGTTCCGAAGCTCGCAGGCAGCCCGGCTCTGCCGCCACCGTGCCACAGAGCTTCATCACATTGAGAAAGGAGGGGAGCCGTGCAGCACACACCAGTCAATCGGATCCGGCGCGTGTTAGCGCTCGCCGGCGTCACGACCCGTCGCAGTCCGCGTTGGGTCGAAGAGGCCAGTGCGAGTCAGATCGCGCAACTGGATACGTCACACAACGTGCTCAGGGTCAAGTGACAGCGAGTCAGCGAAACCGGGCAGCGGTTCCTCTCACCGGGCTCCGCCGCCACTAGGACGGCCTAGGTCGTCCTAGTGGCGCGTGCCGATCCGCCTGCAGCAACTCCCCGACGGTGACGGGAGACCTGATCGGCAACGGTCGTGAAGTCCGGATCGACATCGAAGCGGAAGCCATCCCAATAGCCGTCACGAGCCGGCACGTAGCGGCGCGGCGCAGCCCATGGGTTCTCGAGAGCCCGCCGCTTCATCTCCCTTTCCAGTGCTCGATACTCCACCGCGGTCGTGACGGGACGAGGGGCGAGGACCTCCATGTGCACCGGCTGGCGGCGCCTGACCCGCGACGTGAAAGGGTGCTCCCAGATGCGATGACTGCCGGCGAGAACGACCGGCAGCACGGGCAGGTCGAGCCGCCGGGCCACTACCAGCGCTCCCTGCTGGAAGGAGGTCTCGACGCCGAGGACCGATCCCTGCGGAAACAGTACAGTCGAACGTCCCTGCAGCTGGAGCCGGCGGGCGGCGCGCAGCACGATACGCAGCGCGCTGGGGGCTTCCGGGTTGATCAGAATCTGCCGGCCGGCGTGGAGCAGCCGATCGGTCGGTTCCTCGCGAGCCAAGTCGGCTCTGGCCACAAATGTCATCGGGAGGGGAAGCTGGAGCAGCAGCGGGACATCCATGAGACCCTCGTGCAGCGCCACTACCAGGTATGCCTGGTCCGGCGCGATGTGGGCTCGGCCGGTCAACCGGAGGCGGACATCCAGCGCCTCGAGCAGCTCGACACTCCAGCGCCGGAGTTCGCCGTCGCGCTCGTCATCGCCGGCCGCGGCGACGCGGCGAATCCGCTCGGGCGCCAGCAACCGCCGCGCCGGGATCGCGAGGCGAGCTGCGTCGCGCAAGCTGGTGACGGCCGCGTTGGGAGCGATGCGGTACCTCACCGGCGGGCAATGTTCGAGAGGCGGTACAGGTGGTATCGCCCGGCGTTGCGGAGGACGGCTTGGTGCGGCATAACAGCGTCAACGGTCCCCGACCGCCGTTTACTCCGCCAGTTCGGGATAAGGGGGGCTCAGTCCGGGTAGACCAACTCGATCTCGTGGCTGCCGCAGGTGGTGCACTTCAGCGTCGGCCCGATCCGTTTCGGGGTATTCGATGGTCCCGGGGCGTGCAGCGGGACTGCAGAGACGGCACGGCGGGGACCCAGCAGTTGACCGCCGCCGGTCCGTGCGGTGAGGTCGGTGCCGCATGACGCGCACATCCGGGTGCCGGGGTGGTGACTAGAACCGCAGCTGGGGCACGTTCGCCATTCATGCTGCTCCGCCCGCTTGTGGATGTCCTCATGTTCGGAGTCGTCCTCGATCTTCGGAACCTCGAAGTAGCTGATCGGCGCTGCCGCTTCAGCTGCCTCTATGGGTGTCGCGAACGCCGGCTCCAGCGGTTGTCCCGGCATCAGGCTGCGGGCTGCCGCGTTCATCGGGATGATGTCGCCGTCTCCGGCGAGATCGAAGAGCCCGACGTTCTGGCTGCCGCTGAATCCGATCGCTCCGTTGCTGAAGCCGGTTGCGGAGAAGAGCAGCGGGCTGAGCCCGGCCTCTTCGGCGACTCGCAGCAGCGCGAGAACGGCCCCCTGGCTCACCGGCCCGGTGTCGATGCGAACCCTGGCAATGTGGGTGCTGCTGCGCAGCTCGACCACTCCGTCCGCGGGTTCCTTGATCGCGGTGGTGCGCAATCCGACATGGTCGAGCCAGCGCTGCGTGGCGTGATACGCCTCGGTCAGCGACAGCCGGGGCTGATTCTGTGGCTTCAGCGTCATGGGATTCCGGTGGGAGCGTGCTCCCCTTTTATCGGCATCCCAACTCACGACTCAAGGCCCGTGACGCCTGTGGCTCTTCCCTGCGAGCGCCGCGGGTGCAGTGGGGGGCCGGCTACGCAGCTACGGCGGGGCGACAGACCAGGCAGGCGCGGAAGCCGGCCCGATGGGCGGCGGCGGCGCTGCTCAGCTCGACGCGGTTGGTTTCCTTGATGCGCATGGCGTGGTGGCATGTTGGATGGCAGTAGATGTTGGTGGTGGCACTGCCGATGTAGCGCACGCCGCGCTCGGCCGCCTCGTCGATGGCGTCGGGATCGAGGCCCTCGGCGCGCAGCAGATCTCGTTTCATTGCGGGGCCGTATGCGTATTGGCCGACCGTCCCGTCGCTGCGGCCGACCCGGTGGCAGGGGATCAGCACGGGAACCGGGTTCTTGTTGAGGGCCGACCCGACCGCCCGAGTTGCCCCCGGCTTACCGATCTCGCGCGCCACCCATCCGTAGGGGCGCAACTGACCCGGGGGAATCTCGGCCGTCTTGCGTAGCACCGTCTGCTGGAAATCGCTGAGCTTGCCGAGATCCACGGGCAGGCGGCCCAGCTTGCCGGACCGAAGCGCCGCCTCGAGCTGGCGGCGCCACTTGGCGGGCAGTTCTCGCGGCATCGGTGCCAGCGGGCCGGTCGAGTGCTCCTCGAGAAAGCGCGCCTCCTCGGTCACCGGGGCCACGGCGTAGATCCCGGCGCTACTCCAGCCGATCAGGAGCTCGCCCACGCCCACGGGGCCGGCGACGGTGCTGTAGAACATCCCCGTCCCCGTTGCGGCCAGCACGTTCGTAACGAGCGTATCGGGGGCCGTCGTTGCCAGGGCTTGGAGCCGGCGGGCGATGTCTGTCATGGGGACTCCTCCTCGGAAATGATTCTGCGCAGGGCCGTCAGGCCCCGGCTCACGTCGGTCTTCGTCGTGCCTACGGGGCGGTCGGTGGCGGTGGCGATCTCCCGGTAGCTGAGCCCGACAACGTGGCGCAGCACAACGGCGACCCGCTGTGCCTCACTCAGCCTCGCCAGGCGCTGCTTCCAACCGTCGAGCATCACTCCATTCACGACCTCGTCCTCGGCCGCGGCGCCACCGGATTGGTCGAACGACAGCTGCACCGTCTGCGGGCGTCGCGACCGGGTGCGTGCCCAGTTGCGGCACAGGTTGAGGGCGATCGTCCACAACCACGGGCTCACCTGGAGCGATTCGATCCGATCCTCGGTATAGGTCTGCAAGGCCCGGTGGGCCCGGATGAAGGCTTCCTGGGTGACGTCCTCCGCGTCGGCGGCGCCGACAAACGAGCGCACACCGGAATACAACCGATCCTGGTGCGTGAGCACGAGCTCGGGGAAGGCGGCATCGACATCAGCGGCGAGGCGGCTCGCCAGCTCTGTTGCCTTTCCCATTGACACTCCCGATGGCTCCGATGGGCTCCCGCCCCTGTTCTACCCCTATGAACCCCGCACCGGCTGTAGCGGTTGCACCCGGCGCCGCGTCGCGTTCATTCGAGGAGGAGGTCCCTGACGGCCTCGAGACCGACGGGCCCGATGTCGAGCAAGTTGGCATGGAACTCCCTGGCGTCGAAACCGCCGCGGGCTTCGAGGGCGGCCCGAATCTCGAGTATCTCCCGCTCGCCGACTTTGTATGCGATGGCCTGGCCCGGCCACCCGAGGTACCGGGTCATCTCCGACTCGGCGTACTTGGTCTCCAGCGTTGCGTACTCCTGGAGCATCTCGACACCGAGCTCAAAGGACCAATCCTCTCCGGGGTGGAACGGCTGGTCCTCCGGGATCGGCAACTCGAGGTGGGAGCCGATGTCAATGACAACCCGGCAAGCTCGCAGCATCTGGGCCGAGAGGAAGCCGAAGACGTAGTCGGGTTTGTCGAGGAATCCCATCTGCTCCATGAGGAGCTCGGCGTAGAGCGCCCAGCCTTCGCCGAGACCCGGATACCAGACGAACACGCGATGGAACCGCGAAAGCTTGTCGGCTCGGGTCAGCTGGGTGCCGACCTGGAGGTGATGGCCGGGGAATCCCTCGTGGTAGAGGGTCGACACCTCGTCGTAGAGAGGGAAGGGCCCGGGTTTGTCGCCGTGCGACCACCATACGGCTCCGGCCCGGGTGTAGTCCTCGCTGGGGCCCACGTAGTACGCCCCCAGCGGGCCCCCGGGCTTGGCCAGCCTGACATCCACCTTGCGAATGGGCTCGGGCACATCGAAATGGCTTCCCTCGAGTCTTTGGAGGGCGATGGCATTGCGCTCCTCCATGAACCTGATGAAGTCGTCGCGGGTAGCGGCTGCTCGCGCCGGATCCGTCTTCAGGATCTGCAACGCTTCGGGAATCGTTGCTCCGGGGGAGATCTCGTCGGCCACCTCTTCCATCCGGGAGCGGAGGCGGGCCACCTCGCCCCAACCCCACGCATAGGTGGCTTCGGGGTCGATGCCCATGCCGAGGAAGCGGCGCGTCCCGCGCAGGTAGCGCTCCCTGCCGACGGCATCCGTCTCGACGGCGTGCGCCAGGTAGGTCTCCGTCAGCCATTCGCCGAACTCCGCTTGGGCCGTACGCGCGGCGGCCACGGCCGCGGCGAGGCGCGGCGCCAGGTCGGCCCGATTGACGCCGGATTCGGCCAGCTCGGCGGGGAGAGTCTCGAAGGCCGAGTCGTCGGAGGCGGCGACGCGCGACTGTTCGGCGACTGTGGTTACCTGGCGCCTGGCGACGGTGAGCTCCTTGTCGATGCCCAGGGCCAGGGTCTCGCGGTAGCCGTCGAGGACCGTCTTCATCTTGCCGAGGCGCGTGCAGATGTTGGTCCAGCCTGCCGCCGACGTCTTGTCCATGTGCTCGACGATGTCGACGATCGTTTGCGCCTCGGAAGCGATCGAATCGAGGTCGCGGAAATGGTCTTCTGCCTCGTACCAGGCAATCTCATCCGCCAGGAAGCTGCCCGCCGCCTGGAAGGCGAGGCGCTCCCATTTGGTTGCCGGCGGGGGGAGCTCCGCGAGACGTTCCACCATGCCGCGGTAGTGCGCCAGGGCCGCCTCGTGCCCGGCGGGGCTCAGGTCGGGCCAGCGGTGATCGTTGCCGGCTACACCGGCGTAGGTGGCCCAGGTTGGCGCCAGCGCGGCTACTTCGTCGACGAAGGCGGCGCTCAGGGCGAAGATGGGATGGGATTGATCAGGCAACCAGGAACCCCGGCAAAGTCGTGATCCTCAGAATCTAGTTCGCTCCAGGTGGTTCGGACCTATCCGCGGGCCGCCGCCGTCTCGCCTCGCAGCCCCGCCGCCCGGTCGCTAGGCGAATACGGTGGCGGGCTTGGCTTCGAGCTCGCCGTCGACGTAGATGTCGACCTTTTCGTTGTAGAAGCTCACGTAGCCGGCAATGCGGTTGGATTCCTCGACGGGGAACGGGTACCACCAGACGAGATTGGGATGGACCGTGCCGTTCACGGTGACGTTGTAGTAACGGGCATCGCCCTTGTAGGGGCAGGAGGTGATGAGGTCGCTCGAGGTCAGCAGCTCCATCTTCACGTCGCCTTTTGGCATGTAGTAGCGGACGGGCAGCCCGGTCTCGAACAGCAATCGAGGCTGTCGAGTGTCGGCGACGGTCACGCCGTCGATCTCGACGCGAATGTGGCGCGAGCTGGGGAGAATGTCGATGCGTGCATACGGATCGCGGGCATGCACGTATACCTCTTCCTCTTCCTCGTACCAGCCGTCCAGCGACGGCCAGTCGAAGCGGATGTGATCGACGAGCTCTTCGATCGGGGACTCGCGATACCAGGCGGCAGCATTGGGGCGCTCGGTGCCGCCAACTTTGATGTGGTGTAGCTCGGATTCGCCTCGGCTCGGTGAGCGATTGGTCTCGCCCGACGGGGCCAGCAGAGTCGTATCGACGTCCGCCGCCGGGAAGTAGTACGTCGGGTAGTAGGGCTTCTCCCACACCAGCAACGTGTTGTCGGACTCGGCGACGATCTTGCCGGCGATCGTGGCGCGGATCCTCTTCTGCCCCGGCTCGACACGGACTCGGCCCCGCTTCTTGGAATCGGCCATTGGTGCTACTCCCTGCTTCAACTCGTCGCGACCGTACCGCAACGTCTGGTCGTGGCAACCCAGTCAGGTCGTCGGCCATTCCGTCGAGAGACGGAAGATCGACAATCCGGCCGGCTGATACAGTGCCGCCAGATTCCGGCGGGGAAGGGCTTCGCGTGCGCATACTGATTGCCGACAAGTTCCCCGGTGACGCCATGGACGCATTGCGCGCCGGCGGACATGACGTCGCGTTCGCCCCCGATCTCGATGCCGACGGCCTGGTCGGGGCACTCGACGGTTACCAGGCCCTCGTTGTGCGCAGTACCCGGGTGAGCGCGGCTGCCATCGACGCCAGCCATGATCTGGAGTTGATCGTCCGCGCCGGCGCCGGTACCAACACCATCGATGTCGCCGCCGCCACGAGGAACTCTGTCGTCGTATGCAACACGCCGGGCAAGAACGCCGCCGCGGTTGCCGAGCTGGCGATGGGGCTGATTCTGGCAATCGACCGGAACATTCCGGACAACGTCGCCGAGTTGCGCGCCGGCACCTGGAACAAGAAGCTGTGGTCCCGGACCCGGGGATTGAAGGGGCGCACTCTGGGCATCGTCGGCTTTGGCGACATTGGGGCCGAGGTGGCGAAACGGGCCGCCGCCTTCGGAATGGCGATCGTCACGGTCGCCAGATCCAGCCGCAGCGAGGCCGCGTTGAAGCGGCTGGCGCAGATGGATGTGACAACGGTTCCCAACCTCGAAGCGCTGTTCGCGTTAGCCGACATCATCAGTTTTCACGTGCCGGCGGCTCCAGGCACGCCGGGCATGATCGGCCGCGAGCTCCTGGAACACGTCCGCCCGGGCAGCGTCATCATCAACACGTCGCGTGGTGAGATCCTCGACGAGGCGGCACTGCTCGAGGTCATCGACGAGAAGAACCTCCGGGTCGGGGTTGACGTCTATCTCAATGAGCCCGGCACCGACGAGCGGACGTTCGACTCGGCCTTCGCCCGTCACCCCCGCGTCTACGGGACCCACCACATCGGCGCGTCGACCGATCAGGCCCAAAGAGCCGTTGCCGAGGAGGTCGTCGCCATCATCCAATCCTTCGCCGCCGGCCACATCCGCAACCAGGTCCAGGGCTGAGGCGGGGGAGCTGTCCGGACTGTCTCTCCCCCGGGGGGCGAGGTGGGTTTGGGCGAGGGGGGTTGCCGAGGCGCGGTGTGAAGTTGGTGTGCGTGCCAGAGCTGTCCGCCGCGCCTTGGCTGCCCCCTCCGTCCGGCTCCTGCGTCGCCGGCCACCTCCCCCAACGCTCGCTGCGCTCGCGAGGGGAGGAGACACCTTGTCTCTCCCCCCGT
>JBFISZ010000079.1:0-12568 GCA_041608315.1 Acidimicrobiia bacterium | reverse complement strand
GATGCCACCCCCGCGGCCGCACCATCAGGGTGGCCGGCGACTCGCCAAGCCGGTACTCCTTGCCGTCGTCGGTTGCGAAGTCGATCTGGCGGCGCACCGCGTCGTAGAGGTTCGCCTGGCCCTCGATGACGTTGGACCAGGTGGGGGAGGAGGCATCCTCGAAGTCGGCCATGAACACCCGGGCGCCGCTGTTGAGGGCGTTGACGATCATCTTGCGATCGACAGGTCCTGTGATCTCGACCTTGCGGTCCGCCAGGTCCGGCGGAGCCGGCCGTACCGCCCAATCGCCGCCGCGGATGTCGGCGGTCTCTTCGAGGAACTGGGGCATCTGGCCGGCATCGATAGCGGTCTGCCGCACCTGGCGGCGATGGAGCAGCTCCTGGCGGGTGTGATTGAAACGGCGCTGCAGCTCGCTGATGAACTCGAGCGCTTCGCTCGACAGAATCAGATTCGCCGCCTCTTGCCCGGCAGCCGTGGCGAACATCGGTTGATCTGGTGCCACGTCTGCGCCTTTCTGCGGGGTCGTCACGGGTGCCCGTAGCGTCGAGGATGATGAGCCGCCACGCAAGCACGCTTGCCGCGAAGAACCGACGATCTTATGCTGAGGCGCTGAGATGGAGATGTTTGCGTGTCATCCGGTGGCGTAGATCCGTTGGTCTTGGGCCAGCGCATCAAACACTTTCGCCGCGTGCGGGGCTTCACGCTGGATCAACTCGGCGACCGCGTGGGGCGGCCGGCCCCGTATCTGTCGCTCGTGGAGAACGGCAAGAGGGAGCCCCGGATCGGGTTGATCAATGACTTGGCGAGCGCCCTCGAGGTCTCCGCCGTGGATTTGCTCACCCCGGAAGCGCCCAATCGGCGCGCCGATCTGGAAGTCCGCCTCGAGCGGGCCCAGGAGCACCCTCTCTACTCGGCCCTGGGACTGGCCCACCTCAAGCCGTCCGTCAAGCTGCCGGATGTGGCCCTCGAACACATACTGGCGCTCTTCGACGAGCTCAAGGGCTCCCCGGCGCGCACCCTGCTGACACGTGAGGAGGCTCGAATCGCCAACTCTGAGCTGCGGGCCGAAATGCGCGATCGCAACAACTACTTCGGCGAGATCGAGAAGCTGGCCGCCCAAGCCCTCGATGCCATCGACTATTCGGGAGCCGGCTCACTCACCGAGCGCGACATCCAGAACCTCGCCGGCCACTTCGGGTTCGGCCTCGTCCGGGTTCAGGACGTCCCCCCGGCGGTTCGCTCGGTTGCGGATCTCCGCAACCGGCTGGTGTACGTCCCGCAGCGGGATCTCCTCTCCACGCGCGGGGCCCGGTCGGTGGTTCTGCAGACGGTGGCTCGGTTCGCGCTCGGGCACTCCGATCCCGTTACATTCGCGGAGTTCCTCCGCCAGCAGGTCGAAGCCAACTACTTCGCCGGTGCGGTTCTGGTGCCCGAGGCCGTGGCGGTCGATTTCCTTGCCACCGCCAAAGCCGAGCGCGATCTGGCGATCGAGGACCTGCGCGATGCGTTCTACGTGTCGTACGAGATGGCGGCGCACCGGTTCACCAACCTGGCCACCGAACACCTCGGCCTCCGGGTGCATTTCATCCGCTCCGATGAGCTGGGGACCACATGGAAGGCATACGAGAACAACGGGCTGCCGCTCGCCAAGAACTCGGTGGGAGCGATCGAGGGGCAGCGCACGTGCCGCCAGTGGGGCGCCCGGCAGGCGTTTCATTCCGAGGACAAGTTCTCGATGCACTACCAGTACACCGACACCCCGGCCGGGAGCTACTGGTGCGGGACCCACATCGACGCCGAACGGATGGCGGCCATAACCGTGGGCGCCCGGTTCGATGACGCCCAGTACTTCCGGGGGCGGGACACCGATCGGCACGCGGTATCCGGCTGTCCCGATGGAGAGTGTTGTCAACGGCCTCCGGCGGCTCTCGCCGAACGATGGCAGGGCCGGGCGTGGCCCTCGGTGCGGCCGAACAGCCACTTGCTGGCAGCGATGCCGATCGAGACGATCCCCGGCGTCGACATGGTCGAAGTGTTCGAGTTCCTGGAGCGGCATACACCGGATAAGTCGCTGTGACCTGATATGTTCCGGGCTATGACTCGGACGGCTTCTCAAAACGACAACGACGCGCTCACTGAGATACTGATCGCGGTGGATATCCCGATGCTCGGTGATGAGCGCCGCAAGAACTGGGCCAAGGTCGTCCACAATGTCGATGAGCAGAAGGCGTCGGGGTGGGCGTTCGAGGGCGACTTCATCGCAGTCGGTGGCATCCAGGACATCCCGGTAGGCGCCGTGGTCCTCGTCTACGGTGAGCGAGGCTCCCGCACCAACCCGCAATCGCTGGCGGCCGTCTACGTCGCCAATCCCGACGGCACTCTCACCAAACACGACGAAGCGAGCGGGCGTGCATGGGCGCGCACCCTGCGCGACGGGGTACAGGAGCTGCTCGGCACGGAGCGGCGGGGCGTTGCGCGAATGGAGTGGCGGCCCGAGCTGATGCTGTATCGCGACGATGCGCTGCTCTACGAGGTGGAACGCCGCGGGCTCCTGCGTCGGAATCCCGACTAGCGCTGGCGGCGGATTGAGGATCGCCCGGCTGCGTCCATTGCGTGAACCGGAGTTGGAGCGGTCCCGAGTCGGCCTCGCATCGGAAGCCCACAGCTATGAGCCCGGCATCCTTGGCGGGGCGGCACCGGGCGGCATGAGCAATGATCGGCTCGAGGCGGTCCTCGGAGTCGGCGACGGAGTCTGGGAGGTGGCGCGGAGCGCCATCGACGAGTGGGCCCCGTTCGATCTGGGTTGGACCGAAATCGCAACCGGGGATCGATCTCCCTACCCCGGCCAGGATGTCATTGTCCAGGCCCGGATCCTCGGCCTGCGCTTCGCCGTGGCCAGCCGCGTAATCGAAGTACACGATCGTGCCGGTGACCACACCGACACCCACGGTTTCACTTACGGGACCCTGCACAGCCACGTCGTGCGCGGCGAGGAGCTCTTCGAGGTGTGGCACGATCGCGCGACCGGGGAGGTCGGCTACCGGATCCATGCCATGGCGGCTCCGGGCAATTGGTATGCCCGCCTCGGCCGCCCGGTGGTCGACCATTACCGAGGGCGCTTCCGCCGAGACAGCGGAGCTGCCATGGCGAGGGCAGTCCGTGCGAGCCTCTAGATCCGTGTCACGTCCAGTCCCGGGCGACGTCGAACTCTGTGGTGCGAGCAAACACCGTGCCGCCGGGCTCGGAGGCCTCGATTGTGTTGACTACGTGCCACCGGTCCCGGGTGGCCCACATCGTCGATTCGGCAGTGATCGCGACGACGGCTCCGGCCCACTTGACATTGCAGCTGCGGAGGCATGAAACGCGAGCCGATAGGGGGTCGGCGTCGCGGATGGTGAACGAGTCGGTGGAAGTGATGGAGGCGACCACGCGGCCGGGCACTTCGAACCGGCCCGATTCATCGACGTCCGCGACGGTCGTCCAACCGTCGGTGGTGGCGACCCTACGGCTGCGGTGCGAAGGCACCCGCCACACGAGATCCGTCGGAGCGTGCTCGGCGAGGCCGAACGGCGCCGGCTCGCTTTCGTCATTCCGCCGGCGTACCGGCAAGCTCAGGAAGGTCGACTCCCCGAGGTGAATGGTGAGCGGCGCCGCGTCGGAAAGTGGCCACGCCAAAGGCCAATAGGTTGTCGAGATTGTGAGGCGCCAGCGATGGCCGGGCTCGATCCGATGGGCGGCCGCATCCATTACAACGGCCACGTCCGTCGGCTCGCCGGCAACGAGCGGTTGCGGGTGCTCGTGGCTGCTGCGATGGCTCAGGTTGAGGACGCCCCTGGCGACGAGCAGGGCCCGTCCATCCGGGGCCACATCGCTGAGCTGGGCGGCGACGATCCCGTTTTCGGACATCGCAGCGATCCGCAGCCGGACCTCGGGAAAACCGACGATGGCGGCGCCCTTCACGACGGGTTCCGAGTCGAACGATGTCGCACCGGCTGCTTCGAGTTGTTGGTCCTCGGGGAGGTCCCCTTCGCCTCCATATCCCCACCAGCGGCCGCCGCGGATGCCGTGGGTTTGGCCGCTGTCGACGGAGATCCCGGCCGCAGCCGGCGGCGTTGTCGCCAGACCGGTGCCGTCTAGCCACAGGCGCTCTGCCGAAGTGTGCTCCGGTGGTGGCGGCCAGCTCGGCTCGGTGACCCAGCGGCCCGGGCGGATAGCGTGCGTCTCGTCTGGAGCGACCCAATCCTGCACCCAAATGCGAACGGGCTCCTCGTCGGCGATCCCGGTGTCGACGTCGCGCAGCCAGTGATCCCACCACCGCAGCGCTTCCTGGAGGAAGCCGATGTTGGGACCGGGGACGCCGAACTCGGGGAAGTTGTGCGACCACGGCCCGAGGAGCGCCCTGGCTTGGGGACCCAAGCCGGCAGCCAGCCGCAGCACCGTGTCGCAGTAGCCGTCGGCGAGTCCGCCGATGATGTAGACCGGGCACTCGATGGCGGCGGGGTCCTCGGCGACCGAGCCGTGTTTCCAGAACTCGTCGCGGCGCTGGTGGCTCAGCCACGACTCGATGAACCGCGGGGTGTTCTCGAGACGGTCGAGCCACTGCTCACGCCATCCTGCGCCGACGATCGCGGGTGTCGGCGGGATGGCGTTACGGGCGAGCATCGTCGTCGCCCACGGCAGCATCTCGCAGGCCAGCACGGCACCGCCGTAATAGTGGACGTCGGTGGCGTAGCGGTCGTCGGTGGCGGCGACGGCGATGACGGCTTTGAGAGCCGGCGGGGCGAGTGCCGCGATCTGGAGGCTGTTGAAGCCGCCCCACGAGATGCCGAACATCCCGACGTTTCCATCGCACCAGTCCCGGCTCGCCAGCCACTCGATGACGGTTACCCCGTCGTCGAGCTCCGATTGCAGGTACTCGTCTTCGAGGACTCCTTCCGAGTCGCCGGTCCCACGGATATCGACCCGGGCGGTGGCGTAGCCGTGGCCTGCGAAGTACCCGTGCTGGGCGGAGTCGCGTTCATACGTGAAGTCGTCTTTCCGATACGGCAGGTATTCGAGCAACACGGGAACCGGGTCGGCGGTCCGGGGCAGCCAGAGCTTGGCAGACAGGCGCACGCCGTCCTTCATTGTGATCCATGTGTGATCGACGATGTCGACTTCGTGGGGGAGATCGTCGCCGGCTTCCATGGGTGCATTGTTGCGCACCCTCCGGCCGACTTCTTACTCTCCCGGCAGGCAAGCTGAGGGCGGGATGACGACGACCATCAAGAACGACCGGCGCACGATCCTCGGCTGGGCCATGTACGACTGGGCCAACTCGGCCTACATCACGACCGCCGGGGCGATAGTCGCCGCTTTCTTCACCGGCACGATCGTGCCGGAGGTCGTGGACGAGAGAACCGGCGAACTCGTCTCGCGCTACTGGGGCATGTCGGGAGAGACGCTGTGGGCTGCGGTTGTGTCGATCGGGGCGCTGGTCCTCTTCCTGGGGATGCCGGTACTGGGCGCCGTCGCCGACTACACGTCCGCCAAGCGCCGCTTTCTCAGGTTCTTCGCGATGGTCGGAGCGTTCTTCACGATTGCGGTGCCGTTCGCTCCGGACGGGGCGGTACCCCTGTTCCTGATCCTCTTCCTATTCAGCCAGGTGGGCTTCGTGGCGGCCAATGTGTTCTACGACGGCTTCCTCCTCAACATCACCACAGACGAAACGATCGACAGGGTCTCATCCAAAGGGTTTGCTTTTGGCTACATCGGGGGCGGGCTCTACGTGCTGCTCGCCCTCGTTCTGATCCTCCACAGCGGCGACGATTCCATCACCGGGCTCAGCGAGACGGGCGCCGCCCGGATCGCCATCGGCGGCGCGGGTGTCTGGTGGATCGGGTTCACGGTCTTCTCGATCCGGCGCCTGCCGGAGATTGGCGAGGCTGAGCCGATTCCCGAGGAGATGGCCCGTATGCCGGGCTGGGTGGCTTACACCCGGATTGGTTTTGGCCGTACGATCGGCACCGGCAAGAAGCTGCTCCAGTTCAAGCACGTGGTGCTATTCGTCGTTGCCTACATGTTCTACAACGACGGCACCCAGACGGTGATCAACGTGTCGGGGGCGTACGCCGAGGACACGCTGAACCTGGAGACAGAGGTAATCATCGTCACCTTCCTGATCGTTCAGTTCGTCGCCTTCTTCGGGGCGCTGTTCTTCGGGCGACTCGCCGACAAGATCGGGGCCAAGCGAGCCATCATCATCTCGCTGTTCATCTGGATGGGTGTCGCCGTGGCCGGATACCTCTTGCCCTCCGAGACGGTTCCCGTGGCCACCAAGGGCACCGCGACGTTGCTCTACCTCCTGGCAGTCGTCATCGGCTTCGTGCTCGGCGGGGTACAAGCGCTGTCGCGTAGCCTCTTCGGCTCGATGATCCCAGAAGAAGCGTCGGCCGAGTTCTACGGGTTCTTCTCCGTGTTCTCCAAGTTCTCTGCCATTTGGGGGCCGATGGTCTTTGCGATCGTCAGCGGCATCACGGGCTCCGGCAGGCCGGCCATCCTCTCGATCATCTTCTTCTTCCTCGTCGGAACCATCCTGCTGATCAAGGTCGACGTGGAGAAAGCCCGCGACTCGCGCGATCGTTGGCACTTCGAAGGTGCCAAGACGATCGTCGAATAGCGAACTACCCCCATCGGTGGGGTAGCGTCGCGGCGTGTTGAAAAGGATCTTGATTGCCTGCGCCGTCATGGCCGTGCTGGCGTCGTGCGCCGACGAAGACCCGGACGCCGGGTTGCCGGCTCCAGAAGTGGTGACCACCGCGGCGCCGTCCACGACCAGCGCGGCTCCGGCGACCACACCGGCCCCGGGGTCGACCTCCGTCGCGCCGGCGACCACCGAGGCGACCGGTGCGACCACGACGACGGTCCCGACAACATTGCCGCTGACTGAGGTGTCGCTCGAGCTCGTCGAAGTGGCCCGCGGGTTCCAGCAGCCGGTGCTTGCGCTTTCCCCGCCGGGCGACTCGCGACTCTTCGTGGTCGATCAGCCGGGCCGGATCTGGGTGCTCGGAGGCGACGCTCCGGAGCTGTTCGTCGATCTGAGAGACGAGGTGGTGTTCGGGGGCGAGCGGGGACTGCTCGGCTTGGCCTTCCATCCCGACTTCGCAGAAAACGGCCGGCTGTTCGTCAACTACACCGGCGACGGGGGCGCAACGCAGGTCGCCGAGCTGCAATCCGCCCCGGATGGCGCTTCCGCCGATCCGGCAAGCCGGCAACTACTGCTCGAGATCAGCCAGCCGGCCGGGAATCACAACGGCGGCATGATCGCCTTCGGCCCCGATGGCTACTTGTGGATCGCCACCGGTGATGGTGGCGGATCGAACGACCGTTTTGGCCACGGGCAGCGCCCGGACACGCTGCTGGGGGCGTTGCTTCGTATCGATGTCTCGGTGCCGGGCGGATACTCGATTCCCGCCGACAACCCCTTTGTCACCGAAGGCGGAGCGCCGGAAGTCTGGTCCTACGGGCTGCGCAACCCGTGGCGGTTCACATTTGACGAGGAGATCCTGTTCATCGCCGACGTCGGTCAGAACGAATTCGAGGAGATCAACCGCTTGGAGGTCGACGCCAGCCGGGGCGGCAACTTCGGCTGGCCGGTCTTCGAGGGGTTTGAGTGTTTCCGTGGCCCTTGCGACGCTGCGGACACGATCGCGCCGGCCCTGGTCTACGGGCACAACGAGGGCTGTTCGGTGACGGGAGGCTTCGTGTATAGGGGTTCGGCGATCCCGGAGCTGACCGGACACTATTTCTACGGCGACTACTGCGGGGGCTGGGTGCGGTCGCTGAGCCCCGACGGGAAGACGTTCGACTGGGTTGACCCCCGCAGGGAGCGAGCGATCACCTCGTTCGGCCGGGACGCCGCAGGCGAGGTCTACGTGGTCGTCGCCGGCGGCACCGTCTATCGCATCGAGCGAGCTTGAGCGGGCTGTCGCGTTGGCCGTCCGCAGCTGAATTCCGTAGCCTGCGGCGGAAGCGGCTCAACGTTCACCCGGCCGGCATTGCCGGTTCAAAGCCGAGGCGGTAGATTGCCTATCATCCGATAGGTTCGACTTCGAGGAGGCGAGATGCCCAGCCAATTCCTTCACCCGTTTTCACCGCCTCGCCAGGAAGACTTCATCTCGATCGTCGGCGGCCGTGGTGCAGTGATCGTCGACGATCAGGGTCGGGAGTACATCGACGCGATGGCGTCGCTGTGGTACGCCAACGTGGGATTCGGCCGTGAGGAGATCGCCGACGTCGTCGCCGAGCAGAGCCGGCGGCTCGGCGCCTTTCACACGTTCGACCCATTCACCAACCCGCAATCGGAGGAGTTGGCCACCAAGATCGTGGACCTCTCGCCGTTCGAGCGCGCCCGGGTGTTCTTCGGGTCGTCGGGGTCGGAGGCGGTGGACACCGCCATGAAGCTGGCGCGGATCGCCCAGCGTGAGGCGGGCCGTCCCGAGAAGCACATCATCGTGAGCCGGGAACGGGGATACCACGGCACCAACTACGGCGGGACTTCGGTCCAGGGCATCGCGCCGAACCGCGAAGGATGGGGCCCGCTCGTACCCGGGATCATCAACGTCGTGGCGGACGACGACGAGGCCATGAAGCGGGTTTTTGCCGAGCACGGCGATGAGGTCGCCGCCGTGATCACCGAGCCGATCCAGGGAGCCGCCGGAGTCTGGCCCCCTCCGGAGGGATACCTGTCCCACCTGCGCGACCTGTGCGACACCTACGGCGCCTACCTCATCTTCGACGAGGTCATCACCGGCTTCGGGCGGATCGGCCGGTGGTTCGGGGCACAGTTCTACGGAGTGACCCCCGACATGATCACCTTCGCCAAGGCGGTCACCTCCGGCTATGTGCCCCTTTCGGGGGTGATCATCGGGCCGGCCGTCGTGGACAGCCTCGAGGCCAACGAGGGCTTCATACTGCGCACGGGCTACACGTACTCGGGTCACCCGGTTGCTTGTGCAGTGGCGCTCAAGTGCATCGAGATCCAGGAGCGTGACGGTTTGCTCGGGCGCGCCGTCGCCATCGGGGACCGGCTCGGAGCGGGGCTCGGCGCCCTGAAGGACGACGGCATGGTCACCGATGTCCGCGGGGAAGGAGCGGTGTGGGGTGTCTCGGTGCCCGAACCCGTCAACCTGGTCGCAACTCGTGACGCCCTCCTCGACGAAGGCGTCAACCTGCGCCCGATCCCGCCCAATCACTTCACCATGTGCCCGCCGCTGGTCATCACCGACGGTCAGATCGACTCGATCTTGGCCGCACTTCGCAAAGTGTTGGGGGCGGCCGACTAGAGCCTGTCAGAATCACGACCATGAGAAGTAACGGAGGTATTGCGAGATGCTTGTTGGGGCACCCAAGGAGATCAAGAAAGCCGAACGCCGGGTCGGGCTGACGCCAACGAGCGTTCGAGAATTGGTCGCCCATGGTCATGAGGTCTTGGTCGAGACCGGCGCCGGTGCCGGCATCGGTGCCTTCGACGATGCCTATGCGGCCGCAGGGGCCCGTGTCGCGGCGACGGCGCAGGAGGTTTGGGACCAGGCTGAGATGATCGTCAAGGTGAAGGAGCCGCAGGCGGTGGAGCGCGCCCAGCTCAGCAAGGATCAGGTGCTGTTCACCTACCTCCATCTGGCGCCGGACCCGGAGCAGACCAAAGATCTCGTCGATAGTGGCGCGACCTGTATCGCCTACGAGACCGTGACGGACCGGAAGGGGGGCTTGCCGCTGCTGGCGCCGATGTCGCAAGTGGCCGGGCGGATGGCGATCCAGGCAGGTGCCCATTGCCTCGAAGCCCCCCAAGGCGGCGCCGGGCTTCTCCTCGGCGGGGTCCCGGGTGTCAAGTCGGCCCGGGTCGTGGTCATCGGTGGTGGCGTCGTCGGCGAGCACTCGATACAGATGGCGGCCGGCCTCGGCGCAGAGGTGATCGTTCTCGACCGGAGTATCGCGGTGCTCGATCGCTTGTCGCGCCGGTTCGGCAACGCGCTCGAGACGGTTTACTCGACGGCGTCGGCAATCGAGGAGTGGGTTCTCTCCGCCGATCTGGTAGTCGGCGCGGTTCTCGTCAAGGGTGATCGGGCGCCCCGCCTCGTCACCGCCGCGATGGTCAAGGCCATGAAGCCGGGGTCGGTGCTGGTCGACGTGGCCATCGACCAGGGCGGGTGTTTCGAGACGTCGCGGCCGACGACGCACGAGGATCCGACGTATGTCGTCGACGGAATCGTGCACTATTGCGTCGCCAACATGCCGGGCGCGGTGCCCCGCACGTCGACGTATGCCCTGAACAACGCCACGCTGCCTTTCACGTTGGCATTGGCGGACAAGGGCGCCAAAAAGGCGATGCTCGACGACGAGCACCTGCTGGGTGGGCTCAACGTGTGTCGGGGGAAGGTCACCGAAGAGCATGTCGCCCACGCCCTCGGATACGACTACGTCGACCCGAGTGAGGCACTGGCGGACTACTGAGCCGCGACGCGGGAGCCCACAATGCCGGACCCGTTCGACGTTGTCGTAGTCGGCAGCCTCAACCAGGATCTGGTCGCCCGGGTTCCCCATATCCCGGCGCCGGGTGAGACCGTGCTCGCCACCGGGCACGCGACGTTCGCCGGCGGCAAGGGCGCCAACCAGGCCACGGCGGCCGCCCGCCTCGGCGCCCGGGTCGGCATGGTGGGCCGGGTCGGCGATGACGACTTCGGGCACCGGCTGATTGCCGGGCTCGCCGCCGACGGAATCGATACCCGCTTCGTGACTGTCGATGCCACAACGGGTACCGGCCTGGCGCTCATCAATGTCGCCGCGTCGGGCGAGAACGCCATCTCGGTGAGTGCGGGCGCCAACAGTCGGGTCGGGGCGGCCGACGTCGCCGCAGCTACCGAGATGATCTCGGCCGCAGCGATAGTGCTGCTGCAACTCGAGGTGCCGATGGCCGCGCTGGCGGCAGCAGTCGCCGCCGCCCGCGGCACCGTCATCCTCAACCCGGCCCCGGCGGCGACGCTTCCGGCAGAGCTGTTCGCCGGCGTCGACATCCTGATTCCCAACGAAACCGAGCTGGCGTTGTTGACGTCGCTTCCGGCTGCCGATCCCGCCGCAGTGGTCACCGCGGCGGGGTCGCTACCGATCGACGATGTCGTCGTCACCATGGGCGGGGAGGGCGCGATGATCGTGCGGCGCAGTGGGCCGATCCACGTCGCCGCGCCGTCGGCGGTGGCAGTCGACACCACGGGCGCCGGCGACGCCTTCTGCGGGGCGGTGGCCGCCGAGCTTGCCCGCGGCGCCCACCTCGAGGCTGCCGTGCGTTTTGCCGTACGCGCCGCGGCCGTGGCCGTCACCCGGCACGGCGCCGGGGCGGCGATGCCGACGCGAGAAGAGGTGGAGTAGCCCGGCCTTCTATGCTCGCCGCTATGCACCGCATCATCATCGACACCGACCCCGGCCAGGACGACGCAGTCGCCATATTGGCGGCCCTGGCCTCTCCCGAGGACCTCGAGGTGATCGGTATCTGCTCGGTGGCGGGGAACGTCCCGCTGCACCATACGACCCGCAACTGCCTGCAGCTCGTTGAGCTGGCGGGATCCGACGTACCGGTCTATCCCGGTTGCAGTCGTCCGATGGTCAAGGATCTGGTGACGGCGGAGTATGTGCATGGGCCGACGGGTCTCGATGGCGCCGATCTGCCCGATCCGAGCAGGGCGGCAGCCGGCACGCATGCGGTCGACTTCCTGGTAGAGACCTTGCAGGCCGCCGCGCCGGAGAGCGTCACTCTGTGCACCTTGGGACCGCTGACCAACATCGGTATGGCTCTGGTGCGGGCGCCGGAGATTGCCGAAGCGGTGTCCGGCATCGTGGCGATGGGTGGTGGGTTCTTCGAGGGGGGCAACGTGACCCCTGCCGCCGAGTTCAACATCTTCGTCGACCCGCACGCCGCCCATGTGGTGTTCACCAGCGGCCTCCCGATCACGCTGATGCCGCTCGATGTGACTCACAAGGCGCTGGCCGGCGAAGGCCAAGTAGCAGCCTTCCGGGAGCTGGGGACGGCCGCCGGCACGTGCGTCGCCGGGATGCTGACGTTCTTCGACCGCTACGACATGGAGAAGTACGGCGCGGCCGGGGCACCACTCCACGACCCGACCACGGTGGCCTACCTGCTCGATCCGGGCCTCTTCTCGGGCCGGCGGTGCCACGTTGAGATCGTCCGCGAGGGGCCCGCCGAAGGAATGACGATGGTCGACTGGTGGGGCGTCACCGGCAAAGAGCCCAACGCCCTGGTCGTGAACGATGTCGACGCCGACGGCTTCTTCGCCTTGCTGCTGGAGCGAATCGGCCGGCTGTGAGGCACTAGTCACTTCTGCATCCTGCCCAACTCTTCTTCGGTGGAGTGGTTCCGCTTGATACCTTGGAGGCCGGAGGAGCACTGCGCCGGGAAGCGGTGTGTCGAGGAGCGGTGGGTTTCGGCCGATTGTGGTCCTCGGCGCGTCGGGCGGCGGGACCATCGACAGGTAGGCAACGATGGCAATGACTGAGGACCGGGTGTCCAAGCCCTCGG